>JAGHVO010000003.1 GCA_018064245.1 Candidatus Colimorpha pelethequi
TTTGATTGTACCTCCTCAAAAATTGTCTTCAGAGGAATAATATGATCTGTTTCCGCAACATGAGTATTTTGGGGATCATTTCTCCTTTTATCAGATCCTGCACGGCTACCAGAAATATCCCGTGTCAGGCGGTATTCGTCTTCCATGTTTACACGGCCACCATTTTCTTTGATTCTTTGCGCTTTATATCTTCCCATCTCAGAAGTGTTCTCATACTTCTTTCGATCGTAATTATTTCTATTATCTTGCGCCCAGGATGTTGCATAATCATTAAAATTCCTCATTTCTGTTTGCGTATCCGGCATCAGATATGATAATGACGCATCGTAATTAAAGGTTTTGCATTCATTAATAATCCTTTGAGCACTCAATCCCATTTTTCTTGTTGCGCCTTTAAAACAAGGCATGGCAAGGACACCATCAACAATGGTACAAATTGATGGATTAACTATACTATCAATCAAATCCTCCTTTTGAAATTGCTCGCTCAGTTTATCGAATACCTCATATGCAGAATCTTTATCATGGAGCTCAAATTCCACCAATTTTGACGGAATATCAAGCGGAGAGGAATCTCGTAATTCCTGAATTCTTTGACTAAAATTAATCTTTTGTTGAACCATATATTCCATTTAATGAGTGAATGATGCTAATGTTAGTTTATTATTGACATCTGTGATTTAAATATGGCTTTTATTTAATCCTCGTAGCTATAGTCAAGAATCTCGATGCGGCGTTCCATGGCGGCTTCGGGGCTATATACCGAGTTGGGGTCGCGTGGGTCTGCCGAAACGTTGCTCAGAGCCTGCGAACTTCCGTAGGGCAGTTGCTTGATTTTGAGTGCGCCACGGTCGAGGTAGGGTTTGAGGCGTCCGTTGCGCCATTCGCGTATTTGGTTTACGATGGTGGAGATGCGGCGTTTTGAGAGCGCGTCGTTGTAGGCGGCGCTGTGTAGCGGACTGGCATAGCCTTTCACGGTAAGGCATACGGTGTGACCGGCGCGAAGGTCTTCGGCGAGCATGTCGATGAAAGCTTCAAAGCGGTCGCAGTTGTTCTTGATTTCGTGGTCGAAGAAATAGTCGAGCGCCTTGTAGATGGAGTCGCGCTGCAGCGAGTCGGGAATGTTGGAATAGGCTTCCTTGTATTTGTCGCGCAGGAACATGTATCGGTTGTAGGTCTGGAAATAGGTGGTCTTAGAGGCTGCGTTGTCTGAGTGTGGGTCGGGCTGGTCGTTGTGGAAATAGAGTTTGATGGGAAAGAGGGAGCGGATGGGTTGTTGGTTTGGCGTGATATTGACAGGCTGTACCGGCTTTTCTTGTTTTACGATCTCGGTTTTTTGAGGTGTCGGTTTGTCAAAGGTGCGGTGCCAGATGTAGATGTCGTTGCAGCAGAAAGAGTCTTTTACGAAGTACGACTCGCTGCGGTTTGAGGCGAGGAATCCCATGTTGGGGTCGAGTGGCGAAACGGTGAAATAGTTGTCGTTTTGGGGCGAGTTGAGCGTAGGTCCGAGGTTGACGGGCGTTGCGTATTGGTCGCGTTGTCCGTTGGAGCAATAGACGTCGAAATTGCCGTGGCCGCCATCTTTGTTGGAACTGAAATAGAGCGTCTGCGAATCGTCGTGATAGAACGGCGTGATTTCGTCGTCGCGGGTGTTTACGGGCGCGCCGAGGTTTGCGGGAGTTGAGTATTGTCCGTTGGAGTACAGCGTGTACCAAATGTCATAGCCGCCGAGTCCGCCTGAGCGGTTGGAGGTGAAATAAAGAATCGTGGTGCCGTCGTGAAGGTGGCCTACAGCGGGGTGCGTGTTGGTGCAGCCTTTGAGGTTTATGGATCCGGGCAGGCGTTTGGGGTGCTTCCAGGTGCCGTTTTGTCGCTGCATGGAATAGAGATCGCACGAGAGTTGCTCGGCGTCGGGCGAGCAGTAGGTGAAATAGAGCATGTCGTTCTGGTCGTCGTAGGCTATGTTGTAGGTGTTCTTTGTCAAGCTGTTCATTCCCCAGTTGCAAGGTGTCCCTTCTTGCGGACGTCCGTTCTTGTCCAGTTTGGCTTGGTATATCTGTTGCAAGACGGCGTCAATGGAAAGGAAGTTTCCCAGTTCCTGCGGATTTTGCACCGATGCGTAAAGAATGGTGGAGTCGGGAAGGACTATGGCGCCTGATTCACTGCCCTTGGTGTTGATGGCGTGTCCGATATGGCTCACGTTGTATGTCTGGGCGGTGAGTCGGCCGCAGGTGGCAGCGAATAGGAGTAGCAGTGCGATGATTCTGCAAGCCGTTACATTGTTGAATTGAGGAACTGTTGGTTTGTTGATTTGAGCCATGGAGATGAATTTGAGTGTGGAACAAAAGATTCAATATATCAGTAATTTGTATTACATTACAGGGCAAGGAAGTGATTTGTGTCGTGTTGAGGTTTTTGAAAGTCGATAGACCAGGGCGAGTTCTATGGCGCCGAAGGTGTGGGTGGCAGGGGTGAGTTTGGAGAGGTTGGCATCGTAGTTGATAGAGAAGATGAAAGCATTGTAGTCAACCGAAAAATTGAGCACAAGGGCATCTCTGTTTCTGTAAAGTATTCCTGCCGAAAGGCTTAGCATCCGCTGGGCGCTTTCGTCAATGTAGTATTTCAAATCTGCCCCATAGAGAAATTCGCTGTTGGGTTGCTGGTATTGGATTGCTGCGACGGGAAGAATGGAGATGGATTGGTTGTATCGGTATTCGAAGCGAGAGTAGAGGGTAAAGTGCGGCTGGAGTCGTGTCTGGTCGAGTGAGAGGTAGGAGATGTTGGGTCGGTTTAGGTTTCGGGCGGAGAGTCCCACCTTTGCGTAGAGGTTGGTGTTGGGCTGGTAAAACCAAGCAATGCCGGCTCCTATTACGGGGTAGTTGGTCTTAGTCTGGTCAATGTTCTCGTTGGGGTCGTAGAATTCTATTTCGTCGGTGTTGAATCCTGCCTGGCAATATCCTGCTTCTACAGCGAAAGAGAGGTAGTTGTTGTTGCGTCCGTTGAGCGAGTGGTAGTAGCTGATGATGAGGTTTCCTGCGGTGGTTCCGTAGTTGAGGGTGCCTGCTTGGTCGCGGTAGAGCATAAATCCAAGGTTGAATCCGCTGCGGTGATATGGGTTGCGATGGAGTGAGAATTCGCCGGAGGCGAGGGCTGTCTGGTAGGGTGTGCTGACTGATGACCACTGGGTGCGGTAGGCGAGGGCAAAGCGGCCGGTGCCGTCGAAAAAGCCATTGTAAGCGGGATTGAGTGCTACGGGATTGATGTCAATTTGTGAGAAGTGTATGTCTTGAGCATGGAGTCGGGGGCAGTTGAGGAGTAGTACAAGCAAGAGGACGTTGCGCAAAACGTGAAACGTTGTGGTCTGTGGTCGGTGAGCTGTGAAATGTGATTGGACGTAAGACATAGGACATTTGACGTAAGACGCACACCTCTTGGTTTTCTTAGTGTGAAATAATTATATTGATTATCAATTTATTGTTGCAAAATGTCAGTTAAGTTATCCTCTTGCATAAGGGGGCAGCGAGATGTCGGCGAAGTCGTTGTGAAGGTATTTGAAGTATCCGGCGATGCCTACCATGGCGGCGTTGTCGGTGCAGAACTGGAATTCGGGGATGAATACGTCCCAATGGTGCTTGGCGCCGAGTTGGGTGATGCCTTCGCGCAGACGGCTGTTGGCCGAGACTCCTCCGGCAATGGCTATCTGGCGCACGTTGGTATGGAGTACGGCTTTTTCGAGTTTCTTGAGCAGGAAATCGACGATGGTTTTCTGGATTGAGGCGCAGAGGTCGGCTTTGTGGTTCTCGATGAAGTTGGGATCCTTTGCCAGTTCGTCGCGTACGAAGTAAAGGAAGGATGTCTTGATGCCGCTGAAACTGTAGTCGTAGTTGGGAATGTTTGGCGTGGCGAAGTGGTAGGCGTCGGGATTGCCTTCCTTGGCGAGTCGGTCGATGATGGGTCCGCCAGGGTAGCCGAGATCCATGATTTTGGCGGCCTTGTCGATGGCTTCGCCTGCGGCGTCGTCGATGGTGGAACCCAAAACCTCGATGTCGAAATGGCTCTTGAGCAGCAGAATCTGCGTGTGTCCGCCCGAGACGAGCAGACAGATGAAGGGAAACTGTGGCACGACGCTGGTGTCGTCTTTCTTGATGAAATGCGAAAGCACGTGCGCCTGGAGGTGGTTGACCTCAACGAGCGGCTTGTGGAGCGAGAGCGAGAGCCCCTTGGCGAAGCTTACGCCCACCATTAGGGAACCCAGCAAGCCAGGTCCGCGTGTGAATGCGATGGCGTCAATCTGTTCTTTTTGAATGCCTGCCTTGGCGATGGCTGCGTCAACGACAGGTACGATATTTTGTTGATGGGCACGAGATGCCAGTTCGGGCACCACGCCGCCGTACATTTCGTGTACTTTCTGGGATGCGATGACGTTGGAAAGGATGCGGTCGTCGCGAAGCACTGCCGCGGAGGTGTCGTCGCAGGAAGATTCTATGGAGAGGATGATGGACATTGTGGAGTTGAGAGTTGGTAGATTTGTTGATTTGTTGAAATGTTGATTTTAAGATGTTTACAATTTCGGATGTTCGGATTCTGTAAATCTAAAAATCTGCGAATCTATAATTTCACTGTTCACTGTTCACTTGATTCATTCTCCTGCCGCTCGTAGGCGCGGATGATGCGTGTTACGAGTCGGTGGCGGATGACGTCGCTGTTGTCGAGCTGGATGACGCTGATACCTTCGATGTCGCGGAGCAACTGGGTGGCTTGCACGAGTCCGGAGGACTGATGTCGTGGCAGGTCAATCTGGGTTACATCGCCTGTGATGACGAACTTGGCGTTGCGACCCATACGGGTGAGAAACATCTTGAGCTGAGATGCGGTGGCATTTTGCGCCTCATCGAGAATCACGAAGGCATTGTCGAGCGTGCGACCGCGCATAAAGGCGAGTGGCGCTATTTCGATGGTGTTGTCTTCCCAATAGGAGAGGAGTTTCTGCTGCGGAATCATGTCGCGCAAAGCGTCGTAGAGTGGCTGGAGATAGGGATCGAGTTTGTCGCGCAAATCGCCTGGCAGAAAGCCGAGGTTTTCGCCGGCTTCAACGGCGGGGCGGGTGAGGATGATGCGTCTGATTTCTTTGTTCTTGAGTGCGCGTACGGCGAGTGCCACGGCGGTATAGGTCTTTCCTGTGCCGGCAGGGCCTATGGCGAATACCATGTCGTTTTTCTTGACGGCATCCACCAAGCGTTGCTGGTTGGGGGTGCGGGCCTTGATGAGCAGTCCGTCGCGGCCGTGGACGAGAATTTCGTCGTTGGTCTCGGCTTCGGGCGACGAGCCTTGGCTTTCGACAATCTGCATGATGGCGTTTTCGTTGATGCGGCCAAACTTGTCGTAATAGACTTTCATGGCTTCGAACTTGCCTTCAAACCAGTTGATGTCCTCTTCCGACCCAATGGCTTTGAGCATTTCGCCGCGTACGATAAGCTTGATTTTAGGGAAAAGCACCCTCACAAAGTCCAAGAGTTTGTCGTTGGTACCCCAAAAACGAGCGTAGTCGATTTCTTCAAGCGAAAATATTTTTTCTATAGTTTGTTCTGTCATTCAATAATAATCAATGGTTTACGAGCGTATGTGTCTAATGTGATGTTAAAATAATTGTGTTGTCGGTACACTGTTCTCTGTCCACAGTTCACAGATTGCAAAGTTACGAAAAAATAGTGATTTTTAAGAGTATATTCAAATCACTTTTTTTCTGTATATTTGCACTATGAATTGTTGTGGCCTTTTACGAGCGTAAATGGTCAGGTAATTCAAAATGTTTTTTGTTTTTAATTCTTAATTATTAATTGATTATGACATACACTATTGGAATCGACATGGGAGGCACCAATACCGACATGGGCCTCGTAAGAAGTGATGGCGCGATTGTTTTGCGTCGCAATATCCCCACAAACGCTTATACACAGCTGGAACCTTACGTAAAGGACATGATGGCGGAGATAAAGTCAATGCTCGACGAGCAGGGCGTGGAGATTGATGGTATCGGCATCGGCGCTCCCAATGGCAATTTCTATACAGGATGTGTGGATAACGCCCCAAACCTGACCATTAAGGGTGTGTTGGATTTTGGCAAGGAGATTCATAAATATATGGAAGTTCCTGTGGTGCTGAGTAACGACGCCAACGCCGCCGCTATTGGCGAATTGGTGTATGGCGGCGCCAAGGGAATGCAGCATTTCATCATGTTCACGTTGGGCACGGGTGTCGGAAGCGGCATTGTGGTGGATGGCAAGTTGGTGCACGGTTCTACGGGCGGTGCCGGTGAGTTGGGTCACAACATCCTCATTCCCGAAGGTCGCCAGTGCAGCTGTGGAAGAAAAGGTTGCCTGGAAACCTATACTTCGGCTCGTGGCATCGTACAGACTTTCTGCGAATTGCGCAAGGAGATGGGCAGTAAGGAAACCAAGTTTGGATGGATTGCTCCCTCTGTGGAAGATAAGGACATCACCAGCAAGATGATTGGCGACGCCGCCAACGCTGGCGACCCTGTGGCTTTGGCTACTTATGAAAAGACGGGCTATCTGTTGGGTCTTGCCATGGCAAACGCCGTTACTTTCTCCGCTCCTGAAGCAATCTTCTTGATGGGTGGTCCCACCAAGGTGGGCGAACCGTTGATGAAACCTTTGCGTGAATCGTTCAAGAAACACCTGCTCAACATCTACGAAGGTTCCTGCGACGTGCGCATGTCGGAACTCAACGCCAACGAGGTGGCTATCTTGGGAGCCGCCGCTTTGGTGAAGATGAAGAAATAACTCCATAACCCCCAGTCGCTAATCACCAATCACTAGTCACTTTATATGAAAAAAGTCCTTCTGTCAATTTGCTTGTTGGCACTTTGTTCCGCTTGCCAACAACGGCTTACCTCATACGTCAATCCTTTTGTCGGCACCGATGGGCACGGCCACACCTATCCAGGAGCCATTGTTCCGTTTGGAATGATTCAGCCTGGTCCCGACACTCGCCAGGGCGGTTGGGATGGCTGTAGCGGCTATCATTATAGCGACGACACTATCTATGGCTTTTCGCATACGCATTTGAGTGGTACTGGGTGTGAGGACTATGGCGATGTGCTGCTGATGCCGTTCTCCGACCAGGATTTCCCTGCCGACAGCATCCGTCACGAGGACTATCTTTCTACTTTCTCCCACCAAGACGAGGAGGCTCATCCTGGCTACTATGCCGTGAAACTGCAACGCAACGGCGTGAAGGTGGAACTGACTTGCAACGAGCGTTTTGCTTGTCATCATTACACATTTCCCAAAGGTGAAAAGCATGGCTTTGTGATTGATTTGAACCATCGCGACCGCTTGATTGCCGGACGGATTGTTGCTGAAGGAAAGGATTTGATTCTGGGTTCCCGTGAAAGCAACGCTTGGAATCCCGACCAGCATTGCTATTTTGCCATCCAGGCGCCTTACGAATCTATAGCATATCGTGCCAATGGAACACAAGCCATAGTCTGGTTGCCAGAGGAGGTGAATGCGTGTGATGTCTATGTCGCCATTTCAGGAACCGACCAGCAAGGCGCACTCGCCAACCTAAATGCTGCATCTCATGAATCGTTTGAGGTGATGTGCCACCAAGCAGACAGCATCTGGGAGTCTGCTTTGTCGAAGGTGGAAATCAAAGGCGCTTCCAAGGAACAACGCCGTGTGTTCTATACCGCACTTTATCATTGCTTTACGGCTCCCTATCTGTGGAGCGATGTTGATGGACGCTATCGTGGAATGGATCAGAATGTGCATCAGGCTCCCGAAGGAAGGAATATCTATACGGTCTTTTCTCTGTGGGACACTTACCGCACGCTCAACCCGTTGCTGACGTTGCTGGAACCGCAGCGCACGCAGGATTTTGTCTATACTTTTTTGCAGCAGTTCCGTCAGGGGGGCGAACTTACCATGTGGGAACTCGCTTCTCACGAGACGCATTGTATGATTGGGTACCATGCTGTGCCTGTTATCTTGGAGGCTTACCGTGCCGGTTTGGTGCCTGATAGCATCCAGCGTCCTTTGCTTGAGGCGATGGTGGCTACTTCCAACCGCACGGAGGCGCATCGCAGCTATGCCGCCGAGGGCTACCTCTGTGCCGACATTGACAACGAGTCGGTGAGCAAGACTTTGGAATATGCCTATGATGACTGGTGCATCGCGCAGTTTGCCAAGGCATTGGGAGACGACAGCCTCTATGTGCTGTACAGCCGTCGCGCGCAGTCGTATCAAAATATTTTTGAGGGGTTTATGCATCCCAGACGCAACGGTGCGTTCATCACTCCGTTTGATCCCACCGAAGTCAATAACCATTTCACGGAGGCCAACTCTTGGCAATATAGCAGTTATGTGCCTCACGATGTGTGCCATTGGATTGAGATGCAGGGTGGAAAAGAGGCTGCCGAGCGTTTCCTCGACACGCTTTTTGAGTCGAAGAACGCCCTTTCGGGACGCAATCAGGCCGACATTACGGGATTGATTGGCATTTATGCCCACGGCAACGAACCTTCTCATCATGCCGCCTATCTTTATGCTTTCTTAGGCAAGCCTGAAAAGAGCAGCGCTTTGGTTCACAAAGTCCTCAATGAACTTTACACTTCTCGGCCCGACGGACTTTGCGGCAATGAGGATTGTGGTCAGATGAGCGCGTGGTATGTGATGAGTGCGTTGGGATTCTATCCCGTCTGTCCGGGAAGTGGTGAGTATGTCACCGTGGAACCTCTCTTCAAGGAGGCTGTCATCCATCGCGACGGTGGAACCGATTTGGTGATCCGCAAATCGGATTTTCCCGTGGGCAAGTTCTGGCATCCAGGTTCGGATTGGAGCATGAAAGCGGAGCATTTCCTCGACGCTACGCAGGTCTCCATTGACGACAGTCTGCGGATGCTCCCGGCACCGACGTTCTCTCGTTGGGAACAACGTTTTGAGGGAATGGATACGTTGGAAATCTCAATGCCCGCCTTCGCCCAGTCGGGCAACATAAGGATTTACTACACCCTCGATGGTTCGCTTCCCGACACGAATGCAATGCTTTATCAGCAGCCTATCGTGCTTGCTTCCGACCAGACTGTGCGTGCCATAGCTTATAATTCCACGCTCGGATATGGTCCCGAAATGCAGCATGTTGCAACGCGATTTGTTACTGACCGCCGACTGAGTTACCTCACCAAACCCGATCCGCAGTATTACGAGGACGGCGAACAAGGCTTAATAGACCATATCTACGCTTCCACCAATTTCCGCATTGGAGGTTGGCAAGGCTGGACGGGCGACATGCAGGTGGTTGTTGACCTTTTATCAGCAAAACCGGTGCATACCGTTGGCGTTGATTGTCTGGAGAGTATGCGTGCCTGGATTTTCTATCCCGCTTCCGTTGAAGTGGAAACTTCACTTGATGGCGAACGCTATGTGGCGTTTGGAAAAACGACCAATACGCAGTTTCCTCCCGAAAAACAACGGCAGGAGGAGCAGAACAGAAATCTGTTCCAAGTCAAAGGCAATGCCCAAGCCCGCTATGTGCGCATCACGGTACACAATTTCGGCAAGATGCCCACGTGGCACACCAGCGCCGGCGAGCAGGCTTGGCTGTTTGTGGACGAAGTGGTGTGTGAATGAAAGCGATGATTATCGAACATAAAAAAAGCGGGGCTCAAAGCTCCGCTTTTTTATGACTGTCGGTTTTATTGTAGGGCTAACGAAACCAGGCCCTTGTTGCGGGTTGCTAACTGCAATGAATCGTTGACACCCAGTAGAATTGACGTTTCTTCACCGTTCCAGATGCTCGGTCTTTTGCCATAGATGATGCCTTCATTGTCGGAAAATGAATATGCCATTGTGTCGTTCCATTCTTCAACTTTATAAATGTCTTTAATGATGATGTCGCCAGAATGCCAAATAGAACCACTGAATACTACTGTGGTGTCGGTGATGAAATCGAAGTGTAGGTAATATGAATTATGCCATTCATTTTCGGTCCCCTGTTGTCCATACACATGATAACTTCCATTATAGGATTTCTCAAATAATGGATTGTGTTCAATTGCTTGAGGATCGTCGTTGGTGTATTCTTCTTTTTCGCTGCATGCGCAAAAGAATCCGACAGAGAGCATTGCTGCCCATAAAAACATTAGTTTTTTCATAATAAAATTGATTTGATGGTTGATGTTATATTATTTTTTTTACCAGTCGATGGGATGAATTTGGGACAGCGTATTTTTGGATTCTTTTTACTCAGATATGTCCCATAGCACATTGCAAAAATACTTAAATTTTTTTTGATTTCTGTTTTTTTTTGAACAAATTGATTATTAATCATATATAATCGTAATATAAGCATATTTATGCTATTTGATTATCACGGTATTCGACACGGGGCGTTCGCCTTGGTGGGTGAATTTTCCGTCGTCGCTGGGGTAGTTCACCACACCGTTTTCTTCCCATCCTTTGACGTAGAGTGTGGTGGAGCCGCCGCCGTCGAGGTTTATGGCGTTGACGCATCCCAGCCAGCGTAGCGTGGTGGCGAGTTCGTTGAGTGTCATGCCGGCACTTTCGCCCTTGAATCTGCCGTCAACGGTGATGAGCAGCACTGTTCCGTCTGCCTTGATGCCGAGCGCGGTACGATTATGTCGATTGGTCACAAAGGTGCGGTCTTTGCGCTGTGGCACTGTGGTGCCTTTGTAGAGCAGCATAGGACCTGCGGTCATGATGTTGGCGTGCTTCAGGCTGTCTTCCCACAGACGGTTACTGTCGGGAACAATCAATACGGGTCTGCCTTTTTGCAGAACGATGGTGGCGTATTGGTAGTATTTTCGGTGTATGGAGTCGGTGGCGCTGGGTGTGTTTTCGCCCAAAGCAGTTCCTTTGATGCGGAGGTAGCAGACGGGATTGCCTAAATCCATGTCGAAATAGGAGCCGTTGACTGCTGCCAAAGCGTCGTGGTGCTGCGCCTGTTGTGATACCGTGGTGAGGATGGTGTCGGCTGCAAAGAAGATTTTGCGTGGCGAGTTTGGTGGCAGTTCAATATAGCAGATGTTCTGGGGTGAAGCAAAGAGTGGCTGGAACTTGAATTGGTGGCGGTGCAGGATGAATCCGTCAAGGGTGTCGTTCTGCCATTCGGCGCGGGCAAAGGTGATGGAGTCGATGCGTGGGTCGCTCTTGACGACGGCCTTGCGTTTGGGATGTCTTGTGGCGCCAATGCCTATCAATGTGGCGCAAAGCAGTAAAAGTATGAGAAAACGTTTCATTTAGAATTGATTATTGACAATTATAAGCATTTCCGCTTCATCCTTGACTTGAGAAGCGTTGTGCCACCTCTGCGGCATAGTTTTTGGAAATGGGAATTGGATCGACACCTGGTGTGTCGATTTCGGCAAATACGCCGGAAGTGTCTTTCTGTAAGAGTTTTATGTGATGCAGGTTCACAAAATAGGATCGGTGCGTGCGGATTAGGCTGTTGGAGAGTCCTTCGATGGCTTTGAGTGTGTTGCGCAAGGCAAAGCGGACCAGTTTTCCGGAGTCTTCATAAAGAATGGTAACGTAGTTTCCTGCGGATTCAATGCTGATGACGTGCTCGGCGGGCACGATAAGTCGGACATTCCCTTTTTCGTCGATGAATCGAATGACGTCGGGGCCGTCGGTTTGGTTGCTTTTCAGCATTACGATGGCTTTGTTGGCTTCGTGGAGTCGGATATCCTGCGCATGCCGTTCCACCAATATCCAATATATGAAATAGGGGTAGATGAGTATGCCTACCGATACTGCGAGGGTGCGCGGTAATATCTCGAAATAGACAACCTTGAAATAGAGCGCGAGAAATAGTGCCGAGAAGAGTCCCGAGATGATTACCTCGACGATTTGCCACACGAGATATTCGAATTTCGTGATCATGTTGCGTCGTGTGAAGATGCAGAGCAAGGTTCGCGAAACTGCCACGCACACCAATACGATGGAGCTCAGAATGGGAATGCAGAAGTCTTTGGAATTGTTCCAGGCTACGGTTGCGTTTTCGTCAATGCCAAAGGTGGGTGTATAGAGTATGAAAAACAAAAGGAAGAACAGCGCCAAGGCTATGATGAAGATGACGTTGCTTTTGAGCGAATAGATGGTTGAGGAGACTTTCTCTTTTGATGGGGAAAAACCATCGTTCGAAAGTTGTTGCTCCATGCTTTGCTGGGGCGAGGATATATTGGGGTCTGGACTTTTGTTTGGCATTTTGTGATTTATATCGGGTTTATCATGGTTGAGTTTTCTCTGCCGGCTTTTTCTTGAACAGGTCTTTCCAATTGTTGAATTCGTGGGTAAGCTTGAGGCCTACGCCTTGGATGTATGGTAAATCCACGCGAGTGTAGTCGTTTGTGTTGCTGCGGTTGAAGGCGAAGAGGTGGAGCTTCGGATTGATTTTGTAGCCCAGCAGCACGTCGCCCACAAGGTTCGAGGTGGCCTCTCCTTCCACCAGCTCGCGCGACTCGCCGCCGTAACCTAGCGAGGTCTCGAAATAGAACTTGTTCCATTCTTTGCGGATATCCACGTCATATTGTTCTCTCGTGAGTCCCGTGGCGGCTTTGTAACCAAAGTTGAAGTCCACGAAGTGCACGATGTTGCTTACCGTGTTGGCGAGTGTGTTTGCGGCGATGTTGTAGCCGCTTGCCAAGGCTGTTTCACCCAAATTTCCGTTGTCGAAGTTTTCGGTGACATTGCCGTTGTAGAATTGTCCCATCAGCAGCAGTGAGATGGTCTGGTTCATCATCTCTTGTTCGTTGCTGCGGTCAATGTAGGAGAAGATATCCTCGCTCAGCGTCTGGTCGGCGTTGGGCAGGCGGATGTCGAACTTCACTGTGGGGTTCTGCAATGTTCCCGAAAGCATGATGACGTTTTCCACCATCACGCGCTGTTGCGCTGTTTCGTTGCTGGTGTAGCCTGTCAGCGATGAGGTGCTGATGCGTTGCGAATAGGCTGCGTTAATGTTGAAACGGACGTTTGAGAGCGATCCAGGAAAGACGATTTCACTGCCGGGGTCGATGGTGAAGTTGCGCGTTACCAACGAGAGCAAGTTGAGTTTGATGGATCCGTTTTCAAGTTCGTAGTTTCCAACCACCGTCAGGTCTTTGCCGCCTGTGATTTGCAGGTCTCCGTTGCCCGAAGCGGTGAGGTTGATGCCTACTTGCGTGAAGTCCATTGGCATACGTAGCTTTACGTCGGGTGTCACGGTCACGTCCAATCCAAATTGCAGATGGCTGTTTTGATTGTTGTCTTGGCGTGTTTGGCGTTCTTTCCCATTTGTTGTCGCCTCGGAAAGGTCTATGGTCTGGATGTCTTCGGGCGACTCGAAATGTATGAAGCTTTGGGAGGCTATCTGTTTGTTCTGGTTCATGGGTACTACAACCTCGCTTCCTGCGTTGGTTCGTGCCGAGGCTGCAATTTGGATATTGTCTATGTCTCCGGTAATTTTGCCGTCGAGTGAGGCGTATAGCTTCCCGTAGAAATCATCTGCGCGTTCTTTGGCTCCCAACAACATAATGTTGTCGGAATGTGCGTCGAGATTGAACTTAAGCGCTTTGAGGTCGGCGTAGTTGATTGCGCCATTCAAGGTAAGGCGGTTCTTTTCGGGGTCGAGGATCTTGAAGTTGTTGAAGGTGAGTTTTTTGCCGTCAAATGCGATGCTGTCGTTGATGGCATATTCCACACCAGTGCGATCAACCAGCAGTTGACAGTCTTTCAGCTGCGCCTTTCCCGTGATGACGGGTTTTGAGGTCTTGCCTTTGATGTTGAGTTTTCCACCCAGACGACCTTCGAAATGTGAGGAAAACGAACTCACAAGGGGTTCCAACGCCACCAACTCAAAGTCGTCGATTGTTACGTCGGCCGTCACTTCGCCTTGCTCCAACGATCCTTTTGCGGCGATGGGATGAAGCACTTTGCCAGCCTGCTCCAGCCGCGAAGCCACCAAGGCGGTTAGTTTTCCTTCGGCCTGGTCCCATGTTCCGGTCAGGTCGATTTTCCCTAATGGTTGTTGGTTGAGCGCACAACTGTCAATGTGTAGGTCGAGGTCGGCGCCGTGGAATGCTATCTTGCTGTCGTGGCTTTCCAGATGTGCCTCGCCGGTGCCGTTCAGCCATCCGTGGAGTTTCAGATTGTTTCCATGCAGGAAAAGCTGCGAGATGCTGTCGAAGGAGAAGTTGTCGAAGTCGATGCGCGCCCAGCCTTCTTTGTCGGCCTCCAACGTTGCGTTGAGCAGCAAGGTCTGCTCGTCGCCTTCAGCAAGGAAATCGGCCACAGAGAGCTCTCCATCGGCGAAAAAGATGCCTTCGGGACAGGTGATGTCCCAGCTGCTTTTGCCCATCTGGAAGTTCGACTGTGCCAGCGTTATACGGTTGCCCGATGTGTCGCTTGCCATGTGTAGGTGGAAAATGCCTTGGTTGTCGTGTTGCTCTCCGTTCCATTCAATGTTCAGAAATGAGTCGTCTCGACCGCAGAAGAGTATGGCTTGCAGATTTTCGAAAAGTGGTGCTCCATTGGTGGCGATGTTGTCCGATTCCAGATTGATTCGGTATTTGTCTCCCAAGGTGGCGGCGTTCATGTCCAGGCCTTGCAGGTGGATGCCGTTGAACTGCATCGAGTCGCTCCGTACCAGCAGTCGCATCGATTCGGTGAAATTGTAGCTTCCTTCAATAGTGGTGCCGTTGGCTATGGCTATTTCGGGGGCGAAGGTGCGAAGCAAATTCTCGCTGTTGCGCAAAGATACCGTGAAGTTGAATGACTCGTCGCAGATGTTTTCGTATTCTTCGGCCGTGGTCCGCTCTTGTCGGTTGTAGTATTCGGGCAAATATTGTGCTACGAAATGGTTGACAATCAATGGAAGGTCTTCATAGTCGAAATATCCGTCCATCGAACAGTCTAGCACATCGCTGTTCAATGTCAGATGTTTCCGACGTGCGTTTTCTTTCACGTTCATCGAAAGGTTCATCAGCGACCCAGTCTTGTCGTCTAGCTTGAATCGTGTGTTTGAAAGGGCGAGGAATCCGTTGACTTCCATATCGCGAAGTCCGGTATTTTTGTGTTCCACGTCCAGTTTCTTGATGTTGAAATCGGTGCGCATTCTGGTGGAAACTACCGAGTTGTGTGGACTTTTGCCGCCTTCGATCAATTGGTCGAGATGACAGTTGTCCAAGGCCATGTCCAAGGAGCCTGCGTAGCCATTCTTCAAGTCGATGTTGCCTTTCAGGTTTAGCCCCACCAAGGAGTCTTGCACCTTCACCGCGGCTTCCACAATCTCGTTGCGCAGTGTGGCGTCCAGTTCTACGGCGTCTATCGTGTTGAATTCTTTGTTGTCGCCTTTCAGCGTGGCGATTGCGATGTTGTGCAGCTTTCCCGACGCCTTGACGTCGGCATCTTGCAGCGAAGTGCCTTTGCCGTTGATGTCTATCTCAAAGCCGCCTCGGTCAACGTACTCGTTGGGCAGCAACTTTGCCAACCCGAAGTTGGCGGATGCCATCACGCCTCCAAACTCTATCTGTTTGTCGGGGCGTTTCATCCAAAAGTCGCCTGTGATGTTGCCTACGTTGCTGTTCACATCCACCGCTGCCGTGCAGTCGTGAAACCCGCCATCCATCTGGGCGTTGATGTCCAGTGTTCCGAGTGTTTTGATGAGCGGTAGCACTTGCACATCGTAGCGGTCGGGGTGCTTCACGGCGGCAAGGTCGTCGTAGGTGGTGTGCATTCCGGTGATTTTGGCTTTTATGGTGGTGCGGTCGATATGGGGCAATCCTACGATATGTCCGTTTAGGTGCAGATGTGTCTCATTGCCGAAGGCTATCTCCACCTCGTCGGCGTGGAGGTCGGAGATGGTGCCGTAGAATACGCCCTCCATCTCGATGCGTTCGTCCATTCCCCACAGTGTGGGCGCCCAATAGCCGGCATCGCTCATCGACAGCACCGTGCCGGGTTTCATTATAAGCGAATGCTTCACCTTGTTGCAGTAGTCCTGCATCTCTTCCCAACCGTTGTATTTCAGCATCACGTCGCAGAGCATGTGGGTGCTGTCGGTGGTAAGTTCCATGTTGTCGAAGCGGATGTTTTGCTTGTTCACCTGTACGTCGCCGGAAAGGTCTTTCAAGTGCCAACCTGAGCATTCGTCGGCTTGGAAACGCACAAAACGACAGTCCACGTCGCCTTCCACCACCTTGATGTTCTTGATCTTGGCCTTTATGTGTTCAAAATCCATGTGTTGGATGTTCACGCCATTGGCGTAGCGGTCGTAAGAGTGGCCTTTTAGGTCTTGTTTGTAATGTACGTCGCTCAATATCAATTCCTTTGCATCTACAACAAACGGGGCCTTTGGTTTTGTGCTTTCTTTTGATTCGGTGCGGAAGGCGTCGATGATGTAGTATAGGTTGATTTGTCCGCAGATATCGCTGAAACCCAAGTGATAGTAGGTGTTCTTTATTTGTACTTTGCTGAATTTTAGATGGTTGTCTTTGAACGGAAATTCCGTAAACCAGCAACCTATGTAGCCTGCATTGGTGATGCTGTCTCCTTCGGGATTTACTAGTAACACGTTGCGCAACACCACATGCCCTAACGGGTTGATGTGCAAGGATCCGATTTCCACCGTGCCGCCACTCTTGTTGGATACATATCGCCCTGCCAATGCTCCTAGGTACGACTGCACGAAGGAAAAGTTGCAGAGCGCAATCAGGATGTAGAGTCCCAACAGCGTGCCGCACAATATCTTCCCTGTTATTTTGAGTCCTTTTTTCAATTCAAAATAGGCTATTACACAATATAACCTAATCTAAATAACAAGAAAAATCGTTTTTTATTATGTATTTATTATAAATTGCAGAAATTCCCATTTATCCTAATCCCCAATCACTATTCGCCAGTCACTCTTCACTAATCACTATGTCAATTAATTTTCGTACCTTTGTCCCCACTTTTGACCTTGACCTTAACTCTTAACTGACTTTAAACTCTAAACTAAACAATTCTCAATTTGATAAATGCTTTCTTTTCCCAATTGCAAAATCAATCTCGGACTTCATGTCGTTTCCAAGCGTCCCGACGGCTACCACAACCTCGAAACTCTTTTTCTGCCCGTTCCTTTGACCGACGAGCTGGAAATCAACATCTCCGAAATCAATAGCTTCTCCCAGGATGGCATCCCCATCGCTGGCGCTCCACACGACAATCTTTGCGTTAAGGCTTATAAGATTTTGCGTGAAAATTTCCCTAATCAGGTGGGCAATGTCGCTATTCATTTGAAAAAGAACATCCCCTTCGGCGCTGGCTTGGGTGGTGGCTCCGCCGATGCGGTTTTCACACTTAAGATGCTCAACGAACTCTTTTCGTTGCAGTTGTCCTCCGTTCAATTGCGTACTTTTGCAGCCCGTCTCGGCGCCGACTGTCCCTTTTTTATCGACAATCAGCCGGCTTATGCTACGGGTATTGGTGACCTCTTGGAACCGTTTCCGGTCAATCTTTCGGGTTACACGCTTTTGCTCGTCAAGCCGCAGGATGCAGTGAGCACTAAGGAGGCCTATTCGGGCATAGTACCACGCGACAAGCGCACCGACATCAGTCCAGTGGATTTGAAAGCGGCGCTAAGTCAGCCTGTTGATAGCTGGAAAGAAAAGGTTGTCAATGATTTTGAGGGTTCTGTATTCCCAGCTCATCCCGCTATTGCCGCCATCAAGCAACAACTATACGATTGTGGCGCAACATACGCCGCCATGTCGGGCAGTGGCTCTACGGTTTTTGGCCTCTTTAACTGCAAGAACGAATCCTCACTTACTAAAGCGAAATCTGCCTTTGCCGATACCGACTATTTTATTTATTGCTCAAAGTGTTGATTTATAGTGGTTAACGTGAATATTCTGCACGGCTAAAATTTTGTTTTGTATTGGTTTAAGTCTGGATTGTTTTTCCCCATTCTCGGTGCTACAACTCTTTGCAAGCTATTTTCGGTATTATGCTTTTGTTTATCACACAAAAAATTAAGTAAATTTAACTGAATGCTTATTATTTTGAAATACTGCAAATTACTGAAAATTAATTAGTTGTATTTTAACAGTTTAATTTATTGTAATTCAATATATTACAACAATCTTTCGGTGATCCTTCGGTGATCCTTCGGTGATCCTTCGATGAACTCGATTTAAAATATTGTAAATCAACAACTTGTGTAATTTTCAAAATTATTGTAAAATATTATAAACCAATGTATTACAACTTTTGTCCAAAAATTTTAAGAATTTTTAAGTTAAAACCGCCTCGACGCCGACACTTGGTTAAAATTTATAAAAATTAAGATTTTGGATGACGCTTTAACTGTCCGAAAATCGTTCTCGTGACAATGCGGACATTCGGTTTATGAGGTCAACAAGGTCGGGTCATAATATTTTGCATCGAAGTATTTTAGGCGATTGTCTTTGGAATTTCTATATTATAGTTCGTTTTTGCGAAAAATACCTTTTTTGTTTACTTGTATAATACGGGATTGGATAGTCCTTTCCCCGTCTGGACCATTGATGACTCTAACATCAGGAACGATTGGCAATAAACCTCGACATTCTGCTTCAACTAGATACTCTCCATTCCTCCTGATTATACTCACATTTGTAAAAAGAAAATCCACGGTGTCACCATGACGAATAGGCGACTCTATTGTGAAAAACTGGTCTGTATGCTTTTTGATTTTCTCCAAGTCTTCAATAAAGAAATATTTGCATTTGAGCCGGTTGACTCTAAATGGAAGAGTCTGCTGTACGTCATGAGGATGGTAAGCGATACAAAAATAAACCCTTCTGCTGTTTTTCCCGCTATCGCTAATATGTGTCACAAACTCCTCTATTGCAAAAGACAAATCTTCGTTGGATTGGGCATGTATGCCAGACACAGCCCAACAAATCAAAACAAATATCAAAACAGATCGTTTCATTTCCCTATAGCTATAAAAGTTCACTGTTCTTGTCAACATTCCCTTTCTTGTGCTTCAATTTATTTCAGTGGTCCCTAACTTTATGGCGTTATCGGTCCGATTTTTCATTGTGAATGGCGTCGCCGAAAATGGTTCACTGGATTGGGGTAAAAAAGAGCCCATAGCGTGAAAGATATCACTTTGCAAAGATAGTGATTTTTTCGAAGTCGTTTTGAATTGCTTCGAGATTTTATGGTTAATTTTAATGTCTATTCTCTCTATCGTTAAGCGAAGAATAGAGGACTATTCAAAAAGTGCAAATACACTTGGACTTTTGAGGAAAATTTGTATTTTTGCACACAAAGTCATTAGGCTATAAAATCGAAAAATAGTGACACAAATTGTTGCAATTTATTGACTATTTATGTTATAGAGTTGCACTATCGCATTTTGTGAAAATGGATTGGATTCGGGAAATAAATAAGATATTTAAATTGCTGTCTTGCTTGGCGATTGTATTTGCTTTCGTTTCGTGTGCGAGCATGAAATCAAAGAAGTTTTCTGGTAAATGTGTGCTAAGAAGTAGCGAAACGGAGTTTTTTACCTATGAGGGTGATGCCATTGTTCATGGGTATAAATTGGGAGAAGTGCCAATGGAAGCATGTTTGCAGTGTGGGAAACTGAGCGGAAACAAAATCCGTTTGCAGGGCGTCGTAAAGGATGGCAAAACCGATGAACCGATGCCGTATTTTTGCATTTATGAGATTGAAAGGAATGACGCGGATTATAAAATAGTGCGAACGCTTGTGGCAGGAGGCAAGCATTCTCGTGTGGATTGCGTTGTGGTTTTTGATGAAAGTAAGTTGTATGCATTGACGGAGGTTGGATATCGCCCAATCCTTTTTCGGGTGCAATTTCCAAAAGATGGAAATGATTCCACGCCGTTGCTGATACCGCTACAGTAATAGGGATAGTTGAAAAGATTTTCAAACTTTAATTATCTGCACATCTGAATATCTCATCATCTGAACATCTAAAAAATATGAAAAAGATCGCTTTATTACTTGTTTTGTCGCTTTGCGCTTTTGCGGCTTGCGAAAAGGAGGAGGAAACTCCCAATGGTAACAACAACCCCGACAATCCTCCTGCACCGAATGAGGAACTTTTGCGCTTTGTGGGTTCCTACAACTTGAATGTAGATAAGCTTGCGGTGTATGTTAATGGCGAGCAATCGGAGTCTTCGCCCGAATCGTTTACGGGTTCCATCACCATCGAACCTTCTGAAACGTCGGAGGACTCGTTGATTGTCAAGGGCAGTTTCGTAATGTCGGGAACGTCGTTGGAGGTCTATAACACTCGTGCGGCTCTTGACGATAATGGCTCTTTGCAGCTGGATGCCAACCAACTCACGGTGCCGTCGGGAATGCTTGTCACGATGGAACACGATCCAATCGGCTTCGACCCGCAGCAGTTGATATGGAATTCTTCCATGTCGATGGACTATGGCGCTACATACCACATCGTCTATGAGTTGCAGAACACTGCGACGAAATAGTTCAGTATTAGATTGCCTAGCCGCTGTTTACTGTTCACAGATTACCGTTCACAGTTCACAGCTCACCGAGCTACAATGCGATGTTCACGCCGAAAGTGACGTCTTGCATAAAGTCCATGATGGAGAGACCTCCAGTGCGCAAATCCATGCCGAAGCTGCTGGTGTTGTGGATGTCTTCTTTTTCGGACACCATCTTCTTGACTTGCTTGTGGCTGTAGCCGAAACCGAGAAAGCCGAGGTTGAGGTCGATGGATACTTTGTCTGTCAGTTGGTAGCTCAGTCCGGGTATGATTTTGGCGAAGAGTTCGGTGGTCTTGCCTTTGTCGATGTCTTGGTCTAAGGAAGCGTCGTCAAGGTAGGCGATATGTACTGTTCCGTTGCTTTTGTTCATTCCGGCCTGTAGTTCTGCAAAGACTCCGAACTTGTTGAATTTGATGCAGGTGTAGCGTCCGTATGCGGCAAGTTTAAAGGTGTTGTATTTCTCCTCTTCGTTGGTTGCTTCAGTATAAATGTCGGCGCCGCTGTAGTGGTTCAGGGTGTCGCCGTATTTGTAGCCAACCATCAATCCCACTTGCAGGCGGTCGTTGATCTGATAGCCGCCGCGCAGGTCGAAGCTGAAAACGCGCTCTTTCATATTGTCGGCGCGCATCTGTCCGTCGTATTCGCTGTTGTCGTTGATAAGGCTGGCGCCGATGGTGCCTCCGATGATGAATTGTGCTTGTGAAGTGATGGTGATGAATGCCAAAGCGGCAAGGAGTAAGACTTTTTTCATGGTTGTTTTTTTTGAATAAAATGCAAATTTACATAAAATCTCCGAATTACACGCCGACAAATTAATATAGGAAACAATATTCTTTTCTTTTTGAGATAGCATTGTGGTCGCCTATTCCGGCCTTAGAAAATTTGCGTGAAGAAATTTTGACCTTCGGAGCGTAAAGAAGCGTATGTGTTTGAGCAAAGTGAGTTCATGCGCTTTAGTTTCGAAGGTTGAAATTTTAGCAAATTTTCTACAGCCGGGGTGTTTTCTCTTTTCAAAAGAGAAATGAAGAGGAAATCTTACAAGCAAAAGAGAAGGTCGTTCTTTCATTAATTATGGCTCCCAATGTATATAGTTTCAAAAAATCATTGCCGACCCCTAATCACCGTCACTAATCCCTATATCAATTAATTTTCGTACCTTTGCAATTTATCTGTGCATTGCACTTCACGGAATCAAATAACTAATCAATTCACAAACTAACAAATTCCTTCTTATGAAAAAGTGCTTTATTGTTTTTGCGCTGCTTTTAGGACTTTCGTTCTCGTCCTATGCTCAATATCAATTGCTAAACCCTGGCTTTGAGGAGTGGGAGAGTAATAGCTCCAACGCGGAACCTGTTCATTGGAATTCGTTCGCTACCAGCGACGGCGTTATGGCCATTCTCGCCAGCACGCCTCACCACTATCATCGCTATGGCGGCCGACCGGGTACCGATGGTTCTTCGTTTCTTACCATTTATTCCACTGCCATCATCGGCATTGTCGCCAATGGCAACATGACTACGGGTCGCATCCATGCCGACGAGGCAAGCGCCACTTCCCCCAACAACTACAACTATACGCAGCGGTCCAACCCTGATTTCTCGCAGCCTTTTACGGCTACTCCCGACTCGATGTATATCTGGGTGTCGTTCTATGCTTCCGACGCCAATACTCAGGGCTCTATCTCCGCTTTCTTGCATGGTAACTGCGATTTCAGAGATCCTTCCGACAAGAACGACCACTCGAAATATGCCGCTCAGGCTGTTGCTCATTTCACTCGTACCACTTCTTCGCGCAACATCTACAACTGGCAGCAAATCAAGGTGCCTTTTGTTTATGACGGCGAAACGGAACCTGCTTATATCCTTATGTCGCTCACTACCAACATGAACCCTGGAGCTGGCGCAGCTTACGACTCGCTCTCTATCGATGACATTCAGTTCATCTACAGCTCTTGGCTCTCCGATATCAAGCTTAACGGCGCTACGTTGGATGGCTTTGCCAAGGATCGCATGCACTACGATGTGACTTTTGCCTCTGTTGAGGAGATGAATGCCGCTCAGTTCCAGTTTATTCCTGAAGTAAATGATGCTCAAGTCAATGTGAATCCCACTAGCGCCGACTCTTCGATTTCCTATGAGGTTTCTGTCGTTGCCGAGGATGGAACCAGCCGCACCTACACCATCGATTGCACGGTGGGTACGGTGGGTATTCGTGAGGTTGCCGACAATGCTATCGCCGTCTATCCCAATCCCGCTACTTCTGTCGTAGTGGTTCGTGCCGATAATATGCGTCGCCTTACGCTTTGCAATTTGCAGGGACAGATTGTGTTGCAGCGCGACTTTGAGGCTCCCGTGGCTACATGCGAACTTGATGTGGCTTCAATGCCCAAAGGCGTTTATGCGCTGACCATCGACGGCAACACTACAAAACTGGTGGTGGAGTGATGAGATTGAAGGTAAAGAGTTATCATCCCCTAGTCACAAATTCCAGATCACTAATTAAAAAAAAACATAATTATGGTTGATTACAAAAAAATCGGTTTGGTAAACACTCGCAAAATGTTCGCCAAAGCAGTTGATGGCGGTTACGCTATCCCCGCATTCAATTTCAACAATATGGAGCAGATGCAAGCCATCATCCAAGCCTCCGTTGAAACCAACTCTCCCGTTATCCTTCAGGTCTCCAAGGGTGCCCGCGAATATGCCAATCAGACCTTGCTTCGCTACATGGCTGAAGGTGCTGTGGAATATGCTAAGGAACTTGGTTGCAAACACCCCGAAATCGTGTTGCACCTCGACCACGGCGACAGCTTTGAGACTTGCAAGTCTTGCATCGACATGGGTTTCTCCAGCGTCATGATCGACGGCTCCAGCCTTCCTTACGACGAGAACGTTGCTGTTACCAAGAAGGTTGTGGAATATGCTCATCAGTTCGACGTTACCGTTGAAGGTGAACTCGGTGTTCTCGCTGGCGTTGAAGACGAAGTCTCCGCTGCCGAAAGCCACTACACCAAGCCTGAAGAGGTTATTGATTTCGTTACCAAGACGGGTGTTGATTCTCTCGCCATCTCCATCGGAACCAGCCACGGCGCTTACAAGTTCACTCCCGAACAGTGCACCGTTGACCCCGAGACGGGTCGTCTGCTGCCTCCTCCTTTGGCTTTCGACGTTCTCGAAGCCATTGAGAAGAAGCTCCCCGGTTTCCCCATCGTACTCCATGGTTCCAGCTCTGTTCCTCAGGAAGAGGTTGACACTATCAACGCCAACGGCGGCTGCCTCAAGGCTGCTGTAGGTATTCCCGAAGAACAGCTCCGCAAGGCTTCCAAGAGCGCTGTCTGCAAGATTAACATCGACTCCGACAGCCGTCTCGCTATGACCGCTGCCATCCGCAAGACTCTTGCCGAGAAACCCGCCGAGTTTGACCCCCGCAAATACCTCAAGCCCGCTCGCGAAAGCATGAAGAAACTCTACATGCACAAAATCGTCAACGTGCTCGGATCCAACGACAAACTCATCGAAATGTAATTTCTTTTCGAGATAATACAAACGAGGGCGGCAGGAATCCTGCCGCCCTCGTTGTATTAGATTGGTTTATAAGATAAACCAACGAAAGAATGTGTCAATGCTGGAATCTTTCTTCTTTTACAAATCGTTTTAGCATAAAGGTGAGAAAGTAGGGGAATGTAATGAGGTTGCCATTTTGTCCGATATTCTTGTATCCCAGTTTGATGCCAAATTTGATGTCGGGATATGACTTGTGGTCGTCCAAAAGTTTACGTAGCGACTTGGTCGCTTTGTCTTGAGACTTAACCTCTATGCTATTTTCTTGATGCATAGAGACATTATTTTCACAAAATTCCGATGTTTTTAGGATCAATTTCCACAAAATTCCAAGACTTTTGTTGTGTTTTTCCACAAAATTCCAAAAATATTTTAAAGAATAGTGTCTCCCCGATGGAAATGATGGCTATTTATAGAGTGGTTTTTGTGGTCGATAATTTGCCCACAAAATATGGGAACTTGGTGCATACTTGTTTTAGTTTTTCAGGCATCCGATAGGTACTACAAGGACTCCGTCTTTCCTTCGATAGGCGTAGGACCCTACAGCCGTAAGGACCATCATGAACGAGGGAACATGCATCTTTGTGGTGTCTATCTTTTTCGACAAGGCTATCAGATTTGCCGCACCTTCATTGATTTTTGTCTCTCCTCCAAGTTTGATTTCGATGAGTCCATAATCTCCATTGCGCAAATGGACTATGGCATCACATTCGTTTCCCTTGGAGTCTCGGTAATGATATACGTTGCCATCCAAAGCGTCGGCATAAATTCGCAAATCCCGCACGGCCATGTTTTCAAAAAAGAGTCCGAATGACTCTAAGTCGGCCAATAGCTCTTTGGGACCGATGCCTAGTGATGCGGTTCCGATGCTGGGATCTACAAAATGTCGTGTCATACTTGTCCGTATTGCGGTTCTGCTTCTTAGGTTGGGATTCCACGCAGGAATGTCTTCAATGACGAACATGTTTTGAAGTGCATTGTGGTAATCGGCAACGGTGTCGTCACTAATGGAACTGCTGTCGTTGGCTTGTATGTCTTTGCATATAGTGGTGAATGGTACCGCTTGAGCCAAATTCCGTGTGTAGGAACGCAATATCATTTTAGTTCTTTCGGTTGACCGTCGGATGCTGTCTATGCGATGGATGTCGGTGTTGACAACGGCATCGTAATAGTCGAAGGCTTGGTCGAGTGCGATGCTCCCTTTGTGGACAGTGGCTTGTGGCCAACCTCCACGACATAGCAAGTAGGCTATTTGCTCAAGTTCCAATTCGTTAGATGTTATTTCAATGTCTTGGTTTTGGAAGAGTGTTTCTAGTGAAACAGTACCTTTTGATTCCCCGGATTCGTATAGACTCATAGTTCGCATTCTCAATCGGGAAATACGTCCAGTACCACTATGCACAAATTGATTTGCATCGGGTGGAACAGATGATCCTGTTAGAATGAATTGTCCGAATTCACCTCTACGATCCACTTCAGATCGTACGGAGTCCCACAACTCTGGCAATACTTGCCATTCGTCAATAAGACGAGGTGTTTGGCCTTGCAAAAGTACTTTTGTATTTATTTCGGCTATTTGACGACTTTGTTTCAGTATTTCGCTGTCCCCTAAATTGAGAACGCTCCCCGAATGCTGACTTGCCGATGTCGTTTTCCCACACCATTTGGGACCTTCAATCAAGACTGCTCCTTTGCCTTGTAGTTTACGAATTAAAAGGGCATCGGATATCCGTTTTTTGTACTTCATTTGCAAAACTTATTTATTTTGCAAAGATACACATTTATTTTTGATTATGAATAAATAATCTGTAATATTCGGGAAGTTGACCTATTTTTATTCGGGAAGTTGATCTAATCTTATTCGGGAAGTTGACCTATTTTTATTCGGGAAGTTGACCCGATTTTGTTCGGGAAGTTGTGCTTTTGGAAAAATCCAAATGGTTCTTTTCTTTTTTGCCAATGGGATGAATCCATTGGTAAAAGTTGCTCCGCCTATGGCACTATTATTTTTTGTGCGGATGTGGTGTCGAATCTGATGAAGTAGATGCCTTGATGGGGAAGTTGAATGGTTTCCGTTGTTGTGGCTGTGGCTTTATGGATTATGATGCGTCCAAGCGCATCTACTACATCCAGAGTCCGCCCTTCGGCATTCTTGATGGTCAGTTTACGTCCTTCGGTATAGATGCGTATTGGCGACTGTATGTCGGAAATACCTTGGGTTTGTCTGAACTCTGCAATAATGGTGGTGTCGCTCGCTACGATTAGGGTGTAGGGATTCTGTGTTTCGCCGTTGTCCCAATGGTCGAATTGATAACCTTCGGCGGGAATGGCGTTCAGCGTGATTGTGTCGCCTTCGGGGTAGGTGCCTCCTCCAATGACGTAACCTTGTTGTTCGTTGGCGGAATGGGCTGTTACGGTGAAGAATCTCTCCTCGGGAACGATTGTGAGATGGATGGTCACCAGCGAGTCGCAGCCTTCTTGGCTGCTCAGCTGTCGCACTATGGTGGTGGTTGAGTCATACTGCACGCCATCGATTGTGTAGGGTCCTTGCGATGCAATGGTGGTGTCGTATGATGTGCTGTGGTTCACGGTCAGTATCAGCGTTACTGTGGAGTCGCAGCCTTGCGCTGTTGTGGTGGTGTAGGTGGCTGCTGAGGTACTGGCGTAATACCAGTTTTCGTTCCACAGTACGCTGTCGCAGGATTCAAGAATCTCGATCCCATTGTGGGTTTCGGGAACAAAGGTTGCTGTGTAGGTGATGTCGCCCATAACGGTAACGGTGCGTGGATTTTGGGTGTTTCCGTCTTGCCAATGGGAGAATGCGTAACAATTGTTGGGTTGTGCCTGAATCGTTGTTTGGCTTCCTTCTTCAAAGCTGCCGCCTCCTGTTACGGTTCCCATTGTTTCGGATTCGGATGTCACTGTTATCGTGTGGTTTGGATGTGGTTGCCCTACTAGTTGTATGTCATCTACATAGAAATAATATCCATGGTTGGTGGTGTAATGAATGGCAATGTATTTTGCTTCGGCGGGAATGTGTACCTGGATTGTGTCCCAGATATTGCTGTTGGCTGAATGGCTTCGAACGACGTGGGTGAAACTGACGGCGTTGTTGTTGGTCGTGGAATATTCGATGTTGAATGTCTCTGTCGTCCCTTGACAGCGATAGCTAAGGGTCATATCGATGGCATTGTTTGTCATCATGCGAGGAGAGATGAGGTATTGGTCGTAGGCGGGGGAATAATTTTGACTGCAGAACTGGAAATAGTCGTATGTTCCCCACATGCTGCTTTGGCTGATGACGGTCAGGGCGTCGGCGTTGGAGGTCGATGCGCTATATGTTGTCCAGCAGTCGAGCCCTTGGCTGAAGTCTTGTGTGGCGGGTAGGGTGGAGATGCTACAACCCGAGAAATAAGCGGTATAGGTTGCCGTTGTGGTTGCCGAAAAGGTTCGTGGATTGTCGGTGTTGCCGTCGTTCCAGTGGTCGAAGATATTGTCGCCCGTGGGTATGGCGGTGAGGGTACATGTTTCTCCCATCGCATAGTGTCCTCCTCCTTGCACTGCGCCTTGGGTGGTGTCGGCGGCATTGGCTGTGATTACTACATCGGTGGGTTGACTGAAGATGGCTCGGCACATGACGGTCATGTCGGTGAGTTGCGACCATACTACGCCGTTGGTGGAGGTCCAGCCTCCATCTTGGTTGCCGCAATAGGTGGTTACGGGTATGGGATAGTTGTTTCCTACGCCGCGTCCCACAATCCACAAATTGCTGCTGTTGGTGATGGGTACCAACTGGGAAAAGCGGAGTGTCTCCCATTGGTTGGAACCGGGAAGGTGAAAGGTCTCTTCATAGACTTGCGTTCCTGGTGAATAATTGTCTCCTGCGTAAATGCGTATGGTATAGTCGCCTTCGTAGGGATTGAACAATTGTACGCTTTTGAGTGATTGTCCTGCTGGAAGATCGGATGCATTTACCTTGATGGCGAAGTAGTGGTTCATCAGATTGCCTTCGTGGGAGTTGCCGCAATAAGCGATGGTGTCTCCTACTACGGGGACGATATGTGCTGTTAGATTGACATCTCCGTTGGCCCAAAATTGGCGTGGTAGTTTGCGTGATCCGTCACTCCATTTTTCGAATCGATAGCCGTCATCGGTTGTGACGGAGAGCGTGACTTGGTCTGTGAAATTCTGATAGGTTCCGGTTCCTGTTATGGTGGCGTGGCTTGGGTTGTCGGCGTTGGCGGCAACTATTGCCGTGGTGGCTGTGGTTCTGGATGCGGGGCGTATGCCAAAGACCGCCATATTGTCGAGGTTGAATGTCGTGGAGGTGTTGGTTCCGATGCCGCCGACACTTGGATTGAGTGAGCCTATGGTAAAATAGCCATCGCTGGTGCCGCCCCATCCCCAGTTGAAATGGAATCGGTCTTGTGAATCGTATCCATCACAGACAAAGCAATGTCCTCCTGAAAGGTCAAACCCTGAATAGACTACGGGTCTGGCGCTGTCGAGTTCGGTGCGTAGCATGGCTTTCCAAAGGTCGTCTCCCATACCATTGAGTCGCGCTCCGAAAAGTTGCGGATGATAGTCAAAATATTGGCGCAATGCGTTTTCTACGCATGGGTAGGTGAGTCCTGCCCGGGATACGATATCTGCGGCGCTTCCTCCTGACGAGGAAAGTCCATAGTTGGTGACGATCGACACGCCTACATGGTACATCAGTGTTGCTACGGCTTGCACTTGTTGACTTGTGCTTGTGGCATTCAGCGCATTGGGCATATTGGCCCAGTCGTAGGTGGCCGCTCCAAAATTGGCACTTTGCATGCCGTAGGTGGGGTGGTTGTAGCTTTCTGCCCCCATTCCTTGGACGGGGTGGTTCCAGTATTTCATCACTTGTGCCATGGCGGTGGCTACGCATCCTGTCGCGGTATGTTGATTTGTGGAAGCATCGATGGGACAAAGATTGTTATAATAGGTTCCTTGACTCCAGGTGGTTGTGAGAAGTGGAGCTACGACTGTGGTTAGTGCGGTTTTCGTGGTTTCTGCCTCTCGGTAGCGTTTCCATTCGGCGGTAACCTGTTGTGAGGGTTGCACTGCGTGTTGAACCAGCTGGCAGATTTCCCAAGCATATCCGTTGAGCCAGTCTTGTACATTGGAGGGTAGGGGAACCAGGAAATCAGATGTGGCTGAGTATCCTAAAATGGGCAAAGCGCAATCATCGGCCGATACAATGACGAAACCTCCCTCGGGGTTGGCAAAGACATATAGCTCGGCTATTCCAACTGATTCCGAAATGTTGGTCATCCCTTCCCATTTGCCTAATGAATTGGTTCGCCAGAAATTTGCTGCTACAAGTGCTGCTTGTTCTGGTTCGACTGGTTTTGAACTCGCCGCGAATGCAAGCATCAATAATGCTACAAGGATTATGCTTTTCTTTTTCATTGTCCCAATAATATATAAGAATCGCAACTTGCGTTTCTTGAATCTTATTAAAGTTGTTTGGATGTTGGATACTCGTAGGACGCTTACCAATGGTGAGCTGTCCTCATTTCTCAATAAATGGATGTATGTTCATTGCATTTAGTACTCCCACATATCGCTACTGATATCAAGGAGTTTTGTCTCAATGCGTTCTGACTCGAGTATGGCGTCAATACCTGTTAGGTAGTCGCTGATGGAACGGTTCATGCGGTTGCTTTCGCGGTTGATGAAACTGTCGTAGCGGCGCGATTCCAAAATTTGCCGCCAAGAGGGTAGGTGGGCGATGTTGTCTTCATAATAGGCTTCGTGTCGTTCCAACAGCGTCCTCACAGCAAATGACTGCATTGGTATCCAGCAAAGGGTAATGCGATTTGTGAACTCTAGTTCGCCGTTGTATTCCTTGTAGATGTCTTGCGTGAGTGCCATGCCTATATAGCGTATCAATTGGCGGTCGGCTTGCTTGTCGATAAACCATACCTCTTTCAGGCGTATTTGGAAAATCTCGTCCGACAAAAACTCTCTGGGTACAAGAACCGTTTGGTACTCATAGTTTTCGTCATCGTCTTCTATCTCCAGAATTACTGTGTCAATTTTGGTATATTGCTGCAGGAATGCATCATTGTCCAGAGGTATCTTCAACTCGTCGTCTTCGTATATTGGAATTTCTCCCGAAACAATGGCGTCCCAAATGGTATAGGCAATGTTCTTGCGACCGTCAACGCCCTCTTTTTCTGTGGGGAAATAGAAGAATTGATTGAATTTCTCTCGCATGTCAATGGTGCGCCATATCATGCTGCTCCATATCACATCCGATTCCCGCACATGTTGCAATGGGGGAGGAAGTATCTGTTTCCGCAGTGTTTTTTCGTAGATGTTGTCTCCTACAGGTATTTCGTCGATGGTCTGTGCTGCAACATCCGCTCCGCGATAGCATAAAAGCAACAATCCCAGGATCATTATGATCTTGGGTGTGGCCATCCGATAATATGCTCTGTGGAGTTTCACTAGTTTTATCCTCTGAAAACAAAAAAGAGTTAAGAGTTACTTGCAACTCTTAACTCTTTTCTTAGACTTCAGCATTACTGTTTAATATTCCCACATATCTGATTCAATATTGAAGATCTCCTCTTCAATGCGTTGAGCTTCCAAGATAGCGTCGGTACCGGTAACGTATGAACTGATGGTACGGTTGATGCGATTGGATACTCTCGTAACGTAGCTGTCGAAATAACGATCAACAAATACGTCGTCATAGCTACGCTCAGCTGCATCGTTGTGCTCATCGTATGCGTTGTATTTTGCTAAAATATTGCGTACGCGCATGTCATCCATCGGAACCCAGAAACGCTCAATGGCATTGCATTCCACTTCGCCACCACGCTCGCGGCAGTCGTTGTAAACCAACGCAAGGCCGGTAATGCGGACTTTCTGACGAGTGTCTTGCTTGTCAATATACCATGTCTCTTTCAGGCGTGCAACGAAATAATCTTTCGATTCGAAGCTGATGGTGACGGGCTCCATATAACCTTCACTGATGAGTTCACCATATTCATCTTCTTCACCTTCATGCCATACAGAGTCGATTCTGTTCAATTTTGCATTGACGGTTTCCCAGTCCAAAGGAATCTTCGTTTCGTCATCTTCATAGACTTCAATTTCTCCATTTGACAGAGCCTTGTAGATGAGGTTGGACAAGTTGATTCTTCCTTGAGTGTTGCTTTCGGGATCAACGGGGAAATAGAAGAATTGGTTGAATTTCTCGCGGAAATCAATCGTTCTCCAAACCTTTGTAGCCCACACTACATCGCTCTCGCGAAGATGTGCATAAGGCATTGCGCTTTTGCCTTTGCTCAAAGTCTTTTCGTAGAAATCGCTGAAATTTTTCTCATCGTCAGCGTCAACGATACTTTGTGCTTGTACAGGCATTACTGTTGCTACGCAAAAGAATAAGCCGATGCATAAAAGAAGTCTTTTCATATTGTGAAAGTATTTGTTAGTCTGTGTTATCTTCCAACTTTGAATGTTGCACTGTATTTACGGGTGCTACCGTCTGCGAGTTTTACTACGATATCGTCAAAGTAAATCTTGTTGCCGGCTTTTACCTTGGCCAATGCTGATTTTACTTCAGGACTCAAGTTGCTACCCTTGACCATGATTTCGCTCTTGCCAGAGTTGGAATAGTTGAAGCTGTAGCTGATAACCTTCGGTGCGATCATCTTGAATTCAAAGTTCTCCATGGCGGCCTTTATGCCAGATTGTGCACGAAGTTCTGCCAAAGGAATGGATTCGCCGTTTTTATATTTGCTAATCTTGATGACGGGATCGGGAATGGTTCTTACGCGATACTCCTCAACCCCCATGGCTTGCATCTTGCCGTCCATCTTGGCACTGATTTGAACGTGGATCTTGCCAGCCTTTTGGGTGGTTTTGATGATATAGTCGCCTTCTTTTCCTTCTGGATCACGGGTAATCGTAGCGCTGCCATCCTTGATGGAAGGTACTACGTCACGTGTGTTTGCTCCTGGTACGGAAACTCTTACGGGATTGTCGATTCCTGAGTAAACTACGTTCATGTTGGTCAAGGAAACAACTGCTGCAGGCTGGGCTACGAAATATTCACCACTGAATGAGTATGCCTTTGCATCGCTGTTGTCTTTCTTGACGTAGATGTTGCCGCTATATTTCTTGGGACCAACTCCGCCAGCGCCAACTGCATAGTGTACTACGCTGTCGCCTTCAAGTCTCTGTCCGCCGATTTCAACGCTCAGCTTGGCTTTGGAATCGTAGGCACCCACGAAGATGTCGGCCTCAAAACGATTGCCTTGCATTACATAGGTTGATTTCGGGATAACCAATGCCTGAACGTGGTCAAACTTGAAGTCGTCGGCACTGATTTGAGCGTAGAGGTTGTTGACGGCGTCGAATTCGGCATTCATGATCTCGGCTTTCAATCTGGAAAGCAAAACCATATCGGAAATGGCAATGGTACGGTGGAAATTGAAGAATTCCCAACTTACGGATTTGCCTTCATGTTCGCTGTAATGCTCTGATTCTACGTCAAGACCGATTTTCAGGTTTGAGGAATCGCTTCCCAAAATCTGTTTCAGTTTCTTCTTGTAGTCGATAATTCTGTTCTTCAGGGTTACGCCAGCACCATCAGGCTCTTCACTGGTACCATAGAAGAAGTTTGTTCCTACCTCAACGTTGTCTTTTGCGTCAATGATACCCAAACCACCTTCGTTCAAGGCTGTACGGGCACTGTCATAAATGGTTTTGCCGCTTGCATCTACAATGAGAATATCGCGTCCTTTATTTGTCTCGTGGTTGGTGATAGTCACTTTTTTCTGCATCTTCGCGAGGAAGTCGCATTGTGTGCTGTCGATGAAAAGTTTCAGTTCGTTGGAAAGTTTCTGTACGTTTTGCGCCTTGTTCCATTGATCTTGGACTTTCTCGGGATTATTGACGTAAGCTGCTTGGAAACGGCTGTAGGAGTCGTCAAGTTTTACCGCAATGTTTTCGTTAGATTGGTTCATTGCATCGCCAACGGTAACGAAACCGTCCAAGATTTCAGCGGAAACGTTCAGAGCAAGTAGGGCAGTGTACACAAGGTACATCATGCCGATCATTTTTTGTCGCGGGGTTTCCGGACAGTTTGTTGCACCCATATTCTATCTTTTTTAAGTTTTAGTTAAACAAAATACTTATTTATAGGATAGAATTAGATTCTTGTCTGCATAGCAGCCAGCATCTTGCCATAAACGTTGTTAAGTTCAGATACTTTGCTTGCAAGTGCGTCAACTTGTTCTTTGTATTTGAGAACACATTCTGCGGATTCTGCGAAGTTGCCCATCATAGCCTGCATACGTTCCTGAACTTCCTTGGTAGCATCCAACTGGCTGGTGGAGTTCTGCAGCTGCATTTCGTACATTGCGTTGATGGAAGAGAGGCTGGTAGCCATCTTTTTCATTTCGGCGGCATAGGAAACGTCTCCGGTCGACAAGGCTTGTGCAGTCTCGTTGTAGATGTTGGTCAATGTTGCAACAGCTTCGGGAGCGCCATGCATGCTTTCCATCAAGTGTCCAGCAGCTTCAGCGGCGCTGTCCATATTGGAAACGAATTTGTCGGTAGCGGCGGCGGCAGTTGCCATATTGTTCATGGAATTAGCAGAGTCTGCGAGGTTTTGCATACCTTGACCTAAACGTTCAATCAGGCTTGGCGTTATATTCGCATCCGCTAGCATTTTGTCCAGTTGCTGTGAAAGAGGATCAGTAGAAGGACCGGCCAAGATTTTCTCACCGGTGTTGTGCTCTACGGTTTCTCCTGTTGACAATTCAGGATATACCAAACTCCAGTTCCATTCTACGTGTGGTGGTTCGAAAGCAGAGAGGAAGAAGATGATAGATTCGGTACCCATACCGAGAATCAGCATCGGCGTTGCGCCTGGCCAGTGGTTGATTTTGAACAAAGCACCGACAATAACGACGGCTGCACCCCAACCATAAAGCTTTGCCATAAAGCTTTTGTAACCTTTACTGCGAACGATTTTATCAAGAAATCCCATGATTTGTGTTTTTTTAGTGTGTTACTTATTTTGATGTATTAATTTCAATTTTTTAGTGGGCTACGTTAGAAGCGGACTTGAGGTTGTCACCTTTCACACGGCCAAGATATTGCTGTACGCAACGGAATCCGATGTAGGACTTGGATGTGTCTTGGAATTCGTAGGTACGGGTCTGTACTTGGATGAAGTATTTCTGGTCTTTCCAGGAACCGCCACGAACGACTTTGCGTTTCATTGCTTGTGGATCGTTGTTGGAAGCGCTATAGTTGTAGTAAGGTGACAAAGCATTGGCTACAGTATAGGTGGACTCATTGTAGGAATCCAAGCACCACTCTGCAACGTTACCAGCCATATCATACAAACCGTAGTCGTTAGGAGCATAGTGTCCAACCATCAAGGTCTTTACGCCGCCATCGTCGTCATAGGCACCCTTCAAAGGCTCGTAGTTTGCCAAGAAGCAGCCGTTCGGGTTGCGAACATAAGGACCACCCCAAGGATAAGCTTCGCCAGAAATGCCGCCGCGTGCTGCAAATTCCCATTCAGATTCGGTGGGAAGACGGAAATCGTTCATTTGTTGGTAGTCGATAGACTCAAGATATCTGTTGAGGAAGTTTGAACGCCATACGCAGAATGCCTTTGCCTGAATCCAGCTGATTCCGACTACTGGATAGTTGTCGTAGGCTACGGATGTGAAATATTGGCGGGTAAATTCTTCGTTCATGCTATAGGTGTAGTCGTGTACCCAGCAGAGTGTGTCGGGATAGACGTTCACTACCTCTTTCTTGATGAAATTGGAACGGTTGTTCAAACCCTTAGGACGGCTTGCGAACATGGTACCTTCGTATTCATCTTTTACATTGGCTGCCTTTTCCTTTCTGGAAGCATCTGAGTAATCAATCCAGTAGTACTCATAGTTCAACTTGGAAGGATCAACAACTCTACGTCTGTAGAAACGGTCTTTCTCAGCATAATAAAGATCCTCAAGAGCCTCGCGGGTCTCTTGCTCATCCCATTCAATGTCTTCGCTGTAGTCCAACATCGGGGGATCGATGGGCTCGCCATAGTCATCCTCTTCGATGAGAAAACCTTCGATGCCAGCTTCGCCAAGTTTGCGACGAGCGATTGAGTCAAGTACCCAATATACGAATTGACGATATTCGTTGTTGGTGATTTCGGTCTCGTCCATGAAGAATGAGGAAACCTGCATGGTGCGAGGTTGCTCTTCGGTACCGTAAACTTCATTTTGTGCGCCGGCACCCATGGTGAAGTTGCCTTGGTTGATAAATACCATTCCGTTGAGGTCGAGGTCTTCGAAGTCTGGGCGATTTTGAACGCCGATCACTTCACCTCTTTCTGAAGATCCACAACCGTACAGCAAAATTACTGACGCTGATAGCAGAAGGAACAATTTTTTCATATCTGGATTGTTTTAACTATTCTAATTTAATTTGCCAATTGAGGCGGTATTGTTGTTTTTATACGGAAAAAATAAAAAAATGTTTCGTTATTGTTTAGAACAAATATCGGGTGTTGCGGTAAACCGAAGGTGCTTTTTGAGGAATGATGACCTTGAAGCAATAGCGTAAATAGGCCTCAAGTGTACCTTGGCTGCGTCCGTGTTTGTAAACGCCGAGTTTTGATGTGGTGAGGTCGTAGGAAAGTCCGAATTGGAGCTTGTTCCAGTTCACTCCGCCTAAAATGGCAACGGCATCGGTGACGCGATAGCTCAAACCTCCCCAAAGAAGACTTCTATAGTCGAGAAGTGCTGCAATGTCGGCCTGAAATACCGAGAAATTGGCTGTCTTTGCCAATCCCGAAAATTTCAGTTTGAAAGAAGGATTAAAAGGTAATGTATAATCGTAGCCGCCCATAAAATAGACTATGCGGGCGTTGCTATAATTCAAGACATCGCTTTGTGAGGCGAGCAGGTTCTTTACCGACACACCTGCATACCATAATCCTGGAACTTGGTAGTAGAGACCTGTGGAAAGATCAAACAGGAAATCGGACTCTTCTTCTCCAGAAGAAATAAGCGGGTCGCCAGAAGCGGAGATGGGGTCTGTGTAGTTGCCCGACAAGTCGTCGGCACCACGCAATTGGGAATAATCAAAAGTACTGTTAAACAGATTTACTTCAATGGCGGCTGCCAAATTTCCGCTTCCCCAATACATACGAAATGCGTAATCAAAGCTGGCGGAAACGTTCTTATGATAACCGAGTTGATCCATTACGGCGGAAATACCAATGCCGCCGTGGAGGAATTTCACGGGCATGTCGAAAGCGAATAAGTAATCTGTAGGAGTAGAACCAGCCTCTACGTCGGCGGAAGGGGAGTCAAGCGAAAGTCCAAGCCATTGGTTGCGATACATCAAGGAAGCGCAAATGGATCCTGAACTACCTGCATAAGCGGGATTGTAGGATAAGCGGTTGAACATGAATTGGGTGAATTGCGCCTCTTGTTGCGCCCTGCCAATATTGACAAAACCTGTCAATATGATAAGCAATACGATGGTTTTTCGAAATATCGTATTTACTGCAGAGTTTGTATTTTGTTTCCTACAATGCACAGTATCAATAGATTCGTGTATAACAAATTAGTTTTGTCACTAATTCAGGACAAACTTTTTGACTTGCAAAAATAATAAGAATTATTTACTTATGCTACTTTTTTCTGATTTTTTTTTGATGTTGGCTTATTCAGAATTTGATTTTCAATTATTTGCAAATTAATTTTTTTTAACTTCTAATAAGGCGCTATTGGGAAAGGTGTTTGAGAGCTTTTTTTGCACTTTTGCAGCGCTTTCTTTGTGTTGTGTCAATTTCAGCACGACTTCGATGGATGAGTTTTTTGAACTGGGACGTGCCTCTACCATGTCTTGGTAGGGCATTGGTACTTCCCGAATGGTTTCGCGTGCTTGTTCAAGTGTTTGTACGTCACATAATTTGATATCGTAAAACAAGCTGTCTTTGCTTGTTTGCGTCGCAGGCGTGGTTAGGGAATTTGTTGCGGATGACGTTGTTTCCGAAGTTTTCTTGGTGGCGTTGCTCCCTTTTGACGTGCTGTTGTTGGGGACTTTTGTGTGGTCGGTCCGGTCTTGGCTTTCACAATGCTGCGCCCAGTAGGATTGTTCCTCTTCCGACAGAATTCGTATTTTGACGGGTTGGCATCCGCGGATGCCGATGGCGTGGGCAGCGGTGCGGGTGAGGTCGAAAACGCCACGTTTGGGACATCGGTCGTTGACTTTGACCACTACTTGAAGTCCGGTGTTGGTGTTGGTTACCAGAACATATGTCCCGAGCTTGATTTTCCAATGCGCGGCAGTGAATTTTGATTGGCGGAATATTTCGCCGCTGGAGGTGTGACGACCTTCAAACTTGTTTGCGTAAATGGTGCCGTGATGAGGATACTCTGTCGTGGTGTCATCGAGGCTGAAAGTTTGTGCGAAAAGTTGCGTGGGGAGAAGTATGCTTAGAAAAAGAATAGTGCGAAGAAGGGATGACAGTTTGTGACAATGTAATGAATACCCTAGTACGTCGCTGTGGGAACGGCGGCTTGTTGTGGGGTTTGTCCTTGAATTGTCCATATGATGTGTTTTTGTTGTTACCAGTCGAGTGCGTCGTGTTGAAACCACATTTGCTGAAGTCGCAGTGTTTGTTCAATGACGTCGCGTGCGCATCCACGGCCACCGGGAAAGATGGATATGTAGTCTGCGATTTCTTTGATTTCAGTGGCGGCGTCAGCGGGACAGGTCGCCACGCCCGATGCCTTCAGTATTTCATAGTCGGGAATGTCGTCACCCATGCAAAGTACTTCTTCTTCCGAAAGTCCGTTCTTTTCCAGGAAATTCCTGAATGTGTCGATCTTGCTGGCGCAACCCATGTATATTTGCGTGACGCCGAGAGACTTCATTCTATTTTCTATGCTGGCGGAAGTGGCTCCTGAAATTACAGCTACGATGTAGCCTTTTTTTACGGCATATTGTATTGCGTATCCGTCCTTTACATTGCCGGCGCGTACAGTTTCACCATCGGCATAGGTCCATACGCTTCCGTCTGTCATTACGCCGTCGAAATCGAACACGAAGGCTTTGATTTTGTGTAGTTTCTCTTTGTAGTTGATCATGAGAAATATCTTGCGATGTTGTTAGTTGTCCTCAATTGTGTTGTTCCGTTGTGGGTCGGCATATTCGAGTACTTTTTCGTAAAGTGCTTTCCAGCCTTCCCAACCTTCGGAATCGGATAGGTTTTGGTTGTGCCAGATGGCGCAGAATGTGCTGCCGACTTGGCGTGTGGCGTCGATGATAGATCTGTAGGCCTCCCAGGCTTGCTCGACGTTCATTTTCTTGTATTTCTGTAGAGTCGTGTCCATTACTGCGAAAGGGTGTAGCATCAACGGCGTTTCTTGGTCGCTTTCGAGGTCGTAGAAAGGAAAAGGTACGCAGGTTCCGGCGCGGAATCCTGGCTCGTCGTGGTAGCCTAAGCTATAGTCGTTGAAAATCTCTGCGTGAATCAGCGATCGGAATGAACGTGGCATCTGTATCCTTAAAAAATGAAAGCGTGACCTCACAATAGTGCGGTGAAGGATGTTTTCGAGCCGATGTGCCTCTTTTTCGATGTTTTCGGGGTGTTCCAAAGAGCCGTAAGAGGGATGGATGCCCACTTTGGCGTAATCTCCGATGTGTTGGATAAGGTTACGGAATTCGGAATTGTTGTACGAGATGGGCTTGTCGAAATTTGAATAGTCTCCTAAAAGCACAAAGAAGATGATTCTCATTGATTTGTGCTTCTTCTTGAAAGAAAGGATGTAGTCGAATGTGTCGAATGGATCTTCCTTTTTGTGACGCAGCACTTGGAGTCTTTGCTTTAGCAGTTCGGTGTCGTGAGCCACCAGTCCGTCGCGAAGCGCTCCCATTATAGTGCGTGGAAGTCCTTTGTGTCGGTAGCAGTATGCGGCATCGACATCGATGGTTTGCTCGAATTCATAGACCTTCGGGGCTATGTGTGCGTCGGGGTATTGGGAGAGGATGACGTCTTTGATGAGTGCCGCCCAATAATCTACTATGGGAATCTGCAGGAAATTATATTGGTAGGCGACGCTGTCTGTGGCCGAAAAGCGTCCGTGCGGGTCTGTGAGATGTGGTAGATATTCTTCGTATCGAGTTATGGTGTAGAAGATTGCTGCGAACGGGTCGAAAGGGAGGTCTGTGTCTTTTCCATAGACAGGAAACAAGGCTGGCAGACTTTTGTATTCGAAAAAACTTAAATCTTGTTCCTCGATGGAGGTTTGAAATAGCAGTTTGCTCGCCTTGAAGAATGGGGCTTGGCAGATTTTTTCGGGTCCGTAGGCGAATTTGGCGCCCTCGTGTTTTGTGAATTCCTCGACATTTGTGGTGATGGAATATTCCGCTTGTAGTATATTATGAAATAATACGTTGAGCGTATATCCAAGTCGGTTGGTAATTCGGGGAATGTGGATGAGTATCATGGAACGAGGGTTGTGGTTATTGTACGGAAAAATTGATTGGGTTGCCAAGACACAGCGCGATGTTGTCGGTTTCGATGTGTCCGTAGGGCGCGTGGAACCATACGGGATAGGTGTAGTCTTTCACGACGTCCCAGATGATTTCTTCCGCATTTTTCCCAAAAGGAATAGCGTTGTCGTGCATGTCGCTCATGGCTCCGACGATAAGACCTTTGAGATTTGTCAGCTTTCCGGCACGTTTTAGGTTCTGCATCATGCGGTCGATGTGATAAAGGTATTCGTCCAAGTCTTCGATGAATAGAATCTTGCCGTCGGTGTCTATTTCCGACGGTGAACCCATAAGGCTGTACAGAATGGAAAGGTTTCCGCCTACGACGGGGGCGTAGGCTTTGCCTCGTCTGCCTAAGCTGTTGTCGGTAGCGCCTTTGATTTCGGTTTGTGGTCCGTTGAACAATGCGTCTTTTAAGGAATCAATGGCGGGATAGGATTTGTGTGTGGCATTGGCAGCGTCTTGAGGAATGTTGATGGGCATGATTGCGTGCAACGTGGGTATGCCAAAATTTCGCTGTATGTGGCTGTGCAACACTGTGATGTCGCTGTAACCGACAATCCATTTGGGACATTTAGCAAAAGCGGTGAAATCCAGCTTGTCGATGATTCGGACGGTGCCATAGCCACCCCGTGCGCAGAAAATCGCCTTGATTTCATCGTCGTCCAAAGCCTCTTGCATCATTTTGGCGCGATTGTTGTCGTCGCCTGCAAATTGGTTGCAATGCTCAAACAAACCATTGGGAAGAATTACTTGCAATCCCCATGAATTGAGTAAATCGATGGCAGGTTGCATTTCTGACAGCGATACTTTTCTCGCAGTGGCGACAATTGATACTTTGTCTCCTTGTTGCAGTAATCTTGGTTGATTCATTGCTTTGTATTACAGAATATTATCTCAAATCACACCCTTGGAGTGCTGTATGTGTGTTAGGCATATAAGGGGGCAAAGATGAGATAAAAATTTCTAACTAATTGTAGTTATACGCAAATATGAAAAAAAAGTTACTAACCAGGTGATTATTCAAGTCGGAGAAAAACAGAAACAAGATTGATTTGTCGGATTGCGGAACAGTTGAATTAAGTGGGTGCTTTTTTTATGGTAATCGAGCAGACATTTAAAAGTGAGATCGAAAAATGGTGGTTTGCATTTCACAAAAATAGAGCGGATATCGGTTCTAACTAAGAAAGCAGATATCGCTTCAAAAAAAATGGCTAAATTATTTTTCTGCGTGAAAAAAAATGTATATCTTTGCAACGAAGAATATTGTAAATATAAAATAATCATGACACTAAGAGAGGTCGCTCGTTTGTTGAACGGTCAAGTGCTTTTGGGAGAGAATCGTTTGGATGAAGAGGTGACGATGGGATTTGCCTCGGATTTGATGAGTGAAGTGCTTACGCTCAAAGATACACCCATGTTGATTACCGGATTGTGCAACATGCAGACCATAAGAACCTGTGATATGGCTAATTTGGAGTATTTGGTCATAGTGCGCAACAAAAAGCCGACAGAGGAAATGCTTGAGTTGGCGCAGGAAAGCGACATGGTGGTTATCACTTCTGAGTACTCAATGTTCAAGGCTTGCGGCATTCTGTATGCCGATGGAATACTTCCACTTTACTAAATCTTACTTACTGTACCAGACTTTATTTTGTTTAATCATATATAGATATAGAGAAAGGCGTGTTATGCATTTGGAATACACTGTGGTAGAGGGGGATTTTGTGAATGCCGGTACTGCGTCAAGTTCTGTAAAGAAGGCGCTTAAACAATTGAATGTTTCACCGCAAGTCGTGAAACGAGTCGTGGTGGCTTTGTATGAAGCCGAGGTCAATGCCATAGCCCATGCCTACGGTGGCAAGGTGCTTGTGGACATTGATTCCGACAAAATCAAAATGGTTGTTGCGGACAAAGGTCCTGGAATACCTGATATTGCTTTGGCGATGCAAGAAGGGTATTCGACAGCTCGTCCCGAGGTGAGAGATATGGGCTTTGGAGCGGGAATGGGCTTGCCAAACATGCAAAAGAATGTCGATAAACTGAATGTTTCCTCCGAAGTTGGAGTCGGAACGACGGTGGAGATGGTGGTTAATTTTGTATAATGCTTCTTTTGAAGCGCTAATAAGTTAGCCTATGGAAAACCCCATGACATTCTATCATGCCATTGAAATAGATGATTCTCAGTGTATCGGATGCTCCCGTTGCTTGAGAATTTGTCCAACGGAAGCTATTCGTATTCGCAATGGCAAAGCATATATACAAGAAAATCGTTGTATTGATTGTGGCAAATGCCATGAGATTTGTTCCGTGAAGGCCATCTACGTTAAGCAAGATGACTTTGAGAACGTTTTTAAGTATGAACATTCGGTGGCTTTGCTCCCGTCGGTCTTTTTGAGCCAGTTTCAGCAGGATGTGCGGGTTTCTCGTATTTATGCCGCATTGAAGGATATTGGTTTCCGCCATGTCTTTGAGGTAGAGTCGGCAGCTGCCATCTATGCGGAGGCCAAACATCGTTATGCCAAGGATAATTTGGATAAGGAACCATTGATTTCTAGTTTCTGTCCGGCAATTGTGCGTTTGATACAAATCAAATATCCCGCATTGGTGGACAATGTCATGCCCATCAGGGTGCCCTTGGACATATCTGCAATGTATGCGTTGAAAAACCTAATGGATCAAGGTATCCCAAGAGAGTCTATCGGCTTGTTCTACATCACGCCATGTGCGGCGAAGATTGCTGCCGTGAAAGCCCCTGTAGGTGAGGAAAAATCTATTATTGATGGCGTCATTAATATGGATTCGCTGTACAACAGGGTGCTAAAGAAAATCAAGGAACAGGGGAAAAATTATATTTTCCCATCGTTGCGCACGCCAAGATTGTCGGCTGATGCTATTTTGTCAACTTTGACCAATGGCGAGCGCAGAATATGCCTGGCAAAGCGTTCCTATGCTATTGATGGCATAGAGAATGTGATGGATTTTTTAGATCGGCTTGAAAACGATGAGGTCGAGGGCGTTGAGTTTTTGGAGCTCCGTGCTTGTGATCAGTCGTGTGCGGGAGCTTTGTTTTCGTGTGATAACCGTTTCCTATGCGGAGAGCGAATGTATGCTCGTGCTCGAAAGGCTGCGGAAAGGGAGCGAAACGGCGAGATGCCAAGGGACAAAGAAATGGATTCGTGTAAAGAGTATTTGATAGGCAATTCGATAGTGGACCCTGTCAAACCTCGTTCCATGATGATATTAGATAGCGATAGATCCAAGGCTCTTGAGAAAATGGAGAAGATAGTTCAATTGAAAGAACTCCTTCCCAAGATTGATTGTGGTGTATGCGGGGCTCCAACCTGTGAGGCGTTCGCCACGGATGTCGTGTGCGGAAAAACTTGCCTTGAGGAGTGCTTGTTCTATCAGCGCCATCAAGAAAGCCTTGGAAAGATGACGATAGCAGATAGCCTTGAAAAGATGAAATCCATTTGGGGTGAGGATCGTATCAAGGACCAAGAAAAATAACCTAAATATACTTTATATGACTGTACAAGAACTTGTAAATGCCCTGAAACTGACTGTGCTTTCAGGCAAGGATGGGCTGAACCGCGAAATTGAAGGATGCTACGTTTCCGATTTGTTGAGTGACGTGATGGGCAACGCCGAAATTAACAACGTCTGGGTCACGTTGCAGACGCATAAGAATGTGATGGCAATTGCTTCATTGAAGGAGTTGGCTTGCGTTATTTTGGTAAAGGGACAGAGCGCTTCGGAAGAAACTTTAGCGCAAAGCAACGAAGAAGGCATTCCGTTCCTGAGCACTACTATGCAGACTTTCGAGACTGCTGGTAAAATCTATGATTTGTTGAAATAGTGTCAGATACGCTGCATCCATATAAGGCGGATTTGCATATCCATACAGTGCTTTCACCTTGTGGCGACTTGGAAATGAGTCCCATCAACATAGTGGAACGAGCCTTGGCGCGTGGGTTGGACATGATTGCTATATCGGATCACAATACCACGCGACAAGTCAAGGTGACGCAAAAGATTGGCAAGGAGAAAGGTCTGTTTGTTTTGGGTGGGGTGGAGGTGACCTCTCAGGAAGAGGCTCACTGCTTGGCGTATTTTGAAACAGATACGCAATTGGATGCATTTCAGGATTTTTTGGATTTGCATTTGCCAAAGATTCCCAATGACGAAGACCGCTTCGGTTATCAATTGATTGTGGATGAGAACGAGGAGATCGTGGGCGAGGAGGAATTCCATTTGCTGAATGCCATAGATGTTGATGTGGATGGAATCTATGAAGAAGTGCACCGCATTGGTGGATTGTTCGTTCCTGCACATGTCAACAAGGGTTCAACCTCATTGACCAGTCAATTGGGTTTTGTACCCCCAGATTTGCGTGCGGATGGACTTGAAATCAACAAGTTCGTCACTAAGGAGGATTTTCTTAGGAAAAACGCTTATTTGAAACGTTTTAATTTCATTACCGATAGTGATGCCCATTTTGTAGATAATGTAGGTGATGTCTATAATGTTATTTATATGGCACACAGAAACTTTGACGAGTTTCGGAAGGCGCTTGCGGGGGAAGATGGACGCTATATAGACACGATGGCGTTTAGGAAGAAATGAGACTTTTGCGAGAAGGCAAAGGAAGGTAGCAGTCTGGGAAGGTGGCAAATGAAATGAACTAAAAATATAGAAAAGCTTTCATTATGAAGGAACTTTCATTGCATGTCTATGACTTGATGGAAAACTCCATCGCAGCCAATGCGAAGGATGTTAGTCTCACTATACGTGACAGTTTGAAAGACAATGACTATCACTTTACTATACAAGATAATGGGAAAGGTATGACTCCCGAGTTTATGGCCAAGGTGACCGACCCTTATACAACTACGCGAACGACAAGAAAGGTAGGGCTTGGCCTGCCACTCATCAAAATGAACAGCGAAAATTGTGGTGGGGGAATGAAATTGAGCAGCGAAGTCGGAGTGGGAACCACTTTGGAATTTTGGTTCCAGCATGACCATTGGGATCGACCTCCGATGGGTGATTTGGAAGGCACCATTGTCATGTTGGTGTCGCAACACGAGGACATTCATTTTGTCTATAAGCATATAACCGACAAAGGAGAATATGTGTTTGATACCGATGAAATTAAAGAAGCTTTGGATGGGATGTCGATGAATGATTTGAGCATTATTTCCTACCTGAAAGAGATGATTCGAGAGAACCTGGATGAAATAGGAGCAAACGAGTAGAAAATCTTTTTGGGATGGAATTCTGTTAATTAAAATAAAAAGCGTATATTTGCATTTCCAGATATACTCTGTTGGAATATTCTAATATCCTAAGAATTAAATATATATAATATTAATCCCTAAATTAAAGGAGATAACACATGACAAAAGTAAAATCACTGGCTGATTTGAAAGCCATGAGAGAGAAGCTTCAATCGACCTTGGATGTTCGCGAAAAGGCTGAAAATCCTGAGTCGCTTGTGCAAATCAAAGTCGCTATGGCAACTTGCGGTATTGCTGCTGGAGCCAAGCAGGTTATGGAACACATGATGAACAAGGCTTCTGAGTTGGGCATTGCCGCCGTATTTACTCAGACTGGTTGCATGGGCTATTGCCATGCAGAACCTACCCTTGAGGTTCGCGTTCCTGGTAAAGACCCCATCGTTTTCGGTCACGTTGACAACAATCGTGCCGATGAAATTCTGACCAAGTATGTTCAGAACGGTGAATTGGTCGAGGGCATCATCCCTGTCAACTACGAAACTATCGACAAGTAAAAACGGAGGAGAAACAATATGGCAAAATACAAAATGCACGTTCTCATCTGCGGCGGTACTGGATGTAAATCTTCCAATAGCTTGCAGATTATTGAAAACTTCCACAATATTTTGAAGGAAAAAGGTCTCCAAGACGAAGTTCAGGTCATCAAGACTGGTTGCTTCGGTTTCTGCGAGAAAGGCCCCATTGTCAAGATTATGCCTGACAATACCTTCTATACCCAAGTTAAGCCCGAAGACGTTCGTCGCATTGTTGAAGAACATCTTGTTAAGGGTCGTAAGGTGCCTGAACTGCTCTATATGAACCCCGAAAATAAAGAGCACGTTTCCGACTCCAAACACATGGATTTCTACAAAAAGCAGATTCGTATCGCTTTGCGTAACTGCGGTTTCGTAGATCCCGAAAACATTGAAGAGAGCATCGCTCGTGGTGGTTATGAGGCATTGGCAAAGTGTCTTTCCGAAATGACCCCCGAACAGGTTATCGCCGAAATGAAGGCTTCTGGCCTCCGCGGCCGTGGTGGTGCTGGTTTCCCCACTGGTTTGAAATGGGAACTCTGCGCTAAGAACAAGGCAGATCAAAAATATGTCATCTGCAATGCCGATGAGGGTGACCCCGGCGCATTCATGGATCGTTCCATCTTGGAAGGCGACCCCAACAGTATCGTTGAGGCTATGGCCATCTGCGGTTACGCTATTGGCGCTACCAAGGGCTTGGTTTACATCCGCGCAGAATATCCTCTTGCTATCGACCGTTTGAAAATCGCCATCAACCAGGCTCGTGAATATGGTCTCTTGGGCGAGAACATCCTCGGAAGCGACTTCAGCTTTGATATCGAACTCCGTTACGGTGCTGGCGCATTCGTATGCGGTGAGGAAACCGCTTTGATCCACTGCATGGTAGGTCAGCGTGGTGTACCTACTTTGTAACCCCCGTTGCCCGCAGTAAGTGGTTATATGGGCTAGCCTTCCAATGTTAACAACGTTGAGACTTTCGCAAATGTTCCCGTAATTATCACCAAGGGCGCTGAGTGGTTCAGCAAGATTGGTACCGAAAAATCTAAAGGTACGAAGGTATTCGCATTGGCTGGTCAGATCAACAACGTAGGTTTGATTGAGGTTCCTATGGGTATTACCTTGCGTGAGATTATTTATGAAATTGGTGGTGGTATTAAGGGTGGCCGTCAGTTCAAGGCAGTTCAGACCGGTGGACCTTCCGGCGGATGCTTGACCGCAAAACACCTCGACACCGCTATTGACTACGATAGCCTCGTGGCTGCTGGTTCCATGATGGGTTCTGGTGGTATGGTTGTTATGGATGAAACTTCCTGTATGCCTGCTATCGCTAAGTTCTATCTGGAATTCACTTGCGAAGAGAGTTGTGGTAAATGTTCACCCTGCCGTATCGGTAACAAACGTCTCTGCGAAATGCTTGAGAAGATCACCGACGGTCGTGGTACAATGGAAGACCTCCAAGAACTCCGCAATCTTGCAGCAGTTATCAAGGATACCGCTCTTTGTGGACTTGGTCAGACTTCACCGAACCCCGTACTCTCTACCCTCGACAACTTCTGGGATGAGTATGTTGAGCACGTTGTTGACAAGAAATGCCGTGCCGGTGTCTGCAAGAAACTTATGAGATACGAAATTGACCGCGAAAAATGTATCGGTTGTGGCAAGTGCGCCAAGGGTTGTCCCGCTGAGGCAATCACTCGTACTGACTATACCGCTCCTGGTCACAAACTCGCTTCCATGGTTATCGACAGCGAGAAGTGCTTGAAGTGCGGCGCTTGTATCGGTGGCTGTAAATTTGGTGCCATTTCAGTTAAATAATAATCGTAAAAACGCATCATATAGGGCGTAGCAATTTAACCACACTTTTAGATGCTACAAGCTATATTCAAAATTATAAAGTAAAACAATGATTAATCTGACTATAGATAATAAGCCGGTTCAAGTCGAGGAAGGTACCACGATTTTGAAAGCCGCTCGTCAGGCCGGTATCAATATTCCTACCTTGTGCTATTTTGAGCTCAATGGTATGAAGTTTGAAAACAAACCCGGTGGATGCCGTGTTTGCGTTGTTGAAGTAAAAGGACGTAAGAACCTCGCTCCCGCATGTGCTACCGATTGTATGGAAGGCATGGAAGTTTTCACCCACAGTGCACGCGTTATCAACGCTCGTAAAACTGTCGTTGAACTTATCCTTTCCGATCACCCCAACGATTGCCTCCAGTGCGAAAAGAATGGAGACTGCGAATTGCAGGCTCTCGCCAAGAGACTTGGCATCAAGGAAATTCCTTTCAAGGGCGCTCAATCCACCTATCGCAAGGATGCTACCCTCAGCGTAGAACGCGATATGGACAAGTGCGTTATGTGCCGTCGTTGCGAAACCATGTGTAACAAGTTCCAGAGCGTTGGTGCTTTGAGCGGTGTTAATCGTGGCTTCCAGGCAGTTGTCGCTCCTGCTTTTGAGCAGAACCTTGGCGACAGCAGCTGCGTTAACTGCGGACAGTGCGTTCAGGTTTGCCCTGTTGGCGCATTGACCCTCGTTGACAACATTGGCGACGTTATGAAGGCTATCGCCGATCCTACCAAGAAAGTCGTTGTTCAGACCGCTCCTGCAGTCCGCGTGGCTTTGGGTGAGGAATTTGGCATGCAGCCCGGTGAGATCGTTACCGGTAAAATGGCTGCCGCTCTCCGTCGTCTTGGTTTCGACTATGTATTCGATACTGACTGGAGCGCCGACCTTACCATTATGGAGGAAGGCACCGAACTTCTTGGCCGCGTAAAGAGTTTCCTCGCTGGCGACAAGAACGTCAAACTGCCTTTGTTTACCAGTTGCTGTCCTGGTTGGGTTACCTTCTACGAGAAGAATTTCCCCGACCTGCTCGACTATCCTTCAACCGCAAAATCTCCTCAGCAGATGTTCGGCGCTGTAGCAAAGAACTATTTTGCACAGAAGATTGGTGTGAAACGCGAAGACCTTGTTGTTGTTTCCATCATGCCTTGCTTGGCCAAGAAGAGCGAATGCGCTCGTGACGAATTCAAGGTAAACGGTGATCCCGATGTCAACTTCTCCTTGACCACTCGCGAACTTGCGCACATGATCAAGCAGTGCAACCTCGACCTCAACGACATGCCTGAGGAAGACTTTGACAGTCCTCTCGGCCAGTCAACAGGTGCTGCTGTTATCTTTGGCGCTACTGGTGGTGTTATGGAAGCAGCCGTTCGTACCGCTTATGAAATCTATTGCGGCAAACCTCTGCCCAAGATCGACCTCGAAGCAGTTCGTGGAATCTATGGCGACAGCGTTCGTACCGCTACCGTTGATTTCAATGGTTTGGCAGTTAAAGTGGCTATTTGCTATGGTCTCTCCAACGCTCGCAAACTTATGGAAGAAGTTCGCAACGGCAACCCCAATGGTTATCACTTCATCGAGGTGATGGCTTGTCCTGGTGGTTGTATCGGTGGTGCTGGTCAGCCCTATCACCACGGCCACAGCGACATCATCCAGAAACGTATGGAAGCTACCTATCGTGAAGATGCTGGCAAGCCCATCCGCAAGTCTCATGAAAATCCCGATATCATCGCTATTTACAAAGAGTACTACGGCGAACCTTGCGGCCACCTCAGCCACGAGCAGCTCCACACTCATTATTTCGACAAATCTGACAAGATTGAGGCAACAAAATAAAGTTGAATGTGGAAAGTAAGGCGGTGATTGCAACGCAATCCGCTGCAATCACCCAATTACAACCTAAAATAATAAGAATATGGCTAATATTAAGTTATCTGAAGATAAAATCAAGACCGTCAAAGAGATAGCAGCATCCTTTGGCAATCGTCCCGGTGAGGTCATCAATGTACTTCATCAGGTTCAGGGCAAGTTCGGCTACCTCCCCGCTGAAATCCAAGAGGTTGTGGCTCACGAACTCAATATCCCCGTATCTCGCGTTTATGGTATCGTTTCCTTCTACTCTTTCTTCACCATGGAACCCAAGGGTGAACATCCCATTGATGTTTGCTTGGGTACCGCTTGCTACGTGCGTGGTGCTGAGAAGGTTCTCGACGCTTTCAAACGTGAGTTGAATGTGGAAGTCGGCAAATGCACTCCCGATGGTAAGTTCTCTTTGAATACCCTCCGTTGTGTTGGTGCTTGCGGTTTGGCACCTGTAGCCATGATTGGCGACAAGGTTTACGGCCGTTTGACCCCCGATATGGTTCGCGACATTGTTGCTGAATACAAATAGTAGATTCAACAAAAGTTCGAAAGAAGTGGGAAGTCTAACGTTAGACTTCCCTTTCTTTTTGTATTTACAGTAGATTGATGGCTCGTTTTTGAGAAGACGAATGCAATAAAATGAAGTTTTGTTAGTTAATAGTACAAATAGCTATTCAATATGGAAAAAATCATCGATATCCTTTACGGACAATATTTGCGTACGAGAAATGTAGTCACCGACAGCCGTGCCATCACCCCAGGTTGTATTTTCTTCGCTTTCAAGGGCGAGAAGTTCGATGGTAACTCTTTTGCTCCAGAGGCTTTGAGCAAAGGTGCGGCATTGTGTGTTATCGATGATCCCAACTATTGCGTTGATTCCCGTTGCATTCTCGTTCCCAATGTGTTGGAAACCTTGCAACAATTGGCACGCCATCACCGCGATCAGCAATCCATTCCCTTTATTGGCATCACGGGAACCAATGGCAAGACTACCACAAAAGAACTTGTCAACGCCGTTCTTTCCAAGAAATATCGCACCCATTCCACGAAGGGAAATTACAACAATCATCTTGGCGTTCCACTGACAATACTTTCCATGCCAGCGGATACTGAAATAGCCATTATCGAGATGGGAGCCAATCATCCTGGCGAGATAGATTTCTTATGCAATATCGCGCATCCTGACTATGGATTGATAACCAATGTCGGCAAGGCGCATCTCGCTGGTTTCGGAAGTTTTGAAGGTGTGGTGCGCACCAAGACCGAGTTGTACCGTTTTCTGCAGGTGCGAAAAGGAACTGTTTTTGTCAATGCCGACAACTCCATTTTGATGGAGCAGGCAGGTCGGTTGTCAACCATTGCCGACATCCCGTCGTTTGTTCCAGGTTATATTCCGGGTACGCCGGCGCCTGTTGGAGCTTGCAATGCCTATAAGCAGTTGTCTGTCGTTACATACGGAAGCAATGTATCTGCTGAAGTCAAAGGATCCCTCGTGGGTAGCAATCCCTATATGAAGTTCTATGTCGAGGAGGACGACAATGTTTATACCATCCAATCTAAGTTGTTGGGCAACTACAACTTTGACAATGCAATGGCGGCTGTTGCAGTAGGACGATTTTTCTCTGTAGAACTATTCGACATCAAGGAGGCATTGGAGTCTTATGCTCCCGAAAATAACCGCTCGCAATACAAGCAGGGCAAGAACAACGCTCTTGTGATGGACTGTTACAATGCTAATCCATCTAGTATGAAAGTCTCTGTCGAAAACTTTGCCGCCATGCAAGCTTCCCACAAGGTGGTGATGCTTGGCGGAATGAAAGAGTTGGGCGCTGAGAGCGTCAAAGAACACCAACAATTGGTCGATCGTTTCAAAGATTGTGACTTTGAACGTATTGTGCTCGTGGGTAATGAATTTGCAGAATGTACGTTCCCGAATCCTGACGTTGTGATGCTTTTTGACGATGTGGAAAAAGCGAAGCACCACTTTCAGGAAAATCCCTTGAGTGGTGCCACGGTTTTGCTTAAAGGTTCCAACAGCACGCGTATGTGGCTGCTGGAGGAGGTTTTATAGAGAGAGCTTTATGCCAAACTCATGAATGGGGTTGCCGTCGTTTGTGCCTTTGATATAGGTGGGAAGCAAGTTGAAATATACTTGAAAGCCTGAGCGGAACAAGAACCAAGACTCGGACCATCCCAAGACAACGTCAAGTCTCCATTTGTTTACATTCTCAATGTTTGGCTCGGCGTACATTTTTGATGTCGAGTTGTCGGATTGAACCATAGAGACTGCAAAGTCGGTTGCGATGTTGCGTCCAACGTTTAGTCCGGCATAGAGATAGGTGCGGTCGCCCTCTTTGTTGGTCCTGACGTGTGCGATGGTGATGGGCACCTCTATAGTGTGAATGAAGGTGTGCGGAGTGGCGTAAAACGGAGTAAGATAGTCGTTCAGGACAAAATCTTTGTTGTCTCCGTTGTAAATAATGTCGTTATAATACTCGTGATATGCCATTTGGTAGCCCACGCCAAAATTCACATCCCATTTCTTTGCGATAGGATAGTGTAGGTTGGCAGTCAATCCCAACGAAAAATTGTTCGAGTAGTAGGGACTTGCGGCTTCCGTAAAAATGGATGTGATGCCTACGCCCACGGCGGGGTCAATCGAAAAACTCAATCCACGTCCGATTTCGGCACGGCGCTGGGCCTTGGCTTCCTTGGCGGCTTGTTTCTCTTCTTTTTTCTGTTGTTTTTCCAAGGCTTCTTGCTCTTTTTGCTCTTGCTTCTGCTGTTTCAGCATGGCTTTTTCTTGGGCTGCTTTTTCTTTTTCTTCTTGCTCCAATTGTTTCTGAAGAGCCTTTTCTTGTTGTTGCAACATTTCTTGCTGCATTCTGTTTTGTTCCAGACTGTCTACCACCTGCGCTTTTACTCCCGAGAATGTGAGTCCGCATAGTAGCATTGTAATAAATACTTTTTTCATGACAAAAAGGTATTGGTTGATAAAATAAGATTGTTTGTCTTGATGATTTTCTTTTGCAAAAGTAATTATTTTTTTAGATTTGGAGAAGAAAAAGTGTGATAGATATTGTCAATAGGCCTATTCTTTTCGTGATTCTTGGCGAAAAGTCCCACTTCCTGACGTTTTACACAATAATCAATCGTTCCTTTGCGTTATAACATTAATTATGAAAAACAAAGTACTGCTAATCTATACTGGCGGAACCATCGGTATGGTTCAGGATGAGTCGGGCGTGCTGCATCCTTTTGCCTTGGATCGTATCTATGACGCTGTTCCGCAGTTGAAAAATTGTGCCTACGGCATTGATTCTTGTCAGCTTGAGAACATCATCGATTCCTCGAACATGACTCCCGCCTTTTGGCGCGACATAGCCAATATTATTGCCCGCGAATATGACCGTTACGATGGTTTTGTGGTGCTCCACGGCACCGACACAATGGCCTATACGGCTTCGGCATTGAGTTTTGTGTTCAAAAACCTTGCCAAACCTATCGTGCTTACAGGCAGTCAGTTGCCGTTGGGAATGTTGCGTAGCGACGGTCGCGAGAACATCATCTGCGCTCTTGAAATAGCGTCGGCGCGGCAGCTCAATATCCCCGAAGTCTGCATTTTCTTTGAAGACCATCTTTATCGTGGCAACCGCAGTACCAAGGTCAGCGCCGAGAACTTCGACGCTTTCAACAGTTACAACTATCCGTCTCTTGCTACGGCGGGCATCAATATCAGTTTTAAGGAGCACCTTATTCTTCCCGTTCCAGAAGGAGCGTTGACTATTCGTACCGAATTTGACAACCGAGTGGCTGTTTTGAAACTTTTCCCTGGAATTACGCGCGAGGTCGTTCATGCAGTGCTGAGTACGTCCGACTTGCAGGGACTGGTTATAGAGACGTATGGATCGGGCAATGCGCCTACCGAGAAGTGGTTTATCGACGAGTTGGAAGCTGCCGCCAAACGTGGCATCATTCTCATGAACGTGACCCAGTGCAAGGCTGGTGCCGTAAAAATGCGGCAATATGCAGCTTCGTGCGACATGGATCGCATTGGTGTAGTGGGAGCGAAGGACATCACCATCGAGGCCGCAGTCACCAAGCTGATGTATCTTTTGGGCTGCTATCCCAACGACAAGCAGCACGTCAAAGAACGTCTTTCGGTATCTCTGCGTGGCGAACTGACTGATTAAAGGTTTTTAAGGTTTTAGACTCAAATCAACAATTCAACAAATCAACAGTTTTTTTTATTGACTTTTCTTTGAAGAGGTTCATTCTCATCGGTCTTATGGTTTGCTCTCTTTGGGGGGCAAAGGCGCAGATAGGGCATCTTATGTCCTACGACAAGCGCCATCTCCATTTTGGAATCCAGGTGGGACTTACGCAGTCCAAGTTTGACGTTGATTACACTTGGGACGACTCTATTCGTGCCGCCATGCAAGGCGTCGCTTCCTACAATGCTGCAGGTTTCCACATCTCGGTAATTGGAGATTATACTATAAACCGCTTCCTCAATCTGCGTATTTTGCCAGGCGTTACGCTTCTTAATCGTGATGTCAAGTATTCGTGGGCTTCCGACTATGCCGCCACGCATCCTTTGGTGGAAGATGGACGTACTGTGGAATCAGTCTATGGCGAGTTTCCCGTAGAGCTGAAATTCAGGGCTTTGCGTTGGAAGAATTTTCGCCCTTATATCACTGCGGGAGTTGATTATGGTTTCGATTTTGCTTCCCTCCGAAAAAACAAGAACAACAATAACGAGTCCATCATCCGGCTCAATCCCAATGATTTGCGTTATTCGGCGGGCATCGGCATTGATGTTTTTTTGCGTTATGTCAAGTTCGCCGTTGAGATGAAACTCGTTCAAGGGTTTATTGATCTCTCTGTCCCCGACAACGACCTCTACACTTTGGCGGTGGACCGTATCACCTCACGCACGGTGCTTTTAAGCTTCACCTTTGAAGGTTAAAAAGTTGATCTTTCTTCAGAAGCGCCGTTTATGTCCCAAGTCTATTAATTTTTACTACCTTGCTCGAACTTGATCTTTCTCCTGAACAATATTGGACCGAAGCTTTGCTTCGCGAATCTGTGGCACATAAATTGGGCGTTTCGGTGTCCGACTTGCAGCAAGTGCGTGTGGTGCGTCGTAGTCTCGACTCTCGCAAGCGTGATGTGAAGTACCATGTCCAACTTGAGGTCTCGCTTCAAGGCGAATCGCCGTTGCCTTCAGCTTGGCAGCCTTCTGTTTATCAAGATTGTAGAAACAAGCCTCCGCTCGTTATCGTAGGTGCGGGTCCCGCAGGTCTCTTTGCGGCTTTGCGTGCGCTGGAGGTGGGACTCAGGCCTATCATTGTTGACCGAGGCAAACCTGTCGAGCAACGTAAATACGACATCTCCAGAATAACCCGAGCCAAGGAGGTCAATCCCGACAGCAACTGGTGCTTCGGCGAGGGTGGAGCTGGAACCTATTCCGATGGCAAGCTCTTCACCCGTTCTACAAAGCGTGGCGACATCAAGGAGGTGCTACGCAAGTTCGTCGAGAATGGCGCCGATCCAGATATCATGCTTGACGCCCATGCCCATATCGGTACCGATCGTTTGAGTCGCATCATCGCCAATATGCGCCATACCATTGAAACCTATGGGGGTGAATATCATTTTGATACCCGTGTTGCAGATTTGATTCTCAAGCAGGGAAGGGTGTGTGGCGTCCGTTGCGCCGATGGGAATTCCTACGAAGGTGTGGCTGTCATTTTGGCTACGGGACATTCTGCGCGCGACATCTACCAGTTGTTTTTCGAGAAAGGTTGGCAGTTGGAACCCAAGCCTTTCGCTTTGGGAGTTCGAGTCGAACATACTCAACACCTGATCAATTCCATACAATACCATTCCCAAAACTACTCCAAATTCCTGCCCCCTGCAGCCTACAGTCTCACCACGCAGGTGAATGGCCACGGAGTCTTCTCTTTCTGTATGTGCCCGGGTGGTATCATTGTGCCTGCAGCTACGGGAGAATCGCAGCAGGTGGTGAATGGCATGAGCAATTCTCACCGCAATTCGCCTTTTGCCAATAGTGGAATCGCAGTGACCGTCGCACCCGAAGATGTTCCCGATTATGCGCGGTATGGTGTTTTTTCTTTGTTGAAATTCCAGCAGGACGTCGAACGTAAAGTCTTCGAGGCGGCGGGTGGTTGCATCGACGCTCCTTCGCAGCGACTTACCGATTTCTGTCAAAACCGAACCTCCACACGCCTTAACAAAAGCAACTATATGGGGCAGTGCGTTTCGGCGCCGCTTCACGAGGTGTTGCCCGATTTTGTGGTGCGCTGTCTCCAACAAGGCTTTCGTGACTTCGACCGCAAGATGCACGGTTTCTATACACAAGAAGCCTCTCTTTTGGCGGTGGAAAGTCGCACGTCCTCGCCAGTGCGCATCCCACGGGATGCCTCCCTGCAACATCCGCAATTGCCAGGACTTTATCCTTGTGGCGAGGGGGCGGGCTATGCAGGAGGCATTGTTTCTAGTGCACTCGATGGCATCAATTCGGTTACAATGATTGCTCAAAACTCTTAAATAATAGCGTCGTGAACTTCGATTTACAGTCCGATTTTGCCCCGATGGGCGACCAGCCTGAAGCCATCAAGCAACTTGTAGATGGTATCAATGCGGGTCAGCGTGCCCAAGTGCTGTTGGGCGTTACGGGTTCGGGAAAGACTTTCACGGTGGCCAACGTTATCGCACAACTCAACCGTCCTACGTTGGTTTTAAGTCACAACAAGACACTTGCCGCACAACTCTATGGCGAGTTCAAGCAGTTCTTCCCCAACAATGCCGTCGAGTATTTCGTTTCCTACTACGACTACTACCAGCCCGAAGCCTACATCCCCGCCACGAACACCTATATTGAGAAGGATCTCGACATCAACGACGAACTTGACAAGCTGCGTCTGCGCGCTTCCTCGGCATTGTTGAGTGGCAGAAGAGATGTCATTGTGGTCAGTTCTGTCAGTTGCATCTATGGTATTGGCAACCCCGAAGAGTTCAAGCGAGGCACCGTCTCGCTGAAGGTGGGCGACCGCATGCGCCGTGATGATTTCTTGATGCGTCTGCTTGACGCGCAATATGTCCGTAACGAGATTGAGTTCACCAATGGCCGATTCCGTGTCAAAGGCGAAACCATCGATATTTTCCCTTCTTTTGCCGACTTCTGCTATCGAGTCTCTTTCTGGGACGATGAGATTGATTCCATCGAGAGTTTCGATCCCGTGAGCGGCAAGGTGATAGAAAAGTTCAAGGAGACAGTCATCTATCCCGCCAGCAATTTCCTTACCAACAAGGAAAGTATGGCAGATGCGTTGCTCCAAATTCAGCGTGACATGTATGAACGTCGCGACTTTTTCCAGAAAGAAGAACGTTTTCTTGAAGCCAAACGCCTTGAAGAACGCGTCAACTACGATGTGGAGATGATCCATGAACTAGGCTATTGTAGTGGTATTGAGAACTATTCCCGCTATTTTGACGGCCGTAGCGAGGGAAGCCGTCCGTTCTGCTTGATAGACTATTTCCCCGACGATTTCCTTTTGGTTATTGATGAGAGCCATGTCACCATTCCGCAGATTCATGCCATGTATGGCGGCGACCGCAGTCGCAAGACCGCCTTGGTGGAATACGGTTTCCGATTGCCTTCGGCATTGGACAATCGCCCTTTGAAATACGATGAATTTTACGCACTTACCAACCAAACCATCTATATCTCGGCAACGCCCGCCGACTATGAGCTCCAGGAGGCTGAAGGCGTTGTGGTGGAACAAGTCATCCGTCCTACGGGATTGCTCGACCCCGTTGTGGAGGTCCGACCTGCAATCAATCAGGTAGATGATTTGCTCGACGAGATAGAGAACACCATTGACCGTGGCGAGCGTATCCTTGTCACAACGCTCACCAAGCGTATGGCGGAAGAGCTGTCGTCCTATCTTATCAATCTCGGCATCCGTACCAAGTACATCCACTCTGATGTGGATACGCTTGAACGTGTGGAAATTATGCGAGACCTGCGTATGGGCGTTTTTGATGTGTTGGTGGGAGTCAACCTGCTTCGCGAAGGTTTGGATTTGCCTGAAGTTTCTTTGGTCGCCATTCTGGATGCCGACAAGGAAGGTTTTCTGCGTAGTGATCGTGCACTCATCCAGACCATTGGACGCGCCGCACGCAATGTGCATAGCAAAGCCATCCTTTATGGCGACATCATCACGGGCAGTATGCAACGTGCCATCGATGAGACAAACCGCCATCGTGAGAAACAGATAAAATACAATCTGGAACATCATATCGTTCCGAAGCAGATCAAGAAAAATACCGAGGCTATTCTCGGACAGACCAGCGTCATTGAGCGTGCCGCCGAGGAGGCTTCCAACTACACCACGCCACCCAAGGACCCCGTTCCGACAACCAATCTCGCCGCTTCGCCGTACGCTATGAACACGCCTTCTCAGCATACTCCTCACCGTTATGAGTTTGTGCAAGATGCTCCCGATTCCGCTCACGAAGATTCTCAGGTCTCCGTTCCCGACCACCGCACCAAGGCGCAGCTTCGCAAGGATATCCGTGAGGCTCAGCGCAAAATGCAGCTTGCCGCCAAGGAGATGAACTTCCTCCAGGCCGCCAAATACCGTGACGAAATCAAGTCCATGCAAGCCCTTCTCGAAACCGCCCGCGGCGAGTGAAGGGAGAAAAAAGTATCCTATTGTTGTTTTTCTGTTCTTTTGAACTGATTTCAATAAGTAGATGAAAATAAATAATCGCTACAAATGAAAAGGATTGCAGTTGTTTTTGCCTTGTTGCTTGGCTTTGTAAGCACTTTATGGGCGCAAATTGGACAAGATACCTCGGAAGTGTTTGTTGTTGTGGAACAGGACCCGGAATTTCCTGGAGGCTATGATTCCCTTTATGGTTTTATCTCCAGCCGTTTGGTTTACCCTGCCGAGGCTAAAGCCAATGGCATAGAGGGCAAAGTGTATCTGCAATTTATTGTGGAAAAGGATGGCTCGCTCAGTTGTTTCCGATTACTTCGTGACATAGGTGGAGGATGCGGACAGTCCGCTCTGGAAGTGCTGAAACAGATGCCTCGTTGGATTCCTGCCAAACAGCGGGGAAATCCCGTCCGTTTTTTATTCAATTTGCCAGTGCAGTTTTGTTTGGACCAACCAAATATTTCTCCTGCCGACACCACAATGAGCAATGCCACACCGCAGTTGCGCCGTTTGCGCCAGTTGGTCGGAACGAAATGGTTTTCCACCTCCGAAAACAACAACTACATCATCATTGAACAAAATCAGAAATGTGGTATAGCCTCGGTGGAAGGTGAGGTGCTGCTGCCGTGTATATATGACGCAATGTACAATCAGGTAGCATATTCTCAGCTTATTGTGGATAAGGACTCGCTCTTAGGGGTGCTTGACCGTAGCCTCAATTGGGTGTTGTCTCTTGAATATGATTCCGATGCAAGCGATTGGATTGGGGCTGATTGGGAGGATTTTGTTAACGACTACGGGTGTATCTTTACACTTTATAAGAACGGATATTACGGCATTGTTGACACCAATGGCCGTACTGTTGTGCCTTTCATATACAAGAACTACATATATTATTATCCAAAACATCAGATTGTGCAAGAGTATGACGCACCTTTGTCGTTAATGTTGCGCGATGGTGATACTTTGGGAAGCTTTACGTCCTTACGTCTGTTGGAAGAGTCCGGCGAAGACCTCTTTTTGGCTGCCAAAGAGAAATTTGGTGTGGTGGACTTCAATGGGAAGGTGGTGATACCTTTCGAATACCGATCTATTAGTAAATCCGACAAATATTTTGTATGTCATACCGATAGTACGACTACCCTCCGTGATGAGAAAGGCCGCATGCTTACCACCGCTAAGGGCGAGCTTGGTTATGCTTGTAACGGTTGGCTGTTTTGTGATGATGGTTCCCATTGTGGATTTATGAGCCTGAAGGGTGATACAATCATACGCCCTAGTAAATTTGTTTATGCAGAAGCATTGGATAGCAAAACACTTTGTATGGGTTACGAAGATTCTATATGGCTTTTCGACTGCAAAGGGCGCCTGAAAGACTGTTTTAGAAGCAATTATTTTTATGATTACGATTTTTTTGACCATCCATACGTTGTGAGCAAGAATGGGCTTTATGGATTTTATGACAATCATTTGAAACCATTAATTCCATGTCGGTATAAGTTCGCTTATCGTAGTGGCAGACAGATGCTCGTGGCGATCAATGATAGTACAATGACGCTCATCGACCGCAAGGGCCATCCTGTGGTGCAAGGACCCTATTCATGGATTACTCCAATTGGGAATTCGGGACTTTTCCATGTGGAAATGTCTGATTTATATGGTGTCATCGACGCAGAAGGCCACAGCACTTTTACCGACTCCGAGATGGCAATAATGTACAAGGAATGCAAGGAGTGGATTGCAAGGGAGATTGATGCCACGTCCGAAACTGAAGCTTTGTCAGAGGAAATACCCACAGAAAATGAAGCGGTTGAATCTGTGGAGTTGATAGATCCCGTGATGGTGGACCCTGAGTTTCCTGGTGGAATGGACTCGCTCTATCGGTTCCTTTGTTATCATCTGCAATATCCCGACTCGGCCCGAGTTGCGGGTGTGGAAGGCAAGGTGTTTGTTTTGTTTGTCGTCGAAAAAGACGGAACTGTTCGCAATTTCAAAATCTTAAGAGACATAGGCTATGGTTGTGGTGAGTCAGTTGTAGAGGCACTTAAACAGATGCCTCGTTGGATTCCAGGCAAACAAGGCGATAAAACTGTTCGCGTTCAATATAGTCTGCCAGTAAATTTCAGTCTTGAAAAAGGTCCTCTAGGTGGTTACGATTGTAGCCAATTCAAATAAAATCTGTTTCAGGCTATCTTTCCTGCACTTCTCGGTCGAATGCATATACTTTTCTTTCGATTTCTGCGTTATTAAGAAGTAAACTTTCAAAAACTATAGCAAATGATTATTTGGATCGTGTTTGGCGCTTTGGCCATTCTCAGTTTTGTTGCAAGCAAACGTGTCGAATCGAAATTCAAGAAGTACTCGAAAATAGCCATGAACTATGGCATGACGGGACGCGAAGTCGCAGAGAAAATGCTCTACGACAACGATATTCACAATGTAACCATTCATGAAGTCAATGGCACTCTTACTGACCATTACAATCCCGTGAACCGTACCTTGAATTTGAGCCACGATGTCTATCATGGCACCAGTGTCGCCGCTGCCGCTGTCGCCGCTCACGAGTGCGGACATGCCGTGCAGCATGCTACCGCTTATTCATGGCTGTCATTGCGTTCCACGCTCGTTCCTATGGTCAATTTCTCCAACAAGTTCGTCTCGTGGGTACTTTTGGCGGGCATCTTGCTGGTGTCCAAGTTCCCTGGTCTGCTTTTGGCAGGCATCATCCTTTTCGCTATCACAACGCTCTTCTCGTTGGTGACGCTTCCTGTGGAAATCAACGCTTCCAAACGTGCTTTGCTGTGGCTCAACACTCACGATATCACTTCCGCCGATACACATCCCTACGCTGAGAGCGCTTTGCGTTCGGCAGCCTATACCTATGTGGTTGCGGCACTAACTTCTTTGGCCACGCTGTGCTACTATGTGTTGATTTATTTGGACAGAAGATAGCCAAATTATTGCTAATTGATTAACGCTTGACGAAAATTGGCTAAGACAGCAACAAACGAATCTCCTTTGATGAAGCAACATGCGGAAATGAAACGTCGTTTCCCTGATGCGATGTTGCTTTTTCGAGTGGGCGACTTTTATGAGACTTTTGGCGAGGACGCCAGAAAGGCGTCTTCGATTTTGGGCATCACGCTGACGCGCAAGGCGAGTGGCGGCGGTGGCTATACCGATTTGGCTGGCATTCCGCATCATGCTTTGGATCAATATCTTCCGCGTTTGGTGCGAGCGGGACTTCGTGTAGCCATTTGCGACCAGTTGGAAGATCCCAAGACGGCGAAAGGTTTGGTGAAACGAGGCATTACGGAGTTGGTTACGCCGGGCGTTTCTTACAATGACAGCCTTCTTGAAGTCAAGGAAAACAACTTCCTGTGCGGTCTGCATTTGACAGATAAAATTCACGGTATCAGTTTTCTCGATGTATCAACAGGCGAATTCTACGTTGCGCAAGGCAATACGCAATATATCGAAAAATTGCTTCAGAATTTCCGCCCTAACGAGGTCGTGCTCCAGCGTAATCGCCTTCATGAGTTCCACGACACTTTCCCTGAAAAATATTATACCAACACTTTCGACGATTGGGTATTTACGCCCGACTTTGCAACCGAACTGCTCCAAAAGCAATTTGGAACCACGTCGCTAAAAGGTTTTGGTGTTGAAGACCTCAAGGCGGGAATTGTCGCCGCTGGTGCTGTCTTGTACTATTTGCAGGATACGCAACACGATAGGACTCAGCATATTTGTAAGATTAGCCGCATAGAGGAAGATCGTTATGTTTGGATTGACAAATTCACGGCACGCAATCTCGAGCTGATCGCTTCTCCCAATGAAAATGCCAAGACGCTTTTCGATGTCATCGACCAAACCGCCACGCCAATGGGCTCCCGCATGTTGCGCCGTTGGGTTGTGATGCCGCTCAAGGAGATTTCCGCTATCGAGGAGCGTCTTCATGTGGTGGATTTCTTGGTCCGCAACCGCGAACTTTCGCAGCGTTTGGAACAGCATATTCGTGATTTGGGCGATTTGGAACGTCTCATTTCGAAAGTCGCCGTGGGAAGAATCAATCCGCGGGAAATGCTCCAATTGGGACGGTCTCTCGCGGCTGTCGCTGCTATAAAAAACCTTTGTGCCGGCGTCGACGATCCTGCGTTCCGCCAAATTTCCGACTTGCTTAATCCTTGCGAGGAAATTCGTCTTCGTATTGAAAAAGAGATTCAGCCAGATCCTCCTGTCAAGGTGGACAAAGGCGGTGTGATCGCAAAAGGCATAAATGCTGAACTTGACGAGCTTCGAGCCATGGCGGGGTCGGGTAAGGCCTATCTTATGGACTTGCAGCAACGTGAGGTGGAACGTACGGGTATTCCCTCGCTTAAGATAGGCTACAACAACATTTTTGGCTATTATCTTGAGGTGACGAACACCCACAAGGACAAGGTGCCCGAAGATTGGATACGCAAGCAGACGCTAACCAATGCCGAACGCTATATTACTTCCGAGTTGAAATCGTACGAAGACAAGATTCTTGGAGCCGAGGATCGCATTTTGTCGTTGGAAGCGCAGCTCTACGAGCAACTTCTTTCGGCATTGTCTCACTATGTCGGAACAATCCAGAACAACGCACAGGCAACCGCTCGCCTCGACTGCCTCCACGGTTTTGCTGAGTTGGCGTTGGCCAACCACTATTGCCGTCCTACATTATCCGAAGAATCCATTATCGATATCGTTGAAGGTCGCCATCCTGTTATTGAGACCCAACTTCCTCTTGGAGAACAGTATGTGAGTAATAATGTTCTTCTAAATGCTGATTCGCAACAGATTATAATCATTACGGGACCCAATATGTCGGGTAAGTCGGCGTTGCTGCGTCAAACGGCGTTGATTGTTCTCCTTGCGCAAATTGGCAGTTATTGTCCGGCCGACAAGGCGACGATTGGCGTTGTTGACAAGATTTTCACTCGAGTGGGCGCTTCCGACAACATTTCGTCGGGAGAATCTACCTTTATGGTTGAGATGAACGAGACAGCCAGCATTTTGAACAATGTCAGCGACCGTTCCTTGGTGCTACTCGACGAAATCGGGCGAGGCACTTCCACTTACGACGGAATTTCCATTGCTTGGGCTATTGCGGAATATCTGCACGAGCGTCCTCGTATCCGTCCCAAGGTGCTTTTCGCCACTCATTATCACGAACTCATCGAGATGGCGGACCAGTACGAACGTATCCGGAATTATCATATCTCCGTAAAAGAGGTGGATAACAAGGTGCTCTTTATGCGCAAACTCGTTCCGGGCGGTAGTGAGCATAGTTTTGGTATCCATGTGGCGCGCATGGCGGGAATGCCGCCGCAAGTCCTCAATAGGGCATCCTCAATGTTGGAGAAATTGGAGTCGAAGGCCGCCGCCGCAGAGAATGCCGAATTGACCTCAAAAAAGGCGAAATCTTCCTCAAAAACTCCAAAAAATATGCCGCCAGAAGGCTATCAATTGAGTTTTATTCAGCTCGACGATCCAGATCTTTTGGAAATTCGTGATAAACTTATAGATATTGATATTGATACACTTACACCGATTGAGGCGTTGCTGAAATTGAACGAGATAAAAAAAATAGTAAAGAAAAAATGATTTTTATTTCGTGGATTCAAAAAAAGTTTGTACTTTTGCAACCGATTTTCCGAAAGGGAAACGCGGAAATAGCTCAGTTGGTAGAGCACGACCTTGCCAAGGTCGGGGTCGCGAGTTCGAGTCTCGTTTTCCGCTCAAGATTCAACGAAAGAACATTGAAAGATTGACAAGACTGCGGATGCAAATCCTAAGTCGCCGAAAATGCGGAAATAGCTCAGTTGGTAGAGCACGACCTTGCCAAGGTCGGGGTCGCGAGTTCGAGTCTCGTTTTCCGCTCAAGGTCTCCAAGGCCAACAGCCAACAGCTGAAAGCTCTGGTGGTGGAATGGTAGACACGAGGGACTTAAAATCCCTTGCCCGTAAGGGCGTGTGGGTTCAAGTCCCACCCGGAGTACAAATGCCGAAGTGGCATAGAGTTATTTGAAATGAAAAAGGATCGACCATCGTCCATGTTCTCACGCCTAAACCTTCAAGGTTGGGGCCGTGTCGGTTCTGAAAAATAAGATGTCTTGGTAGCTCAGTTGGTAGAGCAATTGACTCTTAATCAATGGGTCCAGGGTTCGAGTCCCTGCCAGGACACTAATACGGGGTGTAGCGCAGTTGGCTAGCGCGCCACGTTCGGGACGTGGAGGCCGGAAGTTCGAGTCTTCTCACCCCGACATCCACATCCAAATCCCCTAACAAATTTCCTTTTTCAGACGATTGCATGAAAGATGGCAATCTATGCCACTTTAGCTCAGTTGGTAGAGCAACGCATTCGTAATGCGTAGGTCTGCGGTTCGAGTCCGCAAAGTGGCTCTTTCTTTTTTAATCAATCAATTAAATTATTTCAAAACATGGTAAAACAATACGAAACCGTTTTCATTGTAACTCCCGTTTTGTCTGAAGAACAGATGAAGGAAACGGTGCAGAAGTACAAAGACCTTCTTGCCGGAAAAGGCGCCGAGATCGTGTACGAAAACAATTGGGGTATGCGCAAATTGGCTTATCCTATCAAGAAAAAGACCACTGGATTCTACTATCTTATTGAATTCAAGGCTGAAGGTAGCGTAATCGCTGACCTCGAGGTTGCTTACAAGCGTGACGAACGTTTGCTCCGCTTCTTGACCGTTTCTCTCGACAAGCACGCTGTTGCTTACAATGAGAAAAAACGCAATGCCAAGAAGGCTGCAGAAGCTCCTGTTGCCGAATAATGCACAATGAGTCGTAAATGATAGTAGTTTACAATTCATCTTTCACATTTCAAAAAAAGTTAGAATCATGGCAAACGAAACCGAAATTAAATATTTGACCCCTATAGCTGTTGAGACACAGCGCAAAAAATATTGCCGTTTCAAAAAACTCGGCATCAAATACATCGATTATAAAGATGCAGACTTCTTGTTGAAGTTCGTCAACGAACAGGGCAAAATTCTTCCCCGTCGTATCACCGGTACTTCCAACAAATACCAGAAAAAGGTTGCACAGGCTGTAAAGCGCGCACGTCACCTCGCTTTGATGCCCTATGTAGCAGATTGTTTAAAATAAATTAGGAGGAGACAATAATGGATATTATTTTGCTGCAAGACGTAACTAATTTGGGTTACAAAGACGACATCGTAAACGTAAAGAACGGTTACGCTAACAATTATCTCCTTCCCCAGGGCAAGGCTATCATCGCTACCGCTACCAATCGCAAAATCCATGCCGAGAACATGCGTCAGCGTGCTTTCAAAGAGGAAAAGATTCGCAAGGATGCCGAAACAATGAAGGCTGCTCTCGACGGCAAGGTGGTTCGCTTGACCTCCAAAGTCGGTGAAAACGACCAGCTCTTTGGCTCCATCACTAACGCTCAGGTTGCTGACGCTTTGAAGGCTCAGCACAACTACGACATCGATCGTAAGCAGATTGTTGTTGACGGTGACAAAATCAAGACTCTCGGCAACTACACCGCTACCGTGAACATCTATCGCGAATACAAGGCTCAGCTCGCTCTCGAGGTTGTTGCTGAATAATTCGAAACAAATAGATATTCAATAAAATAGGAGAAAACTACAAGGTTTTCTCCTATTTTTTATGTTTTTTAATAGATGAAAGAAGCCCAGTCCCGTGGAAAAAACGTATATTTGCACAAATTTAAAACATAGGAAAAATGAAGAAAATGTCCACTATCAAGTTGATGCTCATTGCTTTAACGCTTGTTATGGGTTTCGGCAATCCGGTTTTTGGTAAAAATGTTGATGTGCAATCCGCCCAAAAGGCTGGTGCGTACTTTCTGGCTTGTATGCGCGGCGAAAAAGGATTTGACGCAAATGAGGCCCGACTTGTATATGAGGTGCGCAATCCTCTTCAGAACGTTGCGGCATCTTACGTCTTTAATATTGCAGAAAAAGGCTTTGTTGTGGTAGCGGGTTCCGACTGCGCAGATCCTATCATCGCTTTTTCGGATAAGGATACACTTGATGTCAATAACATGGCTCCTGCTTTCAAATGGTGGGTGGAAGGCTATTCCCGTACTATCATGGATATCCAGAATGCCGAAGCCGAAGCTTCGTTGGAGACCATCAATGAATGGAATGAACTGTTGCTTGAGGAGATGCCCTTGATGGACGGCGCAAAAGAAAACGTCGAGTTGAATTTCCCCGAAAAATGGGACCAGGTTTATCCTTACAACCTGTACTGCCCGGTACTTTGGGGCGAACAGTGTCCCGCAGGATGTGTGGCTACGGCAATTGGTCAGATTATGCACTACTATCGCTATCCTTCGGTTGGAAAGAGCACGAAACCTTTCCGTTGGCCCTACACCAATGGCACGAGCTCGAGTGCTCCCGTTCAGTACCAAAGTATGACTGTCCGCTTCTCCGATTCTGTGTTCAACTACGATATGATGCCCAATTCGTTGACAGGAAGACCTAATGTCTCAATGGCCGAAAAACAGGAAGTTTCCCATTACTTGTTGAATATTGGCTTGGCTGTAGGAATGAGCTATAGCCCAGATGGCAGCGGTGCTGTATCCCAGTATGTTGGTTCCAGTATCAACAAATATTTTGGATACCCTATGTCCAACTACATTACTCGTAACAATTATTCGGATGATGATTGGGTGAATGTCATCAAGAATGAGATTGACAATGGCCGTCCCGTGTATTACGATGGTACCGACCCCCAGGGTTCTGGCCGTGATGCTGCAGGTCATGCGTTTGTTTGCTACGGATACAGAGTGGCTACAACTATCAAATATTTCGCCTTCAACTGGGGCTGGGGCGGCAGCAGTGACTGCTACTGTAATATGCGTGCCAGCAATCTGAATGCGGGTTACTACAATTTCTCCGTTGACCATGGCGCAATAATCAATTTTGAGAGACCCGATAGTGTTTCGATTGCCGATGTGAATGCGTCCGATCAGCTTTATGCAGCCTATCCAAATCCTGCTTCTGCGTACATCACCATTCCTTATGCTTTGCGTAGCCAGAAAAGTGCGGAGATGCAGATTTTGAGCGTGGATGGTAGAGTTGTAGAGACGATTCGTCTTTCGGCAGAGAAAGGCAATGTCAAGTTGAATGTTTCCAATTATCCTCACGGTATTTACATCTACCGTTACAATGGACAGTCCAATAAATTTATTGTTCGATAAATAAAGGAACAAAGATTTTTGTCACGGGCGGTCCGTACGGACCGCCCGTGATTTTATATAGACGTTTGGGACCGGATTCCATTCAAATAAAGTATATGGATTTACCTCTCAAAAACGTATTTTTCTCCTTGCAATCATGTGTGTTGCGTCGCACGTTTTTGATTATAGGCTGTTGCAAGATGTTGTGCAATAGTGAAAAAAGAAAAAAAATAAAATAAATTTTGTCGTTTTTGGAAAAAGTCGTATTTTTGCAACCGATTTCAAGAGAACGAAACCTTGTCCAATGGTGTAATGGTAGCACATCTGACTCTGGATCAGCCAGTCTAGGTTCGAGTCCTGGTTGGACAACAAAAAGAGACCAAATCTATTGATTTGGTCTCTTTCCTTTTAGTCTCAAAGTGATTTTGGAAAAATGATTTTCGTGTTTGTCTGTTGGATTTGTTTACAGGTCCAGTTCTGTACAATTCTTGGCTTGATTCTGTTTTTTGTTGTGTAATGCTTACAAATAACAGGTTTCTATCGGTTGATAAAGTCAAGAATTTCCTCTTTGTCGGTGGTGAAGGTGAGGCAGTTCACTACTATGGCGTAGTTTTCGGGATCAACGCAGAAAGCATACGCCTTTTTGAGAAATTCTTTTTTGCTTGAGTCAAAAGTGAATTCTTGTGCCAGTCGGAGTATTTGCGAGGCTAAAAGTCGATGGTTTTCGGCGTAGTTGAGTGCCAGTTTTTCCCGTGTGGAGTCAAAACTTTGGCTCTTGAGCATTTCCACCATTTGGGTCACCTCTTCGTCGGAGCAGTGTACCATCACATGCACTTCGGGATGGTGTGCCACGGGACGGCCCATCGTGTTGGGTAAATGTTTCATTTGAGCAACCTGTTCTGGCAGCAGCAATTCCACCTGATTGCGTCGTGGGTCGAAATGTACAAGACATTCTTCGCGCCGGCTTGTCGGACGGAAGGTGACCATTGTTATTTTGTCTTGAGGCGAAGTGAGCACAACGTAGATGTCGTGGTTCGAGTAGTCCAAATGGTCTACCACCACATGCTGCTGTGGTTTGCGATTCACAATGTTGCCATCTACATACACCATAAATTGTTCACCTTGAGCGGCTTTAATGACTATGGTCGTCGATTCGTTGGGAATGGGGCGGTTGTTGCCATGAGGATGAGAATCATATTGTTGTGCCACGGATGTGAAGCACATCAAGACGAGTGCGAGAATGAATGACTTTTTCATAATAAAAATACCTTCACAAATCAATTGCAAAGGTATTATTAATTTTTGGATTGTCAAAATTTATTTACGGTAGTATGTGTAGGAGCTCGACGTCGAAAATAAGCGCTGAGAATGGGGGAATGTCGGCACCTGCTCCGCGTTCGCCGTAGGCGAGGTTGTAGGGGATAAAGAAACGGTATTTGGCTCCTTCAGGCATGAGCTGTACGCCTTCGGTCCAACCTGCGATGACTTGGTTCAGTCCGAACTCTGCGGGAGTGTTGCGTAGGTAGGAAGAATCAAATACGGTTCCGTCAATCAAGGTGCCATGATAATGGCAGCGTACGGTGTCGGTGGCTTTGGGCTTGCGTCCGTTGCCTGGAGTGATGACTTGATATTGCAAACCGCTTTGGGTTACGATAATGCCTTCTTTCTTGGCGTTTTCGGCAAGGAACTGTTCACCGGCAGCCTTGGCAGCTTTGCCGGCTTCGGCTGCTTGTGCGCGTTGTTTCTCTTCAAGTTCGTTGAAGAATGTGCTGAGGATTTGCTGGGCTTCGTCTTGCGTGACTTGGAGTTTGTTGCCTTTGAGAATGTCGTCGATAGCGGCTGCAAAGTCGTTGGCGCAGAGCGTTCCGCTGAGGCCCATCTCTTTGAGTTGGTGGCCGATGTTGAGCCCGAGGGCGTAGCTGAGTTTGTCCATAATAAAGATTAATGATTATAAATTAGTAATGAATTATTCGCTGTCGGAAGTAATGCTGCTGCCGTCTTTGGCTTGGCGCTCAAGTTCCATCTTGCCGAAACGGAGCGTAATGCCGGCGCTGATAAAGCGGCTGTTGAGGCGTTTGTTGGTGCTTTCGCTCAAGAGATAGGGGTTTGTATTCTCGCTTCCCGAGCCAAATCTGGCGCCCCAGTTGAAGAGGTCTTGTATGTTGATGAACGCGGAAAGCTTACGCTTGAAGAAGTCGGCGCGCACGCCAAGGTTGAAATTGTAGTTGGCTTTGCGTTTGCTGAAGAGGCCTTGCGTGGGGCTTGAGTAGTTGATGGAAGCGTGAACTTGGTATTTGTTGAATACCTTGGCCCAGCCGTTCAGACGCAAACTGTATGAGAACATATTGTCGCTGACCTCCTTTCCGAGTTTTTCGTAGAACATAGTGTAACCCGAGTTGTAGGCGTTTGCGTAGAAGCGCAAGTTGAAAAATCCTGAGGGACGGTAAGTTACGTTGGCGGAAAGTCCGTAGCGATAGGAAGATCCCATATTGTAGGGCATTGAGTATTGGATGGCACGGTTGATGTAGGGATCAATACCGTCGGTTACGTCGGTCAGGTTGTCAATCTCGTTGGCGGAGTAGCGCAAATAACCATCGATGCCGATGTTGCCAAATTTCTCAAAAAACTTTGTCCAGCCAATTTCTGCATTGTGTGTCAGCGGAGCGGTAAGGTCTCGGTTGCCGACGCGGTAGCTGTCTTCGCTATAGCTGCGGAAAGTGGTGAGCTGGCTTTCGTTGGGGTTGCTCATGCGCAATGTATAGTTGAGTTTGAAATTGTGCATGCTCTCGGTGCGGTAGGAGAGGTGGATGGATGGGTTGTAGGTGAGGTAGTTGAAAGTCGTGTCGTCGGGGTAATAATCGTTTTCGTAGGAGAAGTGGGTGTTTTCGTAGCGTACGCCAAAACCAAGCTCACACGTAAATCCACCCCAGCGACGTGTCCAGTTGACATCGGCGTTGAGGTTGTTGCCGACGCTGCGGTATTCGTAGCTGCGAAGTTCGTCGGTAACGGTATATTCGCTGGTGCTGGGATCGAGGTGGATACGGTCGTAGATGCTATGGCTTTTATCGTGGTCGTATCCCAGTCCAAACGAGAGTTCGCCATCTTTGCTGTAGGGTCTGTTGTAGCGGGCGTTGATGCTGTAGTTCTGACTGTTGGAATGAGAACGATACATTTTGTTGAATCCTTGGTCTGGCGTGGGAATGGTGTAGATGGTGCCGTCGAATGTACGGCTGTTGATAGACTCGCTGTTGTTTCCGTTAAGCATGGTACGAGCAGATACCCTCAGATTGTGGCCTTCATTGTCGAATTTCTTGGTGTAATCCACACCTGCATGACCGAAGTAATTGCCGCCTACTTTGTTGATGTTCGTGTCGTAGTAGAGATAGCTGTCCAGTCCGGTGTAGGTTTGGTCGCGCAAAGAAGTGCTGTAGGATTCGGAGTTTGGATGTCCGTAGTTGCCACCCAAAGAAAATTCGATATCGCTGCTACTGTCAATTTCGTAGTTGATGTCGAGGAACAAGTTGCCGTTGAGTCGGTTGCTCTTGGAATAGGAATAGGTGCTGTCAAACTGAATGGTGTCGAAGGTGCCAGGAACGGACTCGTTGTCCTTGCGCATGTAGGAGCGGGAATAGCCTTCGTTTTTGTTGTAGTTGTAGCGGCCGCTGGCATAGAGGTTGATGGAGAGTTTCTCCTTTGCCCACATATACGAAATCCAAGGGCTTACGAAAGGCTGGGAGGAACCGTTTATGCCGAAGCTGACAAACTGGTTGCTCTTGATGTGTGCCGTGGTGACGATGTTGATGACCGCCTCGGCGGAAGTGGCATACTTGGCGGATGGATTGGAGATGGCCTCGATGCGTGCCAAAGCGTTGGCGGGAAGTGTTTCGAGGTAGGTTTTGAGATTCTCTTCGGTGAGTTTCGAAGGTTTGTCGTTGATCCAAATCTCCACGCTGGAAACACCACGCAACGTAACGTTGCCTTCGATGTCAACCTCCACGCCTGGTGCATTTTGAAGGGCGTCGCTGGTGGTTCCTGTCTGGATGGTGGGGTCGTCGCTCACGTTGTAAATCATTTTCTCTCCGTCCATGGCATAGATGGGACGAGATTCGGTAATGACAACCTCTTTCAATGTCGTGGCGCCGGGTTTGATTTTCAATGTGCCGAGTGCTGTGTTGTTGGAAACGGTTATGGGCATGAAGAAACTTTGGTAGCCTATGGCTGAAACGCGCAAGAAATATTCGCCTGCGGGAATGCCGGTAAGTTCGAAATTTCCGTCAAAATCAGACGATCCGCCTTTGACGAAGGTACTGTCCGCCTTGGTGATGACGCTGAGGTTTACGAAAGGAAGTGTCTCACCGCTGATGCTATCGCGCAGAGAACCAATGATTTTGAATGTGCTACCCTCCGTAACGCGCTTTTTCTGCTTTACGGTACTTGAACGTTGATCGTTGGGATTCATATTGGGGTTGCCTTGACGAGGCCCATCGCCAGGTCTGCCCATAGGAGGACGTCCGCCTCCAGGAAAGCCGCCAGGATGTCCTCCAGGCCCGCCGCCGGGTTGAGCAAATGTGATTGTGGCGAAGACCATGCAGATGGCCAGCAAGAGAGTTGATTTCCGTGAAAACATAATAGATTAGAAATTAATGAGAAATTGATGAAATATTATATATTTAGTTCTATATGATGTCTGATTATTGCATTGTAACAATAAATAAAACAAGAAAATCGTTATTATAGTATTCCGAGATTGTAAAATTTTCGAAAAGGCCATGATTCAATACGAAAAACACATATTAGACAATGGATTAACGGTGATTACGCACAAAGACTGCAGTACGCCGTTGGTAACTGTGAATATTTTGTACAAGGTGGGTGCTCGCAACGAGGATCCTACGCTTACGGGATTCGCTCATCTGTTTGAACATCTGATGTTTGGCGGGTCTCCGAATTTCCCAGACTACGACTTTGTGGTCAATGGATTGGGTGGCGAGTCGAATGCCTTCACCAACAACGATTACACGAACTATTACCTTACTGTTCCTGCAGAGGGGTTGGAACAGGCGTTGCAACTTGAAGCCGACCGTATGCGGACGCTTGCCTTTTCGGAAGATACTTTGCGTTTGCAGCAGAGTGTAGTGACGGAAGAATACCACCAGCGCTACATGAATCAGCCGTACGGCGATGTGTGGCTGTTGTTGCGCCCGTTGTGCTATAGGGTGCATCCTTATCGCTGGTGTACCATCGGCAGCTCCATCAAGCATGTGCAGCAGGCATCGCTGGAGGATGTGCGGCAGTTCTTCAATCGCTTCTATCATCCTTCCAACGCCATCATGGCTATTGCGGGCAATCTTGACCATGAAGATGCGCTTCGGATGGTTCGTGCGGCTTTTGGCGATATTCCCGACAGGGTTACTCCTGCTTGTCCTATTCCTCGGGAGCCCGTTCAAAATGCCTCTCGCAGCCTGCGTGTCAAGCGTGATGTTCCTGCAAGTGCTTTGTATAAGGCGTATCCGATGTGCGACCGTTTCAATCATGACTATTATGTATATGATTTGATTTCCGACATCCTTTCCAATGGCAATTCTTCGCGGCTGTACAACAAACTGGTGAAGCAGCAACGTCTGTTTTCCGAGCTTAACGCCTATATTACGGGCGACTTGGATGCAGGACTATTTGTGGTTTCGGGAAAGTTGTGCGACGGTGTGGATATGAGAATCGCCGAGTCGGCGGTGGATCGTGAGTTGCAGGCAATCGCCACAGAACCGGTTCCCGAGGCTGAACTGCAAAAGGTGGTGAACAAATACGAGTCGACATTTGTCTTTTCGCAATACAAGAACGCCGACCGAGCGTTGAGTCTATGCTATTACGATATGATCGGACATATTGATTGGGTGAACATTGAGCCTGAGAACTATCGTTCGGTTACGCCGGCCGACATTCAGCGTGTGGCTCGTGCCACTTTCGATCCTCGGCATTGTAGCACTTTGTATTACGAGGCTGAAAATAGTTCACAATCATGATGAAAATATTGCATTTTTTGAAACGTTGTCTTAGGGCGTTGGGAATCATGCTGTCGGATGCATTTCGCGCATTGTATGGACTGTTGAGTTCCATAGATTATCGCGAATGGGCGAAAAAGATTCTCACGTCGATTGGTAATGGAATGCACTGGATGCTCTTTTCCTTGCTGTTGCCCAAACGTTTCCGCAATTTGACAAAGCAGGAGATGTACAATATCATCTTCAAGGCCGATACGCCTGCGGGAAAGAAGTTTGACGTGTGGCTGCTGGTGCTTATTGCATTGAACCTCATTGTGCTGATTGTTGATAGTTTCCCCATTGTGCGCGATGGGAGTCTGGCGGTGCGTATTATTATGGGCATTGTCGAGTGGGGATTTACGCTGCTTTTCACTTTCGAATTTTATCTGCGTATCTATTGTAGCAAGCATCCTTGGAACTATCTGTTTTCGTTCTACGGGGTGATTGATTTCATCTCCATTTTCCCTGCCTATCTGAGTCTGTTTGTTCCTGCAACACGTTCGCTTTCAGTGCTTCGAATGTTGCGAATGCTTCGCGTTTTCCGAATTTTCAAGATGCGACGCTTTTTGGAAGAAGGCTACAAGTTGCTCAATGCGTTGAAGCGTAGCGCTGTGAAGATTGTCATTTTCATGATGTTTGTATTCATCGTAGCTGTGATTTTGGGAACCGTCGTTTATGCTATTGAATATGAGAAAAATCCAGCGATTTCAAGTATCCCGATGGGCATTTATTGGGCAGTGGTTACGCTTACTACGGTGGGTTACGGCGACATCGCTCCGGTAACGCCTTTGGGTCAGTTTATTTCTATGGTTGTCATGGTACTTGGCTATTCCATTATCGCCGTTCCTACGGGTATTGTGGCAGGAGAGACGATAGAGGAGGCACGCCGAGACCGTGAACGTCGCCATCAGGAGGAAAAAGCGGAGAAGGCGGCACGTGTGGAAAGGGCGGTGCGAGAGAAACAGGCAGACCAAGAACCTACAACTAAAATAGAATAATTTATACAACAATAACTCCAATTCGACCACCAATATGAAAAAAATCTGCATCATCGTCCTGATGTGCCTGTTTGGGACCGCACTGCAAGCCCAAGGGAGCGTGTGGGGTACCGTCACCGATGCCCAGACGGGCGAGACGCTGATTGGTGCCACCGTTTTCGACACCCTGTCGAAGAAAGGAACCTCAACCAACCAGCAAGGACGTTACACCCTGACCCTCAATGGGGATACTGCTGTGCTGCGTGTATCTTTCGTGGGTTGTCAAACCCAATATTTCGCCATTTCTACCCACGGTAACCAGCGTTTGGATGTGCAATTGAATGGTTCGACTACTCTGGCAGAGGTCAAGATTGTGGGTCAGCGAGTGGAGCATGTGGAAAGTTCGCAGGCGAGCCAGGTGGAGATTCCCGTGGAGATGATTCGCAACGTGCCCGTGCTCTTCGGCGAGACTGATGTGGTGAAGGTTGTGCAGCTCCTCCCAGGCGTGCAGAACGGTGGTGAGGGCACCTCGGGCATGTATGTGCGAGGAGGAGGCCCCGACGAGAACCTGTTCCTCTTGGACGGGGTGCCGATGTACAACGTGAACCACCTCGGAGGCTTTTTCTCGGCATTCAACTCGGACGCTGTGAAGAACATCACCCTTTACAAAGGCAGTTTCCCTGCCCATTTCGGCAGCCGCCTTTCGAGTGTGCTCGACATCGCCACCAACAACGGTAACGACAAGGAGTTCCACGGCGGCTTGAATGTCGGTCTTATCTCTGCCAAGTGCTACTTCGAAGGACCCATCGTGAAGGAGAAGACCACCTTCTCTATCTCGGCGCGCAGAACCTATTTCGACCTGCTCTTGCAGCCTGTGCTCGCCATAGCCATGGCCTCATTGGATGAGGACGAAAAGGTCAATGCGGGCTATTATTTCTACGACCTCAACGCGAAGGTGACACACAAATTCAACGACCGTAGCCGCCTGTACGGCTCGTTCTATATGGGCGACGATGCGGTTTACGCCAAATACAGATTTGGCTATGGCTACAACGAGCAGGACAATATGAAGTTGCGTTATAATTGGGGCAACATTGTGGGGTGCCTGCGTTGGAATTACGAGCTCTCGCCCAAGCTGTTTATGAATGTGACTGGGGCCTATACCCGTTACCGCAACGACCTCTCTTTGACCGAGGAATCGAAATGGTATGATGGGAACGACATCAGTTTGTTCTCGGCTGGTATGACTTTCAATTCGGGCATTCATGACATCAGCGGGCGTGTTGATTTCGACTATGCTCCCGACCCCGACCACGCGGTGAAGTTCGGTGGGCAGTACATGTTCCACATCTTCACCCCCGAGACTTCGAGCATGAAGGTGGAGGAGCACGACAGTTGGGACGAAATCGACACCAACTTCGTACTCGGGCAGAGCAAGGTTTTTGCCCACGAGGTGATGGCTTTCATTGAGGACGATTGGCGTATCAACGACCGTTTCAAGGTGAACGGAGGCCTGAACCTCACAGGTTTCGGAGTGCAGGGCAAGTTCTACCCCAGCGTCCAGCCAAGACTGAGCGGACGTGTGCTCATCGCCGACAATCTCTCGGCCAAAGTGGGTTACGCCTATATGACCCAGTACCTGCACCTGCTGAGCAACAGCAACATCAGTCTACCCACAGACCTGTGGGTGCCCGTTACGGCCAACATCAAGCCCATGACCTCGCAACAGGTGGCAGCAGGATTTTTCTACAACCTCAAAAACATCGTGAACCTTTCGGTGGAGGGCTATTACAAGTATATGAACAACCTGCTGGAATACAAGGACGGAGCCTCGTTTTTTGGCAGTTCGACAGACTGGGAAAACAAGGTGTGTATGGGTCGCGGATGGTCATACGGTGTGGAATTTTTGGCACAGAAGAATTTCGGCAAACTGACGGGGTGGATTGGCTACACCTGGAGCCACACCGACCGCCTGTTTGACCGTGAGGGCCAGATGCTCAACAACGGCAAGGTGTTCCCCGCCAAATATGACCGCCGGCACGACATCAGCATTGTGGCGACCTACAAATTCAGCGAGCGTTTCGACGCAAGCGCCACTTGGGTGTTCAGCACGGGCAACGCTGCCACGCTGGCCTTGCAGGAGTTCGACCCAGGCACGGGTGGGGATTATTACAACTACATAGTCCCCTATGTGGAGAGCCGCAACAACTTCCGTATGCCCAACTACCACCGTATGGACCTCAGCCTCAACTGGCACAAGAACCTGAAGCACGGTAAGCGGACCCTCTCGCTGAGCATATACAACGTCTATAACCGCCAGAACCCCTATCTGGTTTACGAAAGCTACGACTATTCCTACAACAACGCCTCGCTCAAGCAGTTGTCGATATTCCCGATACTGCCGTCGCTGAGTTACAGTTGGAGATTTTAATAGAAGTAAAAAATAATTTGTCGAAACATCGAAAAAAACATAATACAAATATGAAACGTATATTTTTTATAATAATAGGTGCTTTGTTGCTGTGGGGTTGTGAAAAGACCATTGAATTTGATGGCGAGATGACCAAGCCCTACATTGTGATGATTTCGCAACCCGAGGCGGACAGCGTATGGATGGTAGACCTGTCCTATAGCCGTTTCTTGCTCCTCAGCCAAGAAATCAAGACCATTGATGATGCCACGGTGACCATGGAGGTCAACGGGTCAATCGTTTCTGGAAGCGCTCAGAGCCTCGGCGACGGGCTTTACAACACCCATATTGTCCCCCAAAGTGGCGACACTTTGACGCTCCGTGCCCGCGTGGGAGATGAGGAAGTTGTGGCTGGTTGCCGCATGCCTTTCAGCCCCACGATTACGGACTTTCATGCCGAATACGATACTTCTTATTACGAAAATTGGGATGGCAGCAGCACTTATGCCGAATGTACCCCACGCTATCACTTTAAATTGCACGACAAAGCGGGGGAGAAAAACTACTACCGCATACGCATGTTCTTCAAAGATGATGACTGCGAGGATTGCGAGATAGAGAATTTGTATTTCTCCATCGAAGACCCGCTGATTTATGACGAGGATGTTGTTGTGGTCATCTTGAACGAGGGTGAAAATTATTTTTACGGTCATTCATTGATGTTCTCGGATGAGCGCATTGACGGCACCACCCACAATATCGCCATCGATAATATCAGCCAATCTTTCTTAACTCGGTCGAACAACACCGTCATTATAGAGGTGAGCGCCTTGAGTCGCGAACTATATCTGTACCTGTCGAGTCTCGAAGCCGCTGAAAATGGCGATGACTTGGGCTTCTTCAGCGAGCCTGTGCAAATCATCTGCAACGTGAAAGGTGGCATAGGAGTCCTCGGAGGCATGTCCACTACGACACTGACGGACAAGTTATGATTCGTATAGGCTACCGCCAATCATTTGTCAATTCTCAAAAAAATAAAATTCACCATATATAATGACCATCCTGATAACCGACAATGTGCATCCCATCATGCGGGAGATTTTGGAAAGAGAAGGACACTCTGTGCATATCGACACGGATGTTACCTATGACTCTTTGCTGGCACGGGTGGGCGATTATGACGCCATAGTGGTACGCAGCAAAATCAATATCGACCGCGATTTCCTCTCCCACGCCCGTCACCTCAAGTGTATCGGCCGTGTGGGAGCGGGTATGGAGACCATTGATGTTGATTATGCCGAGAGCCTCGGCATCCGCTGCCTCAATTCGCCCGAGGGCAACCGTGATGCGGTCGGGGAACATGCGTTGGGGCTGTTGCTGGCGCTGTTTGACAAGATTGCAGCCGCCGATATGGAGGTCCGTAAGGGCCTGTGGCGGCGCGAAGCAAATAGAGGTTTGGAGGTGAAAGGAAAGAAGATTGGAATCATCGGTTTTGGCAATATGGGAGGCGCTTTCGCCAAACGTTTGGCAGGTTTCGAGTGCGAGGTGCTGGCGTATGATATTCTTGGCGAAAAGGCTTCTGGCTTTGGATTGGCTTTGCCGTATGTGCGCAATGTTTCATTGGAAATGTTGTGGCGGGAGTCTGATGTGGTGAGTCTTCATGTGCCATTGACCGACACTACGCATTATCTTGCCAATGAGGCTTTTTTTCATGCGTTTGCCAAACCTGTTTTTTTGATCAACACTTCGCGCGGGGCGGTGGTAAACACTGCGCAACTGGTGTCGGCGATGGAACAGGGAAAAGTGTTGGGCGCCGCGCTTGATGTATTGGAATATGAGAATATGTCGAAGGATGGGCTTGATTTGGAAAACCTTCCTGCCGATTTCCGTTATCTCTTGCAGTCGCCTCGTGCGGTGCTGACGCCTCATGTGGCGGGTTGGACGGTGGAGTCGAAATACAAGCTTGCCGCAGTCTTGGCTGACAAGATGATATGTTCGATGAGCAATTAGGAATTTATCGGCATACCTTCAAATCTCCCAATCTTCAAATCTTTAAGTCATGTTAATCGTAGAAAATTGTATCGTATCTGAGAATATTGCCGATCGCTGTTTCTGCTGTGATTTGGAACAGTGCAAGGGCGTTTGCTGTGTGGAAGGCGACTGTGGCGCACCGTTGGATGTTGATGAAATTCCTATTTTGGAGCGGGTCTATCCGTTGGTGAAGCCTTATATGACGGCGGAAGGCATTGCCGAAGTGGAGGCGCATGGCGTTTCGGCGTTGGACAATGAGAAGAAACCATGTACGCCCCTTGTCAACAACCGCGAATGCGCCTATATCACTTGGGGCGAGGACGGCAAGGCGTTCTGCGCCATCGAGCGAGCTTTCCGTGAGGGGAAGATAGATTACATGAAACCCATTTCTTGTCATCTTTATCCCATCCGCATCGATACCTATGGCGAGTTTGACGCCGTCAACTATCACGAGTGGGACATCTGCAACTGTGCCGTCAAAAAAGGCAAAATGTGTTCAATGCCTTTGTACAAGTATCTCAAAGAGCCGTTGGTGCGAAAATATGGCGAAGCCTGGTATCAAGAACTGGTGCGGGAGTGTGAGGCTTTCTTGGACAAGAATCGGTAGTGGATATACTAAATCAATTGGATTTTCGTTTATTTCAAATCAATGGTTTTGTGACCGATAGAAAATAAAGTCTTTTTGACTCGTAACTTAAAACGCTTAACTATAACATGATAACATCCAAAAGTCGTAAATATTGGTTGTGTTTTGGCTTGATAGCCGTGTTTTTGGTGGTTGACCAAATCGTGAAAATCTGGGTGAAGACCCACATGATGCTTGGCGAGGAAATACCTTTGATAGGTGATTGGTGCATGCTCCATTTCGTCGAAAACAAGGGAATGGCATTCGGCATGGCGTTTGGCGGCGATGTAGGAAAGCTCATTTTGACGCTCTTCCGGTTCGTGGCGTCGGTGGCATTGTGCATCTTTTTGGTGCATCTCATAAAGAAAGAAACTCGCACGACCCTTTTGGTTTCCATTAGTCTTATCATTGCCGGCGCGGTGGGCAACTTGATTGATTGTTGTTTCTATGGCGTTATTTTCAGCGACAACTATTATCAGGTCGCCACGCTCTTTCCCGAAGGCGGCACGCAAGGTCGTTTCCTCTACGGCGCCGTGGTGGATATGTTTTATTTCCCATTGATTGAAACTACGCTCCCGACTTGGATTCCTTTCTGGGGCGGCAATCGGTTCGAGTTCTTTGATGCCATCTTCAATGTTGCCGATTCTGCTATCACAATTGGCGCCATTTTGCTTATTGTTGACCAACTTCTCAGCAATAAAAAGGATAATGAGGTTGAGGTTGATAATGTTGAAAACGAAGATGTTGTAGAAAATCTTCAAAAATAATTTTGTCAAAACGGGAAAAAGTCGTATCTTTGCAATCGCTTTCGAAAGAAATGTGATGGCGTTGTAGCTCAGTTGGTAGAGCAGAGGACTGAAAATCCTTGTGTCACTGGTTCAATTCCAGTCAATGCCACGAAAAGGAAACACAATAAAGTGTTTCCTTTTTTCGTTATATGTGTTGATGGTGAATGGTGATGGATTATTATGGAATCTTGCGCAAACCGTTTCGCCGTTTCCTACAAGTTGCAATCTATATCAAAATTCAACAATATACTTCGTATTTAATTATATATTATGTCTTTAGAAGTTCAAATAAACAACGACATCAAGCAGGCAATGCTTAACAAAGAAAAGGACGTTCTTGAATCCCTCCGTGCCATCAAATCGGCAATACTTTTGCTGAAAACCAGCAAGGATGCCGTTGATGGACAAGTGCCTGAATCCGTAGAAGTCGCCACGCTTCAGAAATTAGTCAAGCAACGTCGTGAGGCCGCCGAAATCTATGTGCAGCAGAATCGCCAAGACTTGGCAGATGCAGAGATTTTCCAGGCAAACATTATCGAACGCTATCTTCCCAAACAGTTGAGCCGCGAGGAGATAGAGACAGCCGTAAAGGCTATCATCGAACAAGTTGGCGCCGCTTCCCCAAAAGACATGGGCAAAGTGATGGGCGTTGCTTCCAAGCAGTTTGCAGGACAAGCCGACAACAAGGTCGTCAGCGAAATTGTAAAAGCTTTGCTGATGTCGAAATAAGACAAATTATAGTCGAAACACCAGAAGTATGAGCCATATTCTTGTCGTTGATGACGAACAGGACATCTGCGAAATCCTTCAATTCAATTTCGAGAGCGAGGGTTTTGTGGTCACTACGGCCAATAGCGCCGAGGAGGCTTTGGAACTGTTGCCGCAGGAACATCCCGACTTGCTGCTGCTGGATGTGATGATGGACAGGATGTCGGGTTTCGAGATGGCTCGACGGTTGCGTTCCGAGGGAAATCAAGTTCCCATCATCTTTCTTACCGCCAAAACGCAAGAACGCGACCAACTGGATGGTTTTGAGTTTGGCGCCGATGATTACATCACCAAACCATTCTCGTTCAGTACTGTTTTGGCGCGAGTGAAAGCAGTGCTGAAACGTACCAGCCCTTCCTGTCAGCAATTGCTGGATCTCACCAAAAAGGAACAGCAGATTCTTGATTTGCTGATGCGTCACAAAGGAGAATATGTGACGCGCGACCAGATTTTGGATGAGGTCTGGGGCAGCGACATCTATGTGGCGGAGCGTAGCGTGGATGTGCATATCGCGCGCCTCCGCAAGAAGATGGGCGCCGAAGGCATGCGCATCCGCAACAAGACCAATTTCGGCTATCGGTTTGATTGATTGGATGACAACTTCGTGATGCTTAAAACTTAAAACCAAAAGCATAAAACTTAATAAATTGTCCCCATTAGTCATACTGTTGCTTGTCGCCCTGTTGGGTTGTGTGGTGCTGATGTTTTTGCAGCGTCGCACGGTGCGTCGCTATCGTCAGTTGGCAGAGGAGCAGCGGCAGGCAAAACAGCAAATCATTGCAGAGCAGCAACGTAACCGTCAGCTGAAGCAGGAGATGACCAGCAATATTGCCCACGAACTCAAGACTCCTGTCAGCTCTATTCGTGGCTATTTGGAAATACTTTTGGGCGATAAGCCCGTTGATGACGAGAAAAGGAAGACTTTCTTGGAACGCAGTTACCAACAGACACTTAGGCTTTCCGATCTCATCAATGATGTCTCGCTTATCAACAAGTTGGAGGAGTCGTCGGACCTGTTCCCAACGGAGCGTATCAATGTTACGTTGGTGGTGCGGGAGGCGGCTATGGAGCTGGAAGATATGGCTTCGAAGCACGACATTCGCTTCACATCGAATCTTCCCGAGTCCTTTAATGTTACGGGGAACCACAGTCTGCTTTATGCCATTTTCCGCAACCTCATTGAGAATGCTATTGTCTATGCAGGCGATGGTTGTGAGGTCTTTCTTGAATGCTATCGTACAGATTCTTCTTATTATTTCCTTCATTTCTATGATACGGGAACGGGCGTGAGCAACGAGTTTCTTCCAAAGATTTTCGACCGTTTCCAACGTATCGACCAAGGTCGCAGTCGTAAAAATGGCGGCACGGGACTAGGACTCTCCATTGTCAAGCACGCCGTCGGTTTCCATGGTGGCGACATCTACGCCAAGAACCGCGACCAAGGCGGATTGGAATTCTATTTTTCGCTAAAGAAATAATTTGTAAATTCATTCTTTGTCGCAATGTGTGAAAAGATCTATGATATTTTAAAGGGATGTATTGTTGTCCTATTAGTTGGATTTGCGGATGTTTCGTGGTCTCAGAGTGACTTTCGCCGTTTTGAACGGCAGATTTGGCAGATGCTTGACAGTATGCCTGCAGAAGTGGGCGTTGTTTTTGCAAGCGATAAGGGTGATACTCTTTTTATCAATGGGGACATGCAGTTCCCGATGTTCAGTGTGGTCAAATTGCCACAAGCTTTAACGGTTTGCCAAAGTCTGCGGAATGCCCGAATGTCGTTGAACGAGGATGTGATTGTGAAAAAATCGGAGCTTGTTCGCAACACTTGGAGCCCGATGCGTGAAAATCATCCTGAAGGAGGCCATTTTGCTGTTGCGAAACTTTTGCGTTATTCATTGGTTCAAAGTGACAATAATGCGTTCGATATTCTCGCCTCCCGTTTTGCCAAAATGAACGAGGTTGATGCATATCTTCATTCTTTGGGTATTGAGGATTGTAGTATTCGTGTTGACGAGAAAACAATGTTGCAGGATCCAGCGCAGTGTTACCTGAATTGGATTACTCCTAAGGCGGCATCCCTGTTGTTGGACTATTGCTATCAGACTCGCGATGCGGATGCCTATAACCAATTTGTTTGGAATGCTTTGATGCAATGTACTACGGGACAAGACCGTATCCCCAAATTTATCAATGACAAGGTGTCTTTTATTGCACACAAGACAGGTACCGGATTTGTTGATGATCGTGGCTGGATTGCCGCAGTCAATGATATGGGCGTCATTGGTCTGCCAGACGGACACCATTATAATCTTGTGGTCTTTATTAAGGATGCAGCTTGTCCGCAAGAACAATGTGAGGCTTTAATAGCCCGCATCTCGCGTTTGTGTTTGGAGTTTTATTGCGGTATGGATATGTTTGTCCATTAGCGACGGAATACTTTCTATCGCTTGGAATGTGACTATTCTTCGTCGAACTGGCGCATTCTTTCTTTCAATTCATCAGGAATTGGTGCGCTGGAATGGGTGGAACGCTGGTAGCCAGCCATCACGGTTTTGCAGGTGGCGCAGGCCACTCCAGTTTTTTGATTGACTACTTGCTGGGTCACTTCCAGACTTTTGTTTCCGTATCGGCTGATGTGCGTCGTTACGGCGATGTCGTCGTGATAGAGGATTTGATGGTGGAAATCCACTTCAAAATGCACCACCATTACGGTGAAATCGTTCTCCTCGGGAGGAATGCCCACGGCGGTGAAGTAGTTCGACTTGCCGAGGTCGAAATATTCCATGATGACGGCGTTGTTGATGTGGCCCATCTGGTCAACATCGTTGAAGCGTATTTGTATGGGAGTGGTAAACATGGCAATTGATAATTGAAAATAGATAGTTATTGACTGCTGTGTGATGTCGGTTCTCGGGTTACCCTAATAGCATTAACAATTGGAACAGTCCGATGCCGAGGTAGTTGCCCAGCATATAGCCGAGCAGACCGATGGAAATGCCTATCATCAGCACCTCTTTGTTGCCCAGGAGTGCTGCCGCCATAGGTACGAAAGGCGGGGAATTGATGAGCGCCACGGAACTAACCATCACGGTGTCGCCGTCAATCTTCAGCAGTCGTGCGAAAAGAAGTTGCAACACGATGGAACCGAAAATGACGAAGAAGAGGTAACCGAGAATGGAAAGACTGCCCAAGAGGTCCATCTGGCTGACGTTGCAAGCGGTGGCGATGCTGAGGCAGAATACATAAACGCAATATAGTCCCATGTCGAAACTCTGTTCCTGCTCTTGTATCGGTTTGAGAAATGAGGCTCCGATGGAAAGTGTGGTCAGTGTGAGAATCAATACCGTCATGTTTACGGATCCATCGGATGACACGAGGGTGGAAACAAAGTAGGCAATGCCAACGATGGCGAGTGTGATACCGAGAATCCAAAGGATCTGTTTGAAGGAAATCTTTTTGCTAGAATCGTTTTCTGGTTTTGCGGCATTGTTGAATTTTTCAGAAAATAGGACATTTTCGACTTTGGGAGCGGGGAGTATTTTGCGGAAGAATGTCTTGCCGAAGAAAATGACGAAAATAAGGTACAATCCCGTTACGATGAGGTCGTAGCTGGAAACGTAAAGGTAGAGCTCTTCGCTCATGCCTACGCCTTTGGCGATGGGACTGGCGTTGGGAATGCCGCCTGTGTAGATGCCTGCCGCCACGGCGCATACTTGCGCAAACTCTTTCGTGTCGTTGCCTTGATGGAAGAGGAAGAATCCTGCAAAGGAGACGATGAGTACGGAAACTAGTCCGCAGAAAAACGCCTTGACGGCTTTCTTGGTGGACCATTTCTTGAGGTTGCAAGCCATGAGCATTAGCGGAATGGCAACAGGCACGGCAATGTTGCCTATGGTGTTGTTGAGTTCCAAGGTTTCTTTGCCGAGCGGGATGAAGTTGCCCACCAAGAGTCCGATGATATACAAGATGGTCATCGGACTGACTTTGTCAATCCAACTCCACCGTTTGGCTAGCAGCATAATAACGAGTGGAAGTCCAAGAAGATATATCAGCAGAATAATTGACAAGGTTTTTTAGTATTAAGTTTTAAGCTTTAAGCAAATTGTCTTTCTGGTCAACATTTATTCGTTTCATTTTATCTCAAGTTCCTCTTTCAGGAACTTTCCAGTGAAACTGTCGGGTTGTTTGCAGAGGTCTTCGGGAGTGCCTTCGAAGATGATTTTGCCACCGTTGCGGCCTCCGTCAGGTCCCATGTCGATGATCCAGTCCGCCACCTTGATAACGTCCATGTTGTGCTCGATTACCAAGATGGAATTGCCTTTGTCCACGAGCTTCTGCAACACGTCCAAAAGAATGCGGATGTCTTCGAAATGCAGTCCCGTAGTGGGTTCGTCGAGGATGTAGAGCGTGTTGCCGGTGTCGGGCTTTGCCAATTCGGTGGCGAGTTTGATACGTTGCGCTTCTCCACCCGAAAGTGTGGTGCTTTGTTGTCCCAAAGTGATGTAGCCCAATCCGACATCTTGCATGGCTTTCAGCTTTCGCCAAATCTTGGGATATGGCTCGAAAAATTCCACGGCGTCGTTGATGGTCATGTCCAGCACATCGGCGATGCTTTTTCCTTTGTATCTGATTTCGAGCGTTTCACGATTGTAGCGTTTGCCGTTGCACATCTCGCAGTTGACATATACGTCGGGCAGGAAGTTCATCTCAATGGTGCGTACGCCGGCACCTTTGCAAGTCTCGCAGCGACCTCCGCTCACGTTGAAGGAAAATCTCCCAGGTTTGTAACCTCTGATTTTCGCACTGGGCAAAAGGGTGAAAAGTTGCCGGATTTCGTCAAAGACACCGACGTATGTTGCGGGATTGCTTCGCGGGGTGCGTCCGATGGGCGTTTGGTCTATTTCAATGACTTTGTCGATGTTGTTGATTCCTGTGATGTTGCGGTAGGGTAGGGGCCGCTTTTGTGCGTGGAAGAAATGTTGGTTGAGGATTGGATGCAACGTTTCGTTGATGATTGTTGATTTTCCGCTGCCGCTGACGCCAGTCACGCAGACAAATACGCCTAACGGAATGTCCAAGGTTACGTCCTTGAGATTGTTGCCTGTGGCGCCTTCAATGATGATGTGTTTGCTGTCTTTGGTGGAACGGCGTTTGGGTATGTCGATGTTGCGGATATGGGCGAGATAGTCGAGGGTGAGGGAGTTGTTGAGCAGTTGCACATTCCCTTTGTGTTGGAGTTGAGGAACGGGTCCTGCGAAGATGATTTTGCCGCCGTGGATGCCGGCTCCGGGACCGATATCCACCAAGAAATCGGCGTTGAGCATCATGTCGCGGTCATGTTCGACAACGATGACGCTGTTGCCGAGGTCTCGAAGTTTCTTGAGAGCGTCTATAAGTTTCTGGTTGTCGCGTTGATGCAGTCCGATGCTGGGCTCGTCGAGAATGTAAAGCACATTGACCAACTGTGCGCCAATCTGTGTGGCGAGGCGTATGCGTTGAGATTCGCCTCCGGAGAGACTGCGTGTGCTGCGGTTGAGCGAGAGGTATCCTACGCCGACATCGATGAGGAACTGCAAACGCTTGCAGATTTCTTGCAGAATTTCGTGTCCCACAATGCGTTGTTGCGGTTCTAACCGATCTTCAAGCGTGGAGAGCCGTTCTTGCAGTTCGATGATGTCCAATGCAGCCATCTGGCTGATGTTCATGTCGTCGATGCGGAATGCGAGCGATTCTGGGCGGAGCCTGCTGCCGTGGCATTCGGGGCAAGGTACGGTGTTCATGAAACTATTAGCCCATTTCTGTATTCCTGCAGGACTCTCGTCCGAAGCCAACTGCGTGATATAGTTGACGATGCCTTGGAAACTGCCGGTGTGTCCAGTGTCGTAGGGATCTTCGATTCCAGTAAAGTTGCTGGTACCATAAAGTATGGCGTCCAAAGCCCGCTCCGAAAGGTTTTCAATCGGGTCGTCAATGGTGAAGTCATAGTGCTTGCCGAGGTTTTCCAACTGCTTGTAGAGGTAGTTGTTGGCGCTGTATTTGCCCAAAACTTCAAAAGCGCCTTCTCGGATGGATTTCTTGCGGTCGGGAATCAGTTTGTCGATGTCGATTTCGGCAATCTCTCCCAGTCCGTTGCATTTGGGACAGGCTCCGTATGGAGAGTTGAACGAGAAGGTGTTGGGCTCTGGTTCGGGATAGGAAATGCCCGAATCGGGATCCATCAAGGTTCGGCTGAAATGGTGAATGGTGGCTTCTGAAGGGTTCCCGATGGACTCGTTTTCCTCTTTGCATAGTACCATCAAACTTCCTTTGCCTTGTTTCAAAGCGGTTTGGATGGCCTCTTTCAGTCGTGCGTTGTTATTGCCAACACGCAGACGGTCCACCACTAGTTCAATGTCGTGAGTCTTGTAGCGGTCGAGTTGCATGTTGTAGCAGATTTCGCGAATTTCGCCATCAACGCGCACGCGCAGAAATCCTTTTTTCGCCACTTGTGTGAAGAGTTCGCGGTAGTGACCTTTTCGACGCTTGACGAGTGGGGATAGTATGGTGACGTCTTTTCCTGAAAAGTCGGTAGTGATTTGTTCCAGAATCTCCGATTCGGAGCGCTTGACCATCTTTTTGCCGCTGATATGAGAATATGCCACACCCACGCGGGCGTAGAGCAGACGCAGGAAATCGTAGATTTCGGTAACGGTGCCCACTGTGGAGCGGGGATTCTTGTTGGTGGTTTTCTGTTCGATGGAAACCACGGGACTGAGTCCGTTGATACAGTCCACGTCGGGACGCTCCATGTTTCCGATAAAGTGACGTGCGTAGGCGGAGAAGGTCTCCATGTATCTGCGCTGTCCTTCGGCATGGATGGTGTCGAAAGCCAAGGAGGATTTCCCGCTTCCGCTCAATCCGGTGAAGACTACCAGTTGGTTGCGGGGAATCTTGATGTCGATGTTTTGCAGGTTGTGCTCTCGTGCTCCAAGTATTTCGATTTCCATGATTGTCTTTTCAAATCAACATTAAATTATTATTGTAGATTTTGGAATTTGGATTGTAGAGTAGTCTATAAGTCCATAAATTCAACAAATCATCAACTCAACAAATCAACATTATTACATTTTCTCTACTAACGCAGTGTCTTTCTTGCCGTTGGTGATCTTCTTCATGCTGGTTCCACCTTCAACGGGAAGTTTCACTGTATAGGTCTTGCCGGCTTTGTTTGCGATTGTTTCGTTTACGATCCAAGGATTCAGCTCGCGTAACATTTTGTAGCTGCTGTTGTTGTCGTTGGCGAATTTGTAGAGATCCACGTTTTTCCCGCTGAGCGTGACGGTGCGGAAAGGAATTTGTGGGTATAGGTCGCATTTTCTCACGTGGAAGCCATATTCCTGGGGAGAACTCATGATGAGCTTTGCCGCCAAGATTCGGAAAACGTATCGGCTGGTTTCTTTGTTGAGGCGAACGTCGTAGTAGCTGCTCACGCCTTCTTTGCTCAATCGGTTCGAGAGGCCGCCTTCGCCGCAGTTGTAGGCAGCTGCTGCGCAAGTCCAACTTCCAAAACGTGCTTTCAGACTCTTGAGAAACTTGCAGGCCGCCAATGTGGAAGCCTCCAAGTCGTTGCGCATATCAACGTCGTCGTTGATCTCCAAACCGTATTTCTCGCCGGTGGATTTGATGAATTGCCAATAACCTGAGGCTTTGGCGGGAGAAGTGACGTTGACGAGACCACTCTCAATGACGCAAAGATACTTAAAGTCCTGTGGCACACCTTCTTGTTTCAAGATGGGTTCGATAACGGGGAAGCAACGGTTGGCACGCTTGATCCAGAGCAGCATGTTAGATTGCCAGTACATGTTTACCATCAATTCGCGGTCCAAGGCTTCGCGGACATAATAAGTGTCCATCGGAACCTTTTCGCCGGCAAAGGTCAGCGTGTCGGGAAGTACAGGTGAATAGATGCGATAGCCTATTTGCAGGGCCTTGCGGTGAATATCGTCGCTGTTGTCTTTCTGGGTGGCACAGATGAAAATGACACCTCCCAGTGCCAGGGTGGATAGTATGATGGCGATGATGCTGAGCTTTTTCATGATATGGGTGAACTGGTGATTTGATGAAAGTGGGCGATTGAATGTTGAAAATGAAGCGCGGCGTTATGTGGTTATTTGCCCATTTTTAGATGATCTACAATGTCCTTTGCCACTTCTTGCTTGCTTTTTAGTTCAAAGGCTTTGACTTTCTCGTCGCGGTCGATGATGGTGATCTTGTTGGTGGAAGTCTGGAAGCCGGCGCCTGGGTCTTGCAAAGAGTTCAGTACTATAAAGTCGAGATTCTTCTTTTTGAGTTTTAATTTGGCGTGTTCCAGCTCGTTGTTCGTCTCTAAGGCGAAACCGACCAATGTCTGATTCTCTTGTTTCATCTTGCCCAAAGTCGCAAGAATGTCGGGTGTTTGCACCAATTCCAACGTCATTCCAGAATCGCCTTGCTTTTTGAGTTTGATGTCGGCTTTTTGGGCAGGACGATAGTCCGCCACTGCTGCGCAGAGAATGGCGATGTCGGCTTTTGGGAACAAACCAGTGGCAGCCTCGTACATCTCTTGTGCCGATTCAATGTCGATGCGGTTGATGTTGGTACGGTCGGTCTTGAGACTTGTGGGTCCAGTAATCAAATCCACTTCCGCGCCTCTGTCGGCCAGCTCTTCGGCCAATGCAAATCCCATCTTGCCTGAGGAATAGTTTCCGATAAAACGCACAGCGTCGATTTTCTCATAAGTGGGACCGGCTGTAACTATGGCGTGTTTGCCTTTTAGATCTTGAGGCTTGGTGAGAGCAGTCCATACGGTACGGAAAATCTCTTCAGGTTCAACCATGCGTCCAATACCTTCGGCACCGCAGGCCAGTTCACCAGAGGCCGGTCCGATAAAGTTGACGCCCATTTCGGTAAGTTTGGTGATGTTGTTTTGCACGGCATCGCATTGCCACATGTCGCTGTTCATTGCGGGACAGAGGAATACGGGTTTTCTGCTGCACGAAACCAACAAAGTTGAGAGTGCGTCGTCGGCGATTCCATTTGCGAATTTCCCGATACAGTTGGCTGTTGCGGGTGCCACCACTACGGCATCTGCCCAGTCTTTCAAGGAAATGTGCTCGGTTGTGTGGTCGTTTTGGGTGGCGAATAGTTCCGAATAGACCTTGTTGCCCGACACCGTCTCCAATGTGAGTGGGGTGACAAATTCCAAAGCGTGAGACGTCGTGGCGCAATATACATCGGCTCCTGCTTTCTTGAACAATCTCACTAAAAGGGGTGCTTTGTAGGCTGCAATGCCTCCCGTGATTCCTAAAACGATGTGCATTGAATTATTTGGTTTTATGTGGTAAGTTTGAACTTTAAGTTTCTTCGTGTCTTTCGCGCTCGTCAAACCTTTCAGCTCCTTTCAAGTCCGTAAAACTTCCGAATGGAATAGGGTATAAAACAAGACGTCAGGTCACAAGAAGTTCCTGACGTCAGTGGGTGGAAGCTTTGTTATTTCTGGTTTTCAATCATCTGATTTTCCAAAGCCTCGATGCGCTGAGCCTGCTGATCCTCCTTTGCGGGGTTGCGGTAGGTCAGTTCGTGGTCCAGGTATTCTTGAGTGGCCACCAGCGTGGGCTTGGGCATTTGCTCATAGTGGCGTACAACCTCTATTTGCTCGCGGTTTTCGTAGATGTCGTCGATTGTGTCGATGTTTGAAGTGAATTCTTCGATTTTCTTATGCAACTCTTTTTTCACGTCGATGGCAATCTGGTTCGATCTGAGAGTAAGCATTGCCACGGTCTCGTAGATGTTGTCGGTCATCTGGCTGAATTCAGCGGTGTTGCGTGTGATTGTGGTGTTGGTCGTACGTTTTTTCTTTTCTTCCATGATAACTAAATTGTTATTGTATATTTATTGTTTTTTTTCTTTTTGTTTCTCTTCCAGATTTGCAAGGGCTGCTTTGCTTTTGGTGTAGATGGATTGGGCTTCGCTGAGATATTTGGACTCGGGGAACGATGCCACGAATTTCTCGAAGTCGTTGGTTGTCTGCTGCAGACGCTCTTTCATCTTCGCGTCGGTGCTGTTGATGCCGTATTCGAAACCTGAGCGCAACTGGTAGAACATTGCCTCTTCGCGCTTGGGCGAATCGGGGTAGAGGTTGATGAAGTTGCCCAAAGAGATGTATGCCGCATGATAGGCTTCGATGGTGTAGTAACCCATGGCGATGTCGTATTCTTTCAGCATCAGCTTTTCCCGCAACTCGTCAAGGTATTTGTTCACTTCGGGAATGTGGACGCTCTGTGGGTAGCGTTCAGCGAATCGCTCGAATTCATCCACGGCTTCTTTTGTCTGCGACTGGTCGAGCGTGTGCGCTGGCGATTGCAGGTATTTGCAGTAGGCCGAGAGGTAGACGGCTTCTTCGACGTGAGTGCTGTATGGAAACTGCCGCGAGAAACGCTTGAATTGGTATGCTGCGGTATAGTAATCTTCCTCTTTCAGCAAAGCGTTGGCATAGTACCACAATATGTTCTCTGTATGCTCCTTGCCGCGGTAGTACATGACCAGATTTTCGAACAGCTGGATGGCTTTCGAATAGCTGTTTTCTTCATAGTACTGCATCGCCAAGGCGTATTTCGCCTCAAAGTCGTTGCTTTTTAGCACTTTTTCATAACCATTGCAACTCGTTGCAGCAAAGCAGATTGCAACGAGGCATAAAGTCCACAGACGTGATTTCATCATTCTGCAAATATACGAATATTTTTCTAATGTGCATACTCTTTTTATATCGTTATCTATATCAAAAAAAAGTCGTATCTTTGTAAATTATTTGAATAAAAACAAAACGTAGCTATGGATAAAATCATCATCTTGGATTTTGGGTCTCAATACACGCAGCTTATTGCACGTAAAGTGCGCGAACTCAATGTCTATTGCGAAATTTTCCCCTTCAACAAACTTCCTCAACTCACTCCCGAAATCAAGGGCGTCATCTATTCGGGAAGTCCTTATTCCTGCCTCCATCCCGAGGCACCAGTTCCCGACGTGGCTGCCGTAAAGGGCAAATTGCCTTTGTTGGCGGTTTGCTACGGCGCACAGTATCTCGCAAAATTGGGAGGCGGAAGCGTGCAGCAGTCCAAGATTCGTGAATACGGCCGTGCCAACTTGCAGTATATCGACCATTCCAATCCCTTGCTGAAAGGTATCAAGGAGGGCAGTCAAGTATGGATGAGCCATGGCGACACTATTGAACGTGTGCCTGACAATTATCGTTGCATCTGTTCTACCGACAGCGTAAAATTTGCAGGCTATCAGATTGATGGCGAGCAGACTTATGCCATCCAGTTTCACCCCGAAGTGCACCATTCCGTTGACGGTTTGACGTTGTTGCGCAACTTTGTGGTTGATATCTGCCATTGCGAGCAGGCTTGGACTCCGGCGTCCTTCATCGAAACAACCGTTCAGCAAATTCGTGCCAAGGTTGGCAACGACAAAGTCATTCTCGGACTCTCGGGTGGCGTGGATTCTTCCGTTGCGGCAGTGTTGCTCAACAAGGCTATCGGACATAACCTTTATTGTATTTTTGTCGATAATGGTTTGTTACGCAAAAACGAGTTTGCTTCTGTTTTGGAGTCTTATCGTGATATGGGCTTGAATGTGAAGGGCGTGGATGCCAGCGAACGCTTTTACAATGTGTTGGCCGGCGTTACCGATCCCGAGAAAAAGCGCAAGGCAATCGGCAAGACTTTTATTGATGTTTTCGACGCTGAGGCTAAACAAATTACCGATGCCAAGTGGTTGGCCCAAGGCACCATCTATCCTGACGTCATTGAGTCGTCTTCGGTGAAAGGACCTTCCGTAACCATCAAGTCTCACCATAATGTGGGCGGTTTGCCCGATTATATGAAGTTGCAGCTTGTAGAACCGCTGCGCTTGCTCTTCAAGGACGAAGTGCGTCGTGTGGGACGTCAGTTGGGCATCAAAGATTCCTTGATAGGCCGTCATCCTTTCCCCGGCCCGGGTCTGGCCATCCGTATTTTGGGCGACATCACACCCGAGAAGGTGCATATCTTGCAAGAGGTGGACGACATCTTCATTCAAGGTTTGCGTGACGCCGACCTTTACGACAAGGTTTGGCAGGCGGGTGCCATCTTGCTGCCCATACAGTCGGTAGGAGTTATGGGCGACGAGCGTACCTACGAACGTGTCGTGGCTCTGCGCGCCGTGGAGTCTGTTGATGGTATGACTGCCGACTGGTGTCATCTGCCCTATGAGTTCCTCGCCAAGGTCTCCAACGACATCATCAACAAGGTCAAGGGGGTCAATCGCGTCGTTTATGATATCAGTTCCAAGCCGCCTGCAACCATCGAGTGGGAATAAGAGAATTGACAATTGATAATTGGTAATTGACGAATATAGGGCAATTATTTTTAACGTCGAAAGTCAGAATATGAAAAAAATAACATCCATTTTGCGATTTCTTGTCTGCCTGTTACTCCTTTTTGTTGGAATGACGGCGTCTGCGCAGATGCCAGGAGGTACTCCTGTTGAAGTGTCGAACCAAACGCAGATGATGAATGGCAAGAAATACTACATTCATGTGGTGCAGCCCGGACAGACCGTCTATGCCATCGCCAAAGCCTATGGCCTTAAGGCGTACGATGCTGTGGTAAAGAAGGATATCCATTTCTTGGCTGCTGGCGACACTGTGTGGTTGCCTTGCAACGGACAACCTGTCCAACAGTCTTCATCCGTGAGGTTGGATTCAGGCAATGGCAAGAAATCTTCCACAACGCAGGTCTCTGCCGAACCTACAATCCAACCAGCCGTTATTCGTGAGCGGGTAAACAAGAATACTATTGTAGTGTCTGTGCTGCTGCCCTTGTATCTCGACAAATTGTCTGAAATTTCCACCACCAAGTTCGACCTTGAACAACGCGGCAAGAAAAGCTATAAGCAGTTCGATTTTGTCCAGTTCTATGAAGGTATGCGGTTGGGCTTGGATATTCTTGAACAACGTGGATACAATGTAAAACTTAACGTTGTGGATGTCAGTGAAAACAAGGAAGTCAGTGTCAGCGAAGCTTGGACCAGCCATGATGTTGCGCAGTCCGACTTTGTTGTGGCGTTATTGCCCAAAGAGGCTTTTGCCAAAGCTGCCGAACTGGCCAAGAGGGACCATCTGTTCATTGTCAACCCAATGGCGGAACGAAGCGAGATTGTTCAGGACAATCCTTATGTATTCAAGTGTATGCCTTCCTCTACAGCCCGCATTACATCGGTGGTACGCTATGTCCAGAAAACCAATCCGTCGGCGCAGATCTTTTTGATACATTCCGACGCACCTGCAGAAAAACCCATCCTGAATGAATTTGAAAGTCAGTTCTCTCAGCAGAATGGCTTAAAATATACGGTGGTGGATTGGAACAAGTTGGGCAAGAAGTTTTCCTCGACGCTCAACGGACATCCCAATAGCGTGATCATCAGTCTTTACAATCGTGATAAAGATCGTAATAGAATCTATATCAATACGCTTCTTAACCAACTTTCGGCTCTCAAGAACAAAAATCTGACGCTTATCACCCTCGACGACTGGACGATGCTCTACAATGACGCCGATTTTGTCAAGTTGCAGCATGCCAATTATCACACCTTTATGAACGGGTGGGATTATGGCAATGCCACGCATTCTGATTTCTTGAAGACTTTCAGGGACAGATACAAAACTGAACCTATTTCGGCGTATGCTGGTATGGGCAATGATATCATTCTTTATTTCGTTACGGGATTGCAGCAAAAAGGAACTGAATTTTGGAAACACCCCAATGTTGTGGTTCCCAATGGGCTTCTGTATCCTATGTCGTTCTCGCAACAGGACGAAGGCCATGGATTTGAAAACAAGACCGCTTTGCTGTTCAGAATGGTTGACTACAAGTTTGTGGATGTGAGAAAATAGGGTGTAACGACAATTGATGAATATAGTGCAGCAACAAAATACTATTCGTAAGGCATTTCGATTGACGGGACCGGGTCTGCATACAGGTAGGACCGTTACCGTGACAGTCAGTCCTGCGCACGAAAATTTTGGTATCGCATTCAGGCGAACAGATAGGTGGAATATCGTTACCCAGCAGGCTTTGGCAGATAGTGTGGGAGAGACCTCTCGTGGGACCACGTTGGGGTCGGGGCGCCATACTATAGCCACCATTGAGCATCTAATGTCGGCGTTGTATGGCATGGGCATTGACAATGCTTTGGTGGAACTGGATGGAGGCGAGATTCCTATTTTGGATGGTTCTGCGCGACCCTGGGTGCAACAAATTGCGCGCGTGGGAGTTGTGTCGCAGGATTCGGCGCGTCAATCCATTGACTTCAAGGAACCGTTGCATTTCGAATTTCCCGCCACGGGTTCCGTTTTTGACGTAGTGCCCGACGATCATTTCTCGGTTGAGTGTACAATTGATTTCGCCGATAGTGTAATCGGACGCCAGACGGCGACATTGGATGGATTCCAGCATTATATCTGCGAGATAGCGCCTTGTCGCACTTTTGTCTTCTTGCATGAGATTGAGCCTTTGCTGCATCTCAACCTGATTAAAGGCGGCAGCTTGGACAATGCGTTGGTGTTTGTAAACAAAGAACTTAGCTCCAGACAACTGCGTCGTTTGGAGAAGACTTTCCACAAAGATGCCAGCAATTTCATGGTGCACGATGGCGTGTTGAACACTACTGATCCCTATTTCCCCAACGAGCCGGCGCGGCATAAGTTGCTGGATTTCGTTGGTGACATTCGTCTTGTGGGAAAACCTTTGAACGGCCATTTTACTATCTACAAACCAGGACACAAGGCAAACAATGCGTTCGCCAAGTTTTTGATGTCGGCCGTTGAAACTCGCAAATGACATTGACTTTTAATGAATGTTTATTGATAATTATTGATTTCCATGATACTGTATGATTTGAATCCCAATGCCAAGATTGGCAAGGACGTTACCATCTCTAACTTTACTACGATCAGCGATGATGTCGTGATTGGCGATGGAACTTGGATCGGTCCCAATGTGACCATCTTTCCAGGTGCCCGCATCGGCAAGAATTGCAAAATTTTCCCAGGCAGTGTTATCAGCGCCATACCTCAAGACCTCAAGTTTGCAGGTGAATATTCTACCGTGGAGATTGGCGACAACAACGTGATTCGCGAATGCTGCACCATCAATCGTGGCACCGCCGCCTCTGGCAAGACCGTGATAGGCAACAACAATCTGTTGATGGCGTATGTCCATGTTGCGCATGATTGTGTGGTGGGCGACAATTGCGTGTTTGCCAACAACGCCACGCTGGCGGGTCATATTGTCGTTGGTGACTATGTCATCTTGGGTGGCAAGACGGCTTGTCTGCAGTTTATCCATATCGGTTCGCATGTCATCACTGCGGGTGGTTCTTTGGTGGACAAAGACATTCCTCCTTTTGTAAAGGCGGCTCGTTACCCGATCTCTTTCGCTGGCATCAACTCGCTCGGATTGCAACGTCGTGGATTTTCTTCCGAGACAATTAATAATATTAAGGATATCTATAGATATATATTCCAGAAGGGTCTTTCCATTTCTCATGCCGTTGAGGAAATTAAGGAACGCTACGGCAACACCGACGAGGGTAAGCAGGTTCTGGGATTTATCGGAAATGCCAATACGGGTTTGATGAAAGGCTATACTTTCATGAAAAGAGACTGAGATTTTTGTCTATTTACTATACAAAAAGGCACACATCATTACGAGTGTGCCTTTCTGTTTTAATAGGTAAGTGTAGTGCGCTAATGTTTTAGCAAATACTCCACGATAGCGTCGCCGGTGTGACCGTCGCCGTAGAGCTTGGCGGAGAAGTCCGCAGGATGCGCAAGCATTGAGTTGACACCTTCGATGATGTCGCTGTAGTCGGCGCCGACCAACTTGTTGGCATTCACCTCAACGAGTTCCACCCATTCTGTTTCTTCGCGTAGCGTAACGCATTTTTTCTCAAAGAAGTAGGCTTCCTTCTGCAAACCGCCACTGTCTGTCATGATCAACTGACTGTGTTGGATGAGATGAATCATCTCGAAATAACCTACAGGATTGATGAATAGGATGGGGGACTGCTCGAAGTTGAATTTGATTGCCTGCAATTTCGCTTTCGTGCGGGGGTGCAACGGTATGACTATCGGCATTATGTTGTGCGAAATCTCTTCCAGAGCCTTGAAAATGGTGCCTAAAAGCTGTGGATTGTCGGTGTTTTCGGCGCGGTGTAGCGTGCAGAGAATATAGTCTTTGGGTAGCGCGACGTTAGGGGCTTTGGCGTGTTGTGCATAATGCAAAGCAGCGTCATACATCACGTCACCGCTACGAACCACGCTGGCATTGATGTTGTCATAACCTTCCAGTTTCAGGTTCTGCACTGCGGTGTTGGTGGGACAGAAAAGGATATTGCTTACCCTGTCGGTGAGAATGCGGTTGATTTCCTCTGGCATGGACATGTTGAACGAACGCAATCCCGCCTCCACATGGGCGAGAGGAATGCCCAACTTGCTCGCAGCCAAAGCGCCGGCGAGCGTCGAATCGGTATCGCCATACACCAACAAATAATCCGGTTTTTCCTTGATGAGAATGCCTTCAATCTGTTCCAACATTCTGCCTGTCATGGCGCCATGTGACATCTGGTTGATGCCGAGGTTGTAGTGCGGATGAGGAATCTCCATTTCCCGGAAGAACACGTCCGACATATTGGCATCGTAGTGTTGTCCTGTGTGTACGATGATTTCTTCGATTCCGTCATGGTTGGCGATGCTGCGGCTTACTACGGCGGCCTTTACGAACTGCGGCCTGGCTCCTACGATGGTGACAATCTTCATTAATTTAGTGAATGTTGAATTGTGGGCGATGAACTGACAAAAAAGTCATTTTGCTTGATGTCCAATTGTCAGTTTAAAAAAGATAGGACTGCATCGATGACCGTCTGACTTTCCGCTTCGGTCATGTAGGGATGGATGGGCAGCGAGAGTACGGTCTGCGCCAATAGATGGCTGGTTGGAGTCTCAACATAGTGCTTTGAGTCTTTGAAAGCAGTCTGGTCGCTCATCGTGGTGGGGTAGTACACCATCGATGGAATGTCGCGACTTTTGAGGAAAGTCTGCAAGGCCGTGCGTTCTGCATTGTCTTTCAGTCTTAGCGTGTATTGAGCCCAGCTGCTGGTAAAATGCTCAGGAATGCAAGGCGTTATGACTCCTTTCAATTGACTGTCGTAACGATGTGCCACTTGGTTGACCAGCTCCAGTTCCTGTTCGGCGAATGCGCGTAGTTTGACCTGAAGAATGGCGGCTTGCAGGGTGTCGAGTCTTGAATTGAGACCGATGCGGATGTTGTCGTATTTGTTAGTTCCCTTTCCGTGAACACGGTAAGACGTGATCAAGTCGGCCCATTCATCATTGTTGGTGAACACCGCGCCGCCGTCGCCGTAGCAACCCAGAGGTTTCGCTGGGAAGAACGACGTCGTTGAGATGTCGCCAAAACTGCAGGCCTTCTGTCCTTTGATGGAACCGCCGAAACCTTGTGCGCCATCTTCCAATAATAATAGATGTTCTTGTTGTGCGACGGCTTTTATTTGTTCAAAATCTGCGGGCAGGCCAAACAAATCTACGGCGATGATGGCTTTGGGATTCAGTTTGCCTTCCGCCTTGACCGCTTTTATGGCTTGTTGGAGACTTTTGACATTTATGTTGAACGTCTCGGGCAGCACATCCACAAATACCGGCGAAGCCCCTTCGAGAGCGATGACCTCGGCAGAGGAGAAGAAGGTGAAGTCGGGCACGAATACGGCGTCGCCAGCGCCTATACCCCAAGCCTTGAGAGCCAGGGTGAGCGCATCAGTGCCGTTGGCGCAGGAAAGGCAATGTTTCACCCCTACATATTCGGCTAAAGAAGCCTCCAACTCCTTGACATTTTTGCCCATGATGAAAGCACCCGAAGCTGTTACCTCGGAAATTGCCTTGTCAATGTCCTGCTTCAGAATTTGATATTGTCTTTTAAGGTCTCTGAATTCCATAACTTTGTGATTTGTGAGCGTTGAGCAGAGGGGAGAATACTATCGGTCGAATGGATGAGGACACAGCGGCAGTCTTGCCAGAGGATGGTAGTCGCCTTTTAGTCCGATAGGTTTGCTGTTGCGGATATCGCTGACGATCTGGATGCATTGACGGGCGTCTTCCAAGCCAAAACCATTTCCGTTGAGGATGTTCTTGTAACTTTCTGTGTGCAGTTCGGTGAATCCCGAGCTGAATTCAATTTCAGTGCCTTCCATCTCAATCTTGCGGTAGGTCCGTTTGCCTTCGTCTACCGCCTCTTTGGGCAGCGTGGCGGCGTTGATGCTCAGAAAATAGCGTACTCTGGCCTGTTTGAAGCGCAGAAAACCTGCGGCGCGGTCGTGCTCGTAAATATGGACGATATTTTCTTGGATGGGACCGAATATCCAAGAGAGCATGTCGTAGAAATGCACGCCGATGTTTGTAGCAACACCACCCGACTTGTTGCTGTTGCCTTTCCAGGAAGTGTAGTACCAGATGCCGCGAGAGGTGATGTAAGTCAGATCCACGTCGTAGACCTTGTCTTTGGGCCCCTCTTCAATCTGTTTTTTCCATGCTTGGATGGCTGGATGGAGGCGTAGCTGCAAGATGTTATAGACCTTGTGGCCGGTTTCCTTTTCCATCAAAGATAGTGCGTCGATGTTCCAAGGGTTGAGCACAAGCGGTTTCTCGCAGATGACGTCGGCGCCGGCGCGGAGTCCGAAGCGGATATGTGCATCGTGCAAGTAGTTGGGAGTGCATACCGACACAAAGTCGAGTTTTTGTGGCGTACGTTGGATACGGTCCACAAAGCGGTCAAAACGTTCATATTCGGTGTAGAATGAGCAACCAGGAAAATAACTGTCCATGATGCCTACAGAATCTGATTTGTCGAGCGCAACGATGAGGTTGTTGCCTGTATCTTTGATTGCCTTGAGGTGGCGCGGGGCGATATAGCCACCTACGCCGATGATACCAAAATTCTTCATGTATAGTAGATTGATTTTTTGTCAGTGAAATTAGAGTCTTGCGTCGATAATTTCTTTCGGGAGAATGCCTTTGACATCGTAAACAACGCCGTTGTGGGCTTTCAGTTTCTGGAGGTCGAGGTCCAAAAATTCCTTGTGAGCCACGGCCAAGATGATTGCGTCGTATCGTCCGTCGGGAATCTCCTTGACCACGTCGATGCCGTATTCCTTTTTCACATGTTCAGCATTGGCCCAAGGATCCGCCACGGTGATGTTGGAAGAAAACTCCTCAAGCGTATGGTAGATGTCAACAACCTTTGTGTTGCGGATATCCGGGCAGTTCTCCTTGAAAGTGATACCCAAAATCAGGAATTTGGCGTCTTTTACCACCAACCCATTCTTGTTCATGCACTTGATGGTTTGGTTGGCGACGTAGGCACCCATACCGTCGTTCAGACGGCGAGATGCCGACATGATTCGTGGCAGTACTCCATAAACCTGTGCTTTCTGGATGAGGTAGTAAGGATCAACGCTGATACAGTGTCCTCCCACCAAACCCGGAGAAAGCTTGATGAAGTTCCATTTGCTGGCGGCGGCTTCAATAACGTCATGTGTGTCGATACCCATCGCATTGAAAATCTTGGCCAGTTCATTCATGAAAGCGATATTCACGTCGCGTTGCGAGTTTTCGATTATTTTCGAGGCTTCGGCAACCTTGATGCTTGGCGCTTTGTGCGTGCCGTTGATAAGCACAGAATTGTAAACTTGATCGATAAGATCGGCCACCTCAGGCGTGGAACCTGAAGTCACCTTTTTGATTTTTTCCACCGTGTGCGTCTTGTCGCCGGGGTTGATACGTTCAGGTGAGTAACCTGCAAAGAAGTCCTTGTTGAATGTCAGTCCGGATACCTTTTCCACTACGGGTAGACATTCCTCTTCCGTTACGCCAGGATATACTGTGCTCTCATACACCACAATGTCGTCCCTGCCGATGACTTTGCCCACCGTTTCGCTGGCGCCCCATAGAGGCTGCAGGTCTGGACGGTTGTTGTGGTCCACAGGAGTAGGAACGGCGACAACATAAAAATTGCAGTCACGGATTTCCTCGAGATCTGTTGTGCAGCGGAAACCGTGGTTGTTGATGGCATCCTGCAACAGCTCGTCCGACACCTCCAGCGTGGCGTCATGGCCTTGCATCAATCCCATTACGCGTGCTGTGTTCATGTCGTAGCCCACAGTCTTGAATTTTGTGGAAAAGAGGCGGGCGAGAGGCAATCCTACATAGCCCAGTCCAATGACAGCGATTTTTAATTCATTAAGATTTTTCATGTATGTCGAATTTGTTTTTATTCTCGAGAGTGATTATTTGTGCAGTGAGGCAGTATGCCAAGCAGAAAAACAGCAAACCCAGCTGCCGCTCCAGCACCGATTCAAATAGTGCCGTCACAATAGGGCAGAGCAGAATCATTGCGGCGCACAGCACCCATCTGTCGGGGTTTTGGACAACTTTGAACCCTCTGTTTTTGAGCATTACGCCGAAAGGCCAAATTATCATTGCCAGCAACAAAGCAAGTCCTGGAATGCCAGTAGTCATCAGGGTGTCGGCGAATTGGTTGTGTGGGTCTTTGGGAGAGAGACGGTGCGTGACCTCATATTCTGAGTAGTAGCCATTCAGCACAGCGGTGCGGTCGCCTGCTCCAACGCCCCACGGCAAGTTGTCCTTGGCGGCGCGAAGCGCCTTTCCGATGATGAGGAAACGATTGTCGGAATGGTGCTGTAAAGTCTCTTCCTCGGAGGAAACCATCACAACCGTCTGCCTTGCTTGGCTGTTGGGAATGACATAGTGTGTTCCAATGCCTAACAATGTAAAGCCGACTATCAGAACTATTGCGCGCCATATTTTCTTGTGCCATACCAGTTGGTCGAACACGATGATGCCGCCCAGAAGGCAGAGTAGCAGATGTCCGCCTCGAGAGTTCTTGCAGATGAGAAAACAATAGAGCAGTGCGGCACAGGCGCAGATTGCAATTCTTAGCCACTTGCTGCCATTTTTCCAGGCTACGACCACTTCATGATAGAGGAAAGCCAGTCCTGCGGCAAGGTAGATGGAGATGTATGTGTGATGCGTGGAGTCAAATACGTCAGGTTCAAAGAAATAGTCCAATGGAAACAGTTCGTTGCGATGTCTGTAAAGTGCCACTCCCGATCGCACCAAAAAAAGTGTCGCCATTGTGGCTGTCATGCACCAAAACAAAATGCGGATCCGACGTGTGTCCAGATATTGCATGTCGGAAAAGAGGAATACCAGTGCGAACAATGTTAGAGGAGCCAACTGACCGACCTCTTTCCAACCTGTGGCGGTTTGGTCCGTCCAAGCCATGCTCAGCAAATACAGGCCCCAGTATGCCACCATTATCCATAAAAATCCTTTTTCGCGGTTGTAGCGTAAGCCCCCGCAACAAATTTTTACCAGTGTGTTTGCTACTAACGCTGCGAGACACCAGATGGTGATATGGAAAGAAACGGAGATGGAAGATAAGGCGCACGCCAACAATACCATCTCGGTCTTGTCGTACCATTTCATCTGTATTTTGGTGTCGGTAATGCTATTCATTCTTTAGTCTGTGTCGGACTGTCATGCCGTTGTTGCGGGTGAAAGTTTGTTGATGCGTTTGTAAGTTGTTCTTTTTTCGGTGTTTGCTGTAATTAGTATGCCCCAAACGAGACGCTGATCGACACATGTTATAAATTTGCAAAGTTACGATTTTTTTTTATATTTATTATATTAAATATATTTAGGTCTATTCCGCTTCTGTAAAGAGGGCATTGGCTCATCTGTTCGTTGACGTTGGAGGGTGGGATTGCTTCCCCGCAATAACTTCTTCGAAAATTTGGGTGAACAAAAAAAAACTATTATTTTTGACAAACAAAATATACAATCTTGTTTTTCTTAAATATCTTATAAATAGATAGATGGCGATAAAGACATTGTTTGAATTGGTGAAAAACAGAGGTGTCGGCGGCACATTGCGTTATGCTACCCTCCGTTGGTTGGGTTTGCGCGACATCCAAGAGGAGGTCGATACTTTGCATTATTTTCTCAACAAGTATGTGGACATAACCCAGACTCCACCTACTGATGATCCCGATTTGCGCATATTGCAGCGCTGCGATGTCGAACTACTCGACATCATCGATGCGCTCTGCAAGAAGTATCAACTGCGCTATTGGCTCGACTTTGGCACCCTGTTGGGGGCTGTCCGACATCAGGGTTTCATTCCGTGGGACGATGACATGGATATCGCCATGACGCGTGAGGATTACGAGACTTTTTTGCGCGTGGCGCGTAACGACCTCGACAAACTCGGCCTGGAAATTCGCCCTTGCGTGTCGTGGGTTGGCATCGGCTACAAGCACGATAGCACTGGCGTATGGGTGGACATCTTCCCATACGACACCTGCGAGGTCGGCTCCGACTATGAGTCGGGCAGGCTTCGTGCGAAAAATTCCGTGAAACGCACGGGATCCGTTCCGAAAGGGTGGGGCGGCATACAGATGCAGTATCTCACCAACAAGGACACCACCATTTTCCGTACCCACAAGACCGATGACGTGTTTCCTCTTGCTTCCGTCACCTTTGAAGGTGGCTCCTATCCCGCACCGAACCATTCCGACCAGTTTCTCAAGGATCTTTATGGCGCTACCTATATGGATTTCCCGCATAAAGGTATTCTGCACCATGGCAACGATGGTGGCAGCATCAGTTCGTGGGCGCGTAGCCATGGGGTTGACATGAACGCCATCTATACCGAACTGCAGATGCTTAAAGGTAGATTCTAACATAATGATTCGTTGTTCGTTAGTTGAAATTTTGCTTCCGTAGCGATACGTCTCTGTTTCTTTTTGAACTTTTTTTGAGAATCATTGGCGTTATTTATGTCTGAGAAAATTTGAAATCCTTTTTTTTTCGTAACTTTGCAACGTTATGAAAAAGTCTGATTTTATCCTTATCCTTTGCGTCATAGTTGTTTTGACGCCTTTCTTTATTCCCGCTACGGGATTTTTCAATTGGTTCAACACCTCAACGACGAACCATCCTTTCATCATGGCGTTCTTCAAGTTCGCCATTCTCGCCACGTTGGGAGAAATGCTTGCTTTGCGCATCCGCAAGGGCGTATATAACGAAAAGGGCTTCGGCATCGTGCCACGCATGATGGTGTGGGGATTCCTCGGCATGTGCATCACCATGGCGATGATGATCTTCAAGAGCGGCGTACCCGTATTCATGGCCGCCGTGGGCAACTGCGACGTGGCTGTGCTAAAAGGCATCTTCGGCAGCCCTGAGCTCACTTGGGGCAAGGTGGGTATCGCCTTCTGCGTAAGCGTGGCGATGAACTCCATTTTCGCTCCCGTAATGATGACTTTCCACAAATGCACGGACATCCATATTTTGGACAATGGCGGCACGGTAAGAGGACTGCTGCGCCCGATGAAGATGCGCGAAATCATCTCTACGAAAGTGAATTGGGACGTGCAGTGGAATGTTGTTTTCAAGAAGACCATCCCGCTGTTTTGGTTCCCCGCTCATACCATCACTTTCATTCTGCCTCCAACCTTCCAGGTGTTGTTTGCAGCATTGTTGGGCGTCGCCTTGGGACTCATTCTCGCATTGGCTGGTAACAAAAAATGAAGATAAATTTTCACACACATAGTTGCCACTGTGACGGCAAAGGCGCGTTGCGGGAATATGTAGAATATGCCGTGGCGCATGGCTTCTCGCAGCTTGGCTTTTCGGGACACGCTCCTGTGCCGTTTGAGAACAATTTCGCCATAAAACAGGATGATTACGCATGCTACTGCGAGGAAGTGCGTGGACTTAAAGCGGAATTCAAGGACAGAATTGATATCCGTTTGGGACTCGAAATCGATTATATTCCAAAGGTTTTGGACGATTTTTCCGACCTTATCACAAGAGGCGGACTGGAATATTTTTTGGGAGGCGTGCATCTGGTCAACAACCCCGACGAAGACCCCAACGAGCTGTGGTTCATTGACGGCAGCAAGCAGGAGACCTATGACGAAGGGCTACAACGAGTTTTTCACGGCGACGTCCGCAAGGGGGTGACACGGTTCTTCCACCAAAACAACGAAATGATCGAACGCACGCACCCTACCATTGTGGCACATTTCGACAAGATTGTGATGCACAACAAAAACCGCTATTTCACCTACGACGAACGGTGGTTCAAGGAATTGGTTTACGATACAGTAGAACACATCCACGAGAGCGGCTGCATCGCAGAAATCAATACGAGAGGACTCTACAAAGGCCGTCACACCGACTTCTACCCTGCCAAGGAGACCATCAAATACATGAACTCACTGGGCATTCCTGTCTTGGTGGGCACCGATGCCCACGAACCCGCAAATCTGGACATGTTCGAAGATGCCTACGAATTTCTAAGAGAGATAGGCTACAAAGAGATTATCACCCAGATGCCATAACAAAGTTAAAAATCACTGTGTCAACTTTTCCGATATACTAATGACGTTGATGATTGGGCGATTTGGTAAAACACATTGAGGAATTATTTTACAATTTTATACCAACGTCCCCAATTTCCATGCTGTTTATATCCATTTTTTTTAAGCCACTCTAAACAACCTGGTACAGGTTCAGTGTAGTTGTTATCCGTATTTGTCCATAAAAATTGTGATGGTAATTCTGTATTCAAATCAACATAATAGTACCACTTCTTACCATCCATTGTTTTTTCCCGAGACACTTCACTCGCTTCGATTATGATTGTTTGTTCAGGAGCTCTATGCTGCAATAGTCCTATGGTTTTGTTGGGATAAAATTTCATTTTCACAGTATATGCATTTTTATATTGCGATTTAACATAGTCCATATCGCAATTTTTAATAGTAAAGGCTTTGTCTATTACATATACTGTAGCGGCTTGTTTCCCAGAACCGTCATATCCATAGTATTCCCTTTTTCCATCACTAGACCTCGCAAAAACATAAATTCCAGTATTAGATTTTGACATTTTCGAACTAGTCGCAACACAAACTTTCTCGTTGGGAAGGGCTTTGTACCAACCGTCTGATACCCAACCATTAAAACCATTTTTTGACACTCGATACATTACTGCAATTTCAATGGGACTATCTGTATTGTTGAAAACATAATAAACTGAGGGAAATGCATTAGCAACAATACATATTACTAAGCATAACGTAAAACACAATTTCTTTTTCATAATAATTATCAAATATGTCTTATATGTGAACTACTTGTCTGCATTTTTTGCAAAGGAGGACAATTTTCTGTGGCAGAGAAATCGAAGTTGTTGGCTTGAAACCATTCCGACCCCATCTGCCACCACACTATCAAGGCGACGTCAGCGACTACCTGCCCGCGTGAAGGGCATTGATAAAATATTACTCAGGCTCAACAAACTCAATAACTTTCTCTTCCACGGACTCTTCTAATACCTCTTCGATTACTTCTTCGACTAACTCCTCATACCCAAATCGACGACTCAAAGTAATTGTAACGTCCCGATAATTCGTTGGACTAAAAATATCAAATTGCCTTTTGACACTAAATAAGCGAGGACATACAGCCCTGTATTCAGGATGCTGTTTTTGAACATATGAAGATGAAAAGTTTTTTATGCCAAACTTATTGTCAGATATATACATTGACTTGTCTCCAGGACTCTCTTCACCTTTGATTACAAAAGAATTATTTTGATTATGAGCGTAAATATATATAGTTTCAAATGCTTCTTTTTGCAATGTTGCAACAAAAATTTTCTCTCCAGGAATTACCTTATACCAACCTTTTGCATAATCTCCCGTCCAATTACCAATGGTGCATCTATACCCCACTGCAACCCATAATGGTTCTTTATAATCATTCTGGATATAAACTCGTTGCGCAAATATGTCAAATGACATTAAAAATAAGAAGAGGAATATCGATATTTTCTTCATAATTTTGTTTTTTTAGTTTAATAAACATCCACTTCAACACCATAACCCTGCAATTCTGCAGCAATAGTATTTATCCTCTCAAGATATCCATTCCTCTCAGTTCTAATAGCATCAAGTTCCTTTTCCTTTTCAGAACGCAGACGGAACAACTTAGGTTTAGAAGCTTCTTCATAACGGATAGAACATTCTGATGCTAGACCTTCAAGCATGTTTAGTTCATTCTGGAGCTGAGCTATTCGTTGTTGTCTCTTTTCTTTATCAATTGATGCCTGCTTCTTTTGTGCCTCGCTACGCTCAATAAATTCAGAGTTTCTTTGATGAGTAATTCTGTCTTGAATCATTGATCCAAAATAGAATATGGCAATTAATGCTAAAACAAAAACGAAGACAACAATTAAAACAACGTGACTCGAACTATTTCTTTTCTTTTTGGATTTAACTGAATTATCATCTCCATTTTCTTCTTTAAAGGATTTTGGTAAAGGAGGAGGCAAAATGCGCGGATTTGGTGGTGGTGTTGTTGAACCAACTCCAAAATAATCCTTTAATTCAATTATAGTATTTGCTTTTTGCCAGTCCAACAAACCTTCATGCCAGACCAAGTCCTCCGTACAAGGCTTCAGTTCTATCAATTGATCCAGATTCAATGGACCTTTCTGTTCAGAGTTTTGGATAATATAATACAGCATAACTCAATTGTAAATAATTGTTGGGACTTATTATCATAACTCAATAAAATAGAAACAAAAGTCAGTTATATAAATCAATTCATTACAAAAAACTATAAAAGATTATTTCTATTATATTACACTTGCAAAAGTAAAAAAAAACTTTGAAATAAGATGTATTTGTAAATTTTTTTTGTCGTTTTTGTTCTATTTTAATCAAATGGTTTGCAACAAGCACTAATTCACAAATTCAAGATAGTCGCTTTTACGAATATTTCATAGTCAAGATTCATCCGTACACTCCGTACAATTCGTGTCCTCTACACCACAAAGATTATCGTGTCAATAAAGAACACGGATCAAACGAATGGATTTAAGTTGTTGGAGACATTGTATTAACCTATTTTTCTATCCCGAATTAGTGAATTTGAGAATTATTCTTTCCTATGTGTCAGCATTTTCACTAATTCACATTTGCAGAGCACTGCAAGAATACTTTGCGACCGCAAAAATAGTTATCGCTAATTTGCCAATTCGGAATGAAATCATGCGAAAAGCTTTCTGAAAGCCTCTTCAATTACACTTATGGGAACGATCTCGATGCCGAAACGTTTTTTGTCAATTGATTTGGCGCTATAGGAAGAGATGAATATCTTCTCGAAGCCGAGTCGGTCCGCCTCTGCGATACGTTGTTCGACACGGGTTACGGGTCTTACCTCGCCCGAAAGTCCCATTTCAGCGGCGAAACAATAGCGTGGAGAGATTGGCATGTCGATGTTGGAGGAGAGAATGCTGCAAAGCACGGCGAGATCCATGGCGGGATCGTTTACCTTGAGTCCGCCGGCGATGTTGAGAAACACGTCCTTGGCACCCAACTTGAATCCACAGCGTTTTTCAAGCACAGCAAGAAGCATATTCATTCTTCGGAGGTCGAATCCGTTGGCATTGCGCTGCGGCGTTCCGTAGACTGCCGAAGAGACGAGGCTTTGCACCTCGATGAACATCGGTCGCGCCCCTTCGAGCGTGGCGGCGACAGCCGCTCCACTAAGGTTTTCGTCACGTTGGGAGAGCAAAAATTGCGAAGGATTTTCAACTTCAGAAAGTCCACTGCCTTGCATTTCGAAGATTCCCAACTCGGCGGTAGATCCAAAACGGTTCTTGAGAGCTCGCAAGATGCGAAAACCGTAGTTGCGGTCTCCTTCGAACTGAAGCACTGCATCTACAATATGTTCCATTACTTTGGGACCAGCAAGGGAACCATCCTTGGTAATATGTCCAACGAGGAGTACGGGAACGCCTTGCTGCTTTGCAAGTCGCTGAAACTCAGTGGTGCACTCTCTAATTTGTGAAATGGAACCCGCCGAAGAATCAATTGTTTCGGTGCATACAGTCTGGATGGAATCAACGATGAGAATGTCGGGTTTGATAGCCTCCACTTGCTCAAAAATACGCTGGGTGACCGTCTCTGAGAGGATGAAGAGTTGTTGAGTTGTTGAGTTGTTGAGTTGTTGAGTTGTTGAAGTGAGGCGGTCGGCGCGCATCTTTATTTGCTGCTCGCTCTCTTCGCCACTCACGTAGAGGAGTTTTTTGTCGGAAATTCCCAACGCCGTCTGCAACAAAAGCGTGGATTTTCCAATGCCAGGCTCGCCACCGAGAAGGACTATCGAACCAGGAACAATACCACCACCAAGGACACGGTCGAACTCGCCGCAAGAGGTGGGAATGCGAAGTTGCTCGGAATAGACGATGTCTTTAAGAAGTTTGGGCGATGAGTTTTGTTGAGGTGTTGATTTGTTGAGGTGTTGATTTGTTGAGGCTTGTACGACTTCCTGTTCAAATGTGTTCCATTTGCCGCACTCGGGACAACGTCCGAGCCAGCTGGAGGACTGATAGCCGCATTCGCGACAGAAATAATAGGACTTGGCTTTCAAGGTTGATTTGTTGATTTGATTCTTAATTCTTTCTAAAACTCATCCACAACGGTGTCCACACGATAGAGCTTGTCGCCTCGGCGGAGAGGTTGTGAAGTCTTAAAACTGAATGCGTCGCCTTGATGGGCTTCGGGTACGGGATTGAGATTGACGCGGATCTCCTGAACTGTGTCGGTGTAGACTCCAGTGGTTTGTCCAGTGACCATGATACGGTCGCCCACTTTGAGGGTTTCGGCGGTTTGGAGACGCACCTCAGCGACATTGATACGATAGAAATAGTTGGAGACTACGCCGAGATATACTTTGTTCTCAGTTGCCTGTGAACCATAACGTTCGGTCCATTCACCCATCTTACGTCCCAGATAGTAGCCGTCCCAGAAACCACGGTTATAGACGGTGCGCAATCGCTCGGTCCAACCTGCAATGGCCTCTTGTGTGTAGGTGCCGTTCTCTATGGCTGCACAAGCTTCTTTGTAGCATTCGGTGACGGTTTTGACATAGTCGGCGCTGCGACCACGCCCCTCGATTTTGAGCACCTTTACACCTGCCTTTACAATCTTGTCGAGGAAAGATATCGTACAAAGATCCTTGGGAGACATGATGTATTTGTTATCTACAACCAATTCAATATCAGATTCCAAATCCTTGACCAAATATTCACGGCGGCAAAGTTGCAGACAAGCGCCTCGGTTGGCGGAATAGTTGTAGTTGTCAAGGCTGAGGTAACACTTGCCACTTACCGACATGCAAAGTGCACCATGGGCGAAGATTTCTACTTGGACAAGTTCGCCTTTGGGGCCGCGAATATCGTTTTCTCGGATGTAGTCGGTGATTTCGGCCACTTGACGTAACGGAAGTTCGCGCGCTGTTACCATCACGTCGGCAAACTTGGCGTAGTAGCGCACCGCCTCAACGTTGGAGATATTGCACTGGGTGGAAATGTGGATTTCCATACCAATGGAATTGGCGTAGGAAATAACAGCCATGTCGGAAGCGATAATGGCGGAAATTCCAGCGGCTTTGGCGGCTTGCACGAGCTGGTGCATCTCCTCAATTTCCTGATTGTAGATTATCGTGTTGACAGTGAGGTAGGTGCGAACACCATGTTCGTGAGCGATAGTTGCGATTTTGGCGAGGTCGTCGAGATTGAAATTGTTGGCAGAACGAGAGCGCATATTGAGGCTGCCTACACCAAAATAAACGGAGTCGGCACCTGCCTGGATGGCTGCCATCAAGCTCTCATAAGAGCCAACAGGAGACATTATTTCCATTAGTTGTGAGTTGTTGAGTTGTGAATTATTGAGTTATGAATTGAGTCCCGAAAGTCAATTGTCAATTAAAAAAGGCCTCCTTTTGCCCATTCGGGAGTTTTGAGTTCTGAATTTTGATAGTCAAAGACATATTGTCCAACCGACTGCTTGGAGACGGCGTTGGCGAAATCGGTTACAATTTCAGGAGTGAGTGGCATTAGGCAGGATACCTCATGGTGTCTGTCTTTCATTCGGTAAAACCAATATGGATATTTGCCTCGGTTAAAGGATTTTACAAGACGGTTGGTTCCGGAGAAACGATAGTTCAGTACCAAATATTGGTCGTAGATGACAATATGGTCGGAAGTGCCATGGAAGAACAGTGTGGGTGCTGGCGCCGACTTGTAGCGCACATCTCCATTGGTCGAAAAGATGGCACCAGCATAGGAGATGACTCCTGCCGGCTTGAATCCTTGCGGAAGCTCCGAAACCCAAGGCAGTTGGTTCGCGCGGCAGTAATCGGTCTGCAATACCGTGATTGCACCTGCGCTGGATCCCATGAAAAAGATCTTCGACTCATCAATTCCCCACTCGGCAGAATGCCCGACAACAAACGACACGGAGGCGCAAAAGTCCTCAACGGCGATACGAAACACGCGGCTTACGGTACTAATGGCATTATGTACATTAATGGTGTCCATCTTGATTCCTTTCGCACCTAAACGATAATCGATGCTTACCGCCAAGAAACCTTGCTGCGCCAAAAGTCTGCAGGTTTCGGCGTCGATGCTGTCTGCTCGCGTGCCTGTTCGAAATGCGCCGCCATGCATGTAAACAACGGCGGCTTTGTCGGCGCGAGGCAACGCTGGACGATACACATCCATCAGCAAGGAGTCGGCACCATCGCGCACGGCATAACAATATGTTTCGCATTGAGCGGCAGCGCCTGAGCAAAGCATCCAAAATGCCACAAACAACGATAGTGTCGATTTGAAAAGAGTTGGGGTAGTGATGTAAAATTTCATAATCATGTCTTACGTCGGAAGATTAAAAATTCAAGTTGCAGCTGATGCCGATATTGAACGGCTCATGATAGAAAAAAGTGTCATCCCAATCAACAAGTTCTGCATAGGAAAGATGAATGCCAAACTTGACTTTGGGACCGCCAAAACGGACGGTAAACTGAGGTTCGAAAAGCAAGTTACTGCCGTTGTAATGCTCAGGATCGCGTTCGTCTCCAGGCTCCAACGCCGTAAAAGTGCAAGTCATGTCCGATACCATCGAACCCAATTTGAGTCCTACGCCAATGTCGATGCAGCCATTGGCGAGATTTGCAAATCCCATGTTCATCTGGCCGTAGTAGAGTTGATAAAACGAATTGTAAAGTCGTTCATAGTTGGTCCCTTCTCTGGTGAAATTTCTTCCGCCCACTCCGGCGCCGGCATAACCTTCAAGCACAAATTTCCCGAAAGGTTTGTAAAGTCCGGCGGCTCCTTGGAAAAAATAGCCTCCGTAGGTAAAATCTATGTGTCCTTGTCCTGCGAGGCAATTTGTAAAGCCATAAGTGCCCGTTACGTTTACGTTGGGTACCAAAGCGGGGAATGTCATTGAAACTCCGCCGTCAACACGGAGGTCTCCTTTTTCCTGCATCAGGGGAATGTCCACGGCGTGTGGTGTGTATATGGCGCAGGATGTCATTAACAACGAACAGAGAATCAGAAGAATGCTTTTTTTCATAATGGTACTGTTTTATGGTTTGACAAATGGTTTTCTATTCTTGATGATTTGGTTTTTGGTCATTCAAAATAGCTTCCACAGCGGTGCGAATGTCGGTAAATTGGAAGTCGGAGAGATATTTGCGCAGTTTCGACTCGGCGCTTTTGAGACCGACGTACGACTTGAAACGTCGTGAAAGCGGCAGTCCAGGGAGCATGGGTTGTGAGGCGTCAAGGTCGCGAGGATGGATGTAGGAAAGCAGATAGGCCGATTCCTTGCTCCATCGTTGGATAAGCGGATACGGCATTAGTCGGAAATAGCCGCCTCCGTTGAAAACCAAGTCTTTGCCACAAATTTTGTGGCTTGAAATGGGAAATTCAATAATATGTTCTGGATGCTGTTGCAAGAGTTCGGGAGATTGCTGCAATTTTCTGAAATCCAAAAGTATATAACCTTCTCGTTGCAAGTTTGACAAGCCGCCTGGAATGCCTCCGTGAGAGCCTTTGGCGGGGAAAATTGAACTGTCGTATCGAATGCCGTTTTCGTAAAGAATGTCAAGCGCCCACAATTCGCTTTCCCGAATGGAAAATCCGGGGGCACGGAAACACTCTACAGGTTTTCCCGTTATGTCCTCTAGCAGATGAATCGACGATACAACATCGTTGCGGAAATCCTCTCGCGACTGTTGCCAGACGAGTTGGTGGTTCATTGTGTGAGTGCCAATTTGATAGCGCTCGGCGATTTTGCGCACAAGGTCGGGATATCGTTGTGCCACCCAGCCGATAATGAAGAAAGTGGCGCGGGAATTTGTTTCGTCGAGAATGCGCAATAGGCGTTCTACATTGTCGTATATGCGTATCTCGTAGGAATCCCACTGCAACTCGGAGCGTGTGGCGTCAAAGTCCAGCAAATGGAACCATTCTTCTATGTCGAAAGTGAGGATCATTGTTGATTTGTTGAACTGTTGATTTGAGTTTTTATTCCCTATTTACTATTAGAATGTATTTTTTTCTTTGCGAAATTCGGGGTCGAGCTGTTTCTTGACGCCGGAGAATATTGATGCGCACATTGCGCAGAAGTCATGTCGGCCTCCTTCTTGATAGTAGAGGTTTTTCCCCAAAAAGCGGAACCACGAAGGTCTTGCTTTCCAGCGATTAGGCGAACTGACAAACCAAGCGATGTCGATGCCTAAGCAACGCAGCTGAACTCCAGCTTGGCATTGGTTGAGAGGTCGTAATTTCCCTAAGGCTTCGGATACGATAATGTTGCCGAAATCCACTCCTGAAACGTTGGCGGCGCGCAAACTTGCTGGCACGCGCGGATTGATTTCTATGATGCGATAGTCGCCATCGCCTTTCTCCAAAACGTCAAAATCGGCGAATCCTTCCCATTGTATCGAATCAAGCAGGCGTCGGCATATTTTCAGCAACGGCTCGTTCTCCACGGTTTCGCAAAGACTGCTGCTGCCTCCCGAGATGGGATAGTAGCGCAAAATCTTGATGATGCAAGGCTCGGAAAAAGTTCCGTCGTGGTAGCGGTAAAGCATCACGTTGTAGTAATAGTCGTGGTCGTGTATGTACTCTTGCAAAGAGCAATCTCCGTAAGTTTGCAACCATTGTGGCGCAACTTGCTGAAATTCATCCAAAGAAGAGACCATTTTGATGCCTCTTGCCCCGTCGGAATGGGCGGGTTTGAGCAAGGCGGGAAATGAAATCTTTTCAACCACGCTATCATTCTCGTTTTGAGTGAGTCGTACGGTGTTGGGACAAGGTATGTCGTGCCGCATACAATAGTCCATCAAGAGCGATTTGTCGCTTGCAAGATTGTATCTATCAGGATGTTCTACGGCGCAAAATGTCATTTGGTCGAGGGTGGCTTTATGCTCGGACAACCAATTGGAAAAGACGTCCCGTGTGGGGATTACAACCCGATAATGGTACTCTTTTATTAATTTAATTAGCTGATTTTCATTAATGTGTTTTTCGTCCGCAATGGGGATGCAGTGACGAATATAGCGGCCGTGACGCACCACTTCCCGGTGCTGTGCCGCCACATCAACCGTGTATCCATGCTCGTTAAGTTCTCGAGACAAGGCAAGTGCCTGCAATCCGTCTCCCAAAATCAAGACGGAGTCGGTTGCCAAACCTTGATTGGGCGTTCTGCGAAGAACGAATCTGCGAAACAGAATTTGCATCAGATACCACGACAGGCAGCAAGTATGTTTGACATACCAGCAAAGCTCCTTCCCAAAATTGGTGTTGCGCAAACACTGTAAACCACCTAAACCGATGCGTTGCAGTAATCCCTGCGGAAGCTGATATTCACCCAACAAGATGCGGAAGGCGGCACCAACGCCAATCAATACGACGTTGTCGTTCAAGTAGGGCAAAAGTTTCGTTGCCAGAAAATCTTGCTTTGGGGCTCGCAAGGAGGTCCAAACTATGGTGGCGCCACTTTGGTTTATGTTGTTCGCTATGGATTCAAAATCATATTCTTCCAAAGGTTTGAATGGGGGCGAATAGCTACCGGAAATATCGCATTCCCCTTCCAGCTTGGAAATCAGTTTTGCCAAAGTGACCTCGGTGTCTCCCAAAAAATAATGCTTGAGAGCGGAATCCGAGTCGTGAAGCAAGGCGTCGAAAATATCGGGTCCACATACGCGTTGGGTTTCTTGTATTCCCCAGCATTTCCCACACCAAGTCAAAGGTGTTCCGTCGGGCGTGTTGACGATTGAATGGCGCATTACCTCGAGGTAAGATTTGTCGGAATTGGCAGCCACAACAGTGCGCATATTGGAGACGCAGATGTAGCCTTTTCTGCGCAACTTGACAGACTGCTTGACAATGTCGCAAACCGCCTCGACCGACACCACGTCGATGGGAACCTTACCTATGAGGAAACGTTTCATTGCGCATCCTCCCGCTTTTGGTTTTCTGCCTCAATTTTCTTGGCAATACGGTCTTTGCGGCCCAACATGTAATAGAGTCCGCAGACAATGGCTACGCCTGCTGCCATTACCACATAGAGCTGCCAGTCTTGGTTGAGGTGGGATTTGTACATGACCCACCACATTCCTACGACGCCTACGTTGAGCAAAATTTCCATCAATGAAGTCTCCAAATGGTGGAAGCCATAGTTGATGAACGCATGATGAAGATGTGTCTTGTCGGCCACAAAAGGCGAATGTCCACACATCAAGCGCATTAGCATTACCCTCAGCGTGTCTCCTACAGGTATGATAAGTACGGCAAGGGTAAACGGAACCATGCCAAAATCGCTTCCTTCGGGATGCCATTCGGTGCATAACGAGTTGTGGTCAAGAATCGAGACCACGAAATGCGCCAGAAGCACTCCCATCATCAGTGTGCCGCCGTCGCCAATAAACATCTTGGAACGCTCGCCAAAAACGTTGTGGATAAAGAATGGGATCAACGCCCCGCAAGCCGCCATGGCAAGCACCGCCTGCACGTAGTCGTGGGAGTAGAAAAGTTCCACGCCATACAATCCGCATGCCATAATGCAGATGCCCGAACTCAAACCGTCAATTCCATCTATCAGATTGATAGCGTTGATGATGCCCACCATGGTGAGCACTGTGAGCGGATAGGCAATCCAAGGTGAGAGCGTATCAATGCCCCACAAGCCGTGCAAGTCGTTGATGGAGTATCCGTTTACAAAGATAAGTGCTACGCAAACAATCACTTCCACCAGAAGACGGAATTGCGGAGTGAGGTTTTTGATGTCGTCCCACGTGCCCACCACAAGCATGAGCAACATCGCAATTCCAACGGGAACCAATGCGCTGCAATTGTAGAAGATACAAGCGGTGCAAGTGGCCGCCAAAGTCCCCGCAAAAACCACTACGCCCCCTAATACGGGAATGGGTACGCGCTGTAGTTTTCGAGCGTCGGGGTTGTCGTAGATATTGTGACGTTTGGCATAATGGACTACTGGATAGTAGATAAGCCACGCAACCACTATCGCCAAAAGGAAGACCGCCAGGATTAGATATATTGGATTGCTCATTTCTCAAATCTTATTTTACCATCAACGGAATTTTGCGCTATAATATTGCCCACATTGGCTTTTTTTACATAGCTTCCCGACTCTTTCTCGATGCCGTGAACGCTGCGAGAATCAATGCAGTAGCTGTTGGAAATGTTGTTTACTGTATTGCCCCAGACCATCACGTTGCAAGCTCCGTCGTCGAGATAGATGCCTCGGTTGTCGGCCATTCCGGTATAGTGATGTACGTTGTTGTTGATAATGACCGAATTGTCGTTTTGTGTCCAAACATAGATTGCGCCAGCATCCATCAAGGTGTGACTTTTGTAGTCGGCGAAATAGGCCGAGTCGTAATAGACTTCATTGTCGGTTACTACACCGTTGCATGGATTGGATTTGTGGGTTTTGTACCATACTCCAACGCCGATGGCGCCGTATCCAAAGTTCTTTACGACGTTGTTCGAAATTCGATAGTCGGATCCTCTGCAAATCACGCAGAAGGAATTTAGCATGCCTTTACCGCATTCTGAGAAATGGTTTCCTTCGACATGTGTGGCAAAAGAGGCGTTGTCAGAAACGACGCAGTCGCGGTAGCAGTTGTGGATGCTATTGTCGCTAAAGGAGAAGTTTGGAGTCGCTTCGCAAAGCACCAGTCTGCTGCGAATGCCTTCAAAATGGCAATCGTGAATTTTTATAGAGCGACTTTCGAGGTTGTTGATGTTTATCAACGCTTTGCCTCCGTCACAGTTGCCTGCAAAAGTGATTCCTGCCACTTCAATAGAGTCGAAATGGCAATTCTTGATGTCAAAAAGATTCGTGAAAGCGCAGCGACGAACTATGCCCGTTGGTACAAATTGGAGTTGAAAACGAGGAAGTTGCCCTCCATAGACAAAGTCGTAGTTGACGTTGCATTGATTTTTCTTGTTGACTACCGAAAGGTTTTCCGCAGTAAAATATACATAGTCGCCCTCTATTTTTTCGATTTTGTAGGTGGAGGAATAATACCACTGCGTAACTTTCAGTCGAGAGTAGGCCAGATTGGCATTTTGAAATTCATTTGGCAGATGCAATCGACAGCTTTTCGCTGCAGTGTCCAGCACCTCTATCAGTTGGTCTGTCTGCGTCAACGTTGTCCAATCTTCCACATTTTCGCCGTGCGAAATATAACCAGGCTGTGCAAAAGCGCCATCTTGCTCAGCCGCCGAAATGACAGTCTGCTGTCCTATAAAATGCAAAGAAACATCGGGATAGCGTAATTCCTGTAGGGAAATGTTGCGCTCGTCAAAAAAGAACGTGTCATCGCTAAACTGCACCGTAACATCTTTGACGCCAGTGCGCAATACCTTAAGCAGCAGCGCGTCCAGCTTCTGGAAGTCAAGTTGAGTTTCGATGCTGATGGTGGTCTGACCCTGAATGCCACTCCAAAGCAGCAACATCAAAACGACTATGATTTTGGGTTTCATTATTTCAATTCTGATTTTTGGTTCAAGTAGCTTAAAACTTATTATCTATAGCAATCCAATGTGATGGTTTCTTGCAGCACCACACCTTGTTGTTTGCATCGTGATACGAATTTCTGGATGGAGGGCGTATGATGGCGTCGGAAGAGACTGTAAAACAGTTTGTCTGGAAGCTGCTGCTTTACCCAAAAGACCGCTTTCGCCTTGGCGCGTTGGAGAAAGGAAAGTTCGTAAGTGGTGTATTTGACGGGTGTACGCCAATCTCCGTAAGTAATTGTCAGACATTGCTCATAGTTCTGAGGAATGTTCAAATCCAAGTCCTTGAAATGGAAAGGAATGGTATTGTTTACCCAATCTTCCAAAAGGAAACAATGACCGATGGTGACGCGCACTTGGCTGTTGACTCGTTTGAGGATGTAGAAATCGATGTATTCCCCCTTTCTCATAATCGAATAAAGTCCACAGCGTTCGTAGCGTATCAATTTGAATCCCAGATGTTCCATTTTTGGGAAAAGCAATTTCAGTTGTTCCTCGTTTTCTTCCTTCACATACAGGTCGATATCTTCGTCCCAGGTGATGAAATCGTTGTCTCGAACCATGCCCAACATGGTGCCAAAGATAGGACCGAATTGCAACTGCTCGGATTTCAGCAGAGACTCCAACAAGCAAAGGTTTTCGTATGCTTGCTGCTTGTCGATCTGCTTGATTCCCAAATAGACGGGAACGGATTTGTAATGATATTTTCCGTTTTGCGTGTTGATGTAAGGCATGTTTCCGAGTTATGAGTTAATAGTTGTTGCGATGTGATGTATCCGTTGTCATCAAATCATTGGTTGCTTTTACGAGTTGAAATTTGCTCAAATACACGTACGACAGTTTCTTTGAAAGTAAAGCTCATCAATGAATTACGAGATTTTAGCAAATCGCTTTGAGAGGGAATTTGTTCCGATAGTTGCATTTCGTGATCGATTTTTGCCGTTATGTCGCACTCGTCCATTGGATTTATCTCGCTTCCATTTGTTTTGTCTATCAAGCAATTGCTTCCGCAATGACTTGACACGACGCATCTGCATCCTGCAAGAAGCGCCTCGTTGGTAACGGCTCCGTAAGCCTCCTGCGTACTTGCCAAAATAAAGACAGAAGCAAGGTTGTACCAAGCTCGTACTTCATCGCCAAATTGTTGTCCGACAAATAGGATCCGATGAGAACAATCTTTTGCGACTTGCTGTAAATGTGCTTCTTCTTCGCCGCTTCCCACAATTACAAACACGAAATCCTCCTTGCACCGATTCACGGCCTGAATGGTACGTTCCAAATTTTTCAAGGCTACCAATCTGCTGACCGACAGCAGGATTTTCTTTCCCCACAAATCGTACTGGTCGGCAAAACGTTGACTGATAGGAAGCACTCGGCGATAAGCCTCTAATTCCTTCACGTCATCACGAATGATTGGCAACCATATACCTTTGGAGAACTTTTGCTGATACCACTCAACAACCTTGCTGTCAACCAACAGCAAATCATCCAAACGCGGGGCAATAAGATTCCGCGCCCAGCCGTGAACACGTGAAAAGTCGTTGTGATTCGCCACCATATCATAGCTGTCGTCGCACATCGAGACCACTTTGAAACGCTTGCGAATCAATTTTCTAAGCAAAAGGACTTGTAGGGTCAAAAGTTTGTACTCAGGAACAATTACCACTTCGGGATTGTGCTTTTTCAGAATTGAGCGCAGCTCGGTACAAACTTTAAAACGACGTTTCAAAACAGAGAAAGTCTTCAAAAAATGCGGCTGGAAATGACATTCGTCGTATAGCCGCTGCATGTCGAACGGCTGCGAAGTGTCCTCTTTGTCAAGAAAATAGAATTCGTATCCCCACAAATCGTGCATCGCATTGTAGGTATCGATGCGATAAGGTGCCACGCTTGTCCTGAAAAAGAGATTCGACATACTATTGGGTGATTGATATAAAAAAAACTATCTGTATCTTATTTTGTAGAGTAGTTGATATACAGTAAAATAACTATTTGCAAAAAGTTTTGAAATCCAAAACCAAATCCTGTTCCATTTGTTGGAGGATGTTTTCAGCATGGACGTGGCGGGATTTTCCCTAAGAAATTTTCGCACCTTGTCTTGCAATGCTTTGTCGCCGGATCGACAAACGGAAAATGCCAATGTGTTGATGTTGTGCGAAATGCTTCTTCCCCACAATTCCCGATCTTCTGCGCGAACCTCCTTGTGCATAAACTCGGAAAGATCGTTGATGATTACGATCTGGTCATCGACATGTTTCTCTCGCAAGATGCTTTTGGTGAGAGAGCCTTCCCGATGGAAATAGCAGTAAACAGGCTGGTTGAAAACTCCAAGCGCGCCCGCCTTGTACAATGCGCGAGGTATGAAATGGGTGTCTTCGTAATAGATGCCTTCCTTGAAGATGAGGCCATTCTGCATCAAGAACTTACGATGAAAGACATAGAATGGCGGTCCGTGAAAGTAATCACAAAAACTCAACTCCCTTCCTGTGTTGGGGATGTTTTCGATTGAGCGAATTGTTCGATTGTTGGACGAGACATAATAATACGATGCAAACGCCAAAATATCGATGTCCACGAGTTGTTTGGTTATGCTTTCAATAGATTGAATTTCAATCCAATCGTCTCCGTCAACAAACCAAACATAGTCTCCTGCGGCGCATTGCAACCCTACATTTCGGGCATAAGCGGCACCGTGGTTTTCTTGGGTCGCTATTTGATGCCTTACATCTTTCCAGTCAAATTGTTGCACCTGCCGTAGGGTATCGTCGGTGGAGCCATCGTTCACCACAACGACCTCGTAGTCGTCGGATGGGAAACGCAGACTTTCCAGGCATCGCATCACATATGGCGCCACATTATAGACGGGAACGATGATACTGAGTTTCATGACTGTTTTGATTTCAGGATGTTATGTTGCACTAGCCAAGTCTTCAGATGACCTTTGAGATACATCCACATCCAATGCCAAAAGTGACGTTTTCGCTCCCATGGATTTTCGTAGAACTTGGAAAAATAATAGCGTCGTTCCTTGATGTTGACGCTCAACCTCAACCCTGACGAGATGCCGCCATTGTACATGTTGGTTACGAAAATGGGTTGATAGACAATGGATTCTCCTGCCATCCAGACGCGCCTCGACCAATCCAAATCGGCCATGATGCGATAATGATCGTCGTAGTATCCCCTGCGTTCATATACGGCTTTGGGTACCAAGGTGGCGGGATGGACGAAAGCGATGGAGTCAACCTTCATTCGCCACTGCAAGTCGGAGGCGTCGTATAGCAAGTCGTGCAAAACTTTGCCTTCGGCATCTACGATGTGCGCGCCGCAAGAGATTATGGGCGAATTGTCGGCATCAAACCCTGCCACTACACGTTCCAATTGTTCCAAGGCATCGGGTTCGAGATAGTCGTCGGAATTGACAATCCACAAATATCGGCCCTGGGCCTTGCGACAGCCCTTGTTGAATGCGTCGTATATGCCTTTGTCGGGTTCCGATGTGGCTGTCAGCCGACCTTCGAATAATGGCTCGTATCGACGTACGATGGACATTGTCCCGTCCTTTGATGCGCCATCCACAATCAGGTACTCATAGTCTTTGCAACGCTGCTGCAAGACCGAACGCAGGGTCCGCTCTATTGTCGCTTCGCTGTTGAAGCACACTGTCACTATGGAAAACAAAGGATTCACGGATGTTTTGTAATTAATGTTTTATCAGGTTTCTAAAGAATTGTTTGTCTTCGGCGTTCATGTTCAACAACGTTCCCGCACCATACAGCACCACAAATACGCCGCCACAAAGAAATATGTTGATCCAATGGTTCTCCACATCGGGCAGGACAAAGGTCACGGCGCAACCTGCCAAGCCAATAAACAGCTGAGGCAAAAATGATTTCAGCATCTTTCGAGAACTGATTTCCATTTTCTTGGGCATGTAATAGACGTAGTAAAATGTCATTTGCATCGCCTCATAGACCAGGCTCGCCAGAATGACGCCGCCAATGTGGTAGTAGGGTATCAGGAACCAAGCCACGGCCAACGCTGCAATGGAAGAAAAAATCACCATTCGACTCAGTGCCTTGATGTTGGCTCCCGAAAGAATGAGACTTGACACGCATTGGATGTGACTAGACAGACTCAGCGCAACCAACACGTACAGCCACGGGGCAAGGTAAGTGTATGATTCGCCCACATATACAGTCAGCAGGTCTTTGCCCACGGCAATCAATCCAAAAGTACAGAAACAGGTCACCATGGAGAGGTATTTCGTTCCTCTGTAAGCCACTTTGTAATAGGCGTCTCGGTTGTGTTGGGCTACTACTTTTGATGTCGTGGGAAGCAACGAACTCATAAACACGCCCGTAATCATCGTGATGACGCTCGCCACTGTGTAAAGAATCTTGTAGTCGGCCACCGACTCCATTGTGGCGCGGATGCCCAAAAAAATGGGACACAGGTAAACGAACGAGAATTTGAAGATGTTGAACGAGAAGATGTTGAGTGTGTATGGAAGCACCTCTTTCATCGTTGGCCAATGAAATTTTGGCAAGAAACGGATGAAAGGTGTTTCTTTGCGAATTTTTGAGACGGAAAGTGGCAGAATGGTGAAAAACGAGAAGGTCGTCAAGAAGAAATAAAGTCCGATGGGAAGTTTCAACGTGATGGTCAGCACCAATACCAGAACTTGCAGCAACTTGGGTATAAAGGAACGTTTCTGGATCCATGCCACATTCTCGGTGGCGCGGATAATCTGGTCAAAACAAGAAGAATACCAATTTAAAACCGCGGCAACGGCAAGGATGTAGAGCAGTCGTTTCAAGATCACGTCTTGCTCGGGCGTGACATTGAAAATGGAACTTGTAAAGAATGATACAATTATCAGTATCAGTGCGTTGAGTAGTCCAACTACGCTATAAAAAGTTAGGCTTGTCTGGAAAAGTCGGCCGACTTTCGGGTGGTTTTTCTCCGACAGCCAGACGGAGAAAAAACGGATGTTGGTGGAGTTCATTCCCATGTCCATCAGATGGATATAGACGTTCACCGACTGCGCCAACCCAATCAATCCGTATTCCGCCTTTCCAAAATAGTTGATCAACAATGGAATGGCGATAAATCCATAGACCGCGTTGAGCAAATTGTACAACACGCTCCAGATTGCGCCCGATGCCACTTTATTGACACTTCCCATGATTAATCAGCGATAAGTATTTGGATTTTATGCGATAGCTTTTAAATTGTTTGATTCTGGTGTGCTCATTTCGACTTCCTCCAATATTTGTAGCCCAGACAGAATTCGCCAATCTTGAGAATCTTCAACCTGAATTTCGACCATTTTTTGTAGGACGTCACGTCGTAATGTCCTTTTTTCGACTGTTTGGGTGTCCGCCAATCGGGTCCGTACCACCACTCCAACAATGTTTCGGGGTGTTTTGGGCACAGGTATCGTTGTCCAAGGAAATCAATTTCTTCCTGCTCGTCAAAAAAACGCTTGGGCTGCACATGTTTGTTCAACGAATAGCAATAGAGAGTCCAGACGCTGAATCTCACGGGTTTTAGCACATAGGCGTCGATGTAGCAACGGTCGTTGATGCGGAACGAATACAGCCCTCCTTTCACCATGCGAATCAACTTCAATCCGCGGTCGTACAACCATGGAAGTTTGTTGAATAATTTTTCCTCGTCTTTGATATATATGTCCACGTCTTCGTCGCCGGGAATGATACCTCCTTCGCGTACCGCGCCCAACAAAGTTCCGTAGGCAAGACAAAACTCCAGTCCAATCTCGTCGAAAAGAGTCTTGGTGGTTTCCAAAATCAACTTGCCTTCTTCTTGCGTGATGGGCGTGATGGTGGCACGCGTAAGTGTTGTAAGTTCGTCCTCGTAAGAGAATGGTTTTCCTTGGATAGTGATGGTGGTCATAGGCGGTTTGGAAATGCCGAGTTTTTTGTATATATATATTAATTTGCAAAAATACATTTTTTTTTCGATTTTCTTACCACAAATCTCACGAACTATTTCACTGTAATAGTCAACCTCTCCTTGTCCGTCCTCGCCTTTCCACGCAATATATTTACCTAAACGCCGTTAAAAATAGAAAAACTTCCAGTTTTCAAATTTTCTCCAACAACTATCATTATGAAAAAAAGTATTCTTTCGCTGTTCGTCATTGCTGCACTTGCATTCTGCAGTTGCGAAAAAGACGACGTAACCGATGGCACTAACGGTTCCGACAATGGTAATCCAACGCCCGACCAAATCGACGTTACTCCTTATTTGGGCAACTTTCTCGTCACCCGCACGGCAAACATTACCGTCAATGTGATGAATATGTACAGCATTCCCATTGACCGTGATTTTGACGTGGAAACAGTGTCGGTGCGAACGGATCCTTCCAAGGAAAACGGCATCATTATGACCAGTTCCGACGGAATGTATATGCGAGGCGTTGTAGATGCACAAGGTCTTCATCTTGACAACGATACATTGGCTATTTCCGTGGATACAATGGGCGTCAATGTCTCTTTGAGCATGACTATGGTACATCCCGTTATTGCGCCTCCTGCCGATGGCGTTTACGACTGGACTTCTACGGCATCGGGAACAGGCAGCGCCGTCGTTCCTGTTCTTGGAAACCTTACGGCAACCATCACGGGCGAGATGCACTATCACTCCATTTATGGCGACAAGTAGTCGCGCTGGACGATAAAAAAAACAGGATCTCAAATGAGTTCCTGTTTTTTTTTGTTTGTTGTTTTGGCACCTATCTCTCGGCGCGCATCGGGTTTTCAAGGAAATCCTTGTAAGCCAGTCTTATTCCGTCTTCCAACTCGGTCTTGTAGCGCCAGCCCAGTTTTTCGGCTTTGCTGACGTCCAAAAGTTTTCTCGGTGTGCCATTCGGACGCGTCGTGTCCCACTTTATCTCGCCTTCATAACCGACCACCTTGGCGACAAGTTCGGTGAGCTGTTTGATAGTGAGTTCCTTACCTGTGCCAGCATTCACGGTTTCATTGCCGCTGTAGTTGTTCATCAAAAAGACGCACAGATTGGCCAAATCGTCCACATAAAGGAACTCGCGCAACGGACTGCCGTCGCCCCAGCAAGTCACCTCTTGCAATCGGTTCTCCTTTGCCTCGTGGAATCGGCGAATCAAAGCGGGTAGTACATGGCTGTGCTCGGGATGATAATTGTCGTTGGGGCCGTACAAGTTTGTGGGCATCACGGAGATGTAGTCCGTGCCATATTGGCGGTTGAGGAACTCACAGTATTTCAATCCGCTAATCTTGGCAAGAGCGTAGGCTTCGTTCGTTTTCTCCAATTCGGAAGTCAGCAGGCACGATTCGGGCATTGGCTGTGGCGCCATGCGAGGGTAGATGCAGCTGGAACCAAGGAACTCAAGTTTCTTGCATCCGTTCTGCCATGCAGCATGAATCACGTTCATTTCCAGAATCATGTTATCATACATAAAGTCTGCCAATGCCGACTGATTGGCTACAATGCCGCCCACTTTGGCTGCTGCCAGGAAGACGTATTCGGGACGCTCCTCGGCGAAAAAGCGTTCCACCGCATCTTGTCTGCAAAGATCCAGCTCTTTGTGTGTGCGGGTGATGATATTTGTATAGCCCTGACGTTGCAGTTCTCGTACGATGGCGCTTCCCACCATGCCTCGGTGTCCTGCCACATATATTTTTGCTGTTTTTTCCATCATTTCACGATTCCTTTTTCAAGATATTCAACAAGATTCATTTTTACCTTTGCGGCGGCGCCTTCCGACGCGACTTTCGCCATGTCGGACTCCACCATCAACTGGACAAGTTGCTCGAAGCTCGTCTTGTTGGGATTCCAGCCCAACTTGGCTTTTGCCTTGGTCGGGTCACCCCACAGATTGACGACATCAGTAGGACGATAGAAGTCCTCGCTTACTGCCACGAGGGTTTTCCCGATGAGGCTGCGGCTGACATTCCCCGAAACTGCGACGCATTTGCCGACTTCCTTCATTCCCGTGCCTTCGAATTTCAACTCAATGCCTGCGTGTTTGAAGGCGTAATAGGCGAAGTCTCGCACGCTGTGCTGAACTCCTGTGGCAATGACAAAGTCTTCGGGTTTCTCGTTTTGCAGAATGAGCCACATACATTCAACGTAGTCTTTGGCGTAGCCCCAGTCTCGCAGCGAAGAGAGGTTGCCCAGATAGAGTTTGTCCTGAAATCCTTGTGCGATGCGTGCTGCCGCCAAAGTGATCTTGCGAGTCACAAAGGTCTCGCCTCGGCGCTCGCTCTCGTGGTTGAACAAGATTCCTGAACAACAGAACATTCCGTATGCTTCTCTGTACTCCTTGACAATCCAATATCCATACAACTTGGCAACGGCGTAAGGACTGTAAGGATGGAACGGAGTGTTTTCGTTTTGAGGTACTTGCTCTACCTTGCCATACAGTTCCGAGGTGGAAGCTTGATACACGCGGCAGGTCTTCTCGAGGTGGCAGGCGCGTACGGCCTCTAGCACGCGCAATACGCCCGTTGCGTCAACGTCGGCGGTAAATTCTGGCGAGTCGAACGACACTTGCACATGGCTTTGGGCGGCGAGGTTGTAAATTTCGTTGGGGCGAACCTTGTCAACAACCTTGACAATTGACATCGAGTCGCCTAAATCGGCATAATGCAGGTGGAAATTTGGCAAGCCTTCAAGATGGGCGATTCGCTCGCGATAATCAACAGAAGAACGACGGATGATGCCGTGTACATCGTAGCCTTTTGATAGCAGAAATTCTGATAGATAAGATCCGTCTTGTCCTGTAACTCCTGTTATCAAGGCGGTCTTTTTTTGTTCGGTTTCTGTTAACTTGACACCTAGGGTTCGTTCTACCATAGCAATACTAGCGTCGGACATGCCAACTTTCCCTGATAGCCAACGAGATATTTCCGTTTCGCTTTTACTTAACAAAGATGCTAATTCGCGTTGTGACAATCCTCTGTCGGACAGTACTTTCTTGAGATTTTGAATAATTGTAAGTTTCTTCATAATGGTTGCAAATATACAACCATTTTGCAACTTGACAAAATTTTAATAGAGTGGAAATTGTGATAAGATTATTATTGATTGATTTTCAATAATAATCTTGCGTTTTGGAAAGTGTAAAGAATAATTGTTTGATGCAACTTTATAAAATGATGAGTTAAATAAAGTGCAACTTTACATTTTTTTTGAAGCTATTCGTTGTGCTTTAGGTTTGCCTTCAAAGACTTCTCACATCTTTTATGATGCCATCGACGTCAATGCCGCATTCGTGCTGCAGCTGTGCTATGCTGCCGTGAGGTACGAAGTTGTCAGGTATGCCTAGCAACGATACTTTTGTCGTGGCACCCATGGAAGCGAAATATTCAAGCACTGCTGAACCAAATCCGCCCGCCACAACGCCATCTTCAACGGTTATTATCTTTCTATAACCTTTGCTTAACACATCGCTTAACAAGTCTGTGTCTAGGGGCTTGAGGTAACGCATGTCGTACACGGCCACCGAAAGTTCTTCGACGGCTTCGGCTGCGGCCAAGGCGTTGTTGCCGATGTGCCCCAATGTCAAGATGGCTACATCCGAGCCTTCTCGCACACAGCGTCCTTTTCCTACGGGAATCGATTCCATCTCGTTGTGCCAGTCTTCCAATACTCCTTTCCCGCGAGGATAACGTATCACCACAGGACCTTGATTGGGCAATTGCGCAGTGTACATCATGTTGCGGAGCTCGTGCTCGTTCATCGGTGCGCAGACGGTCAGTCCTGGTATCGGACGCAGATATGCCAAGTCGAACACTCCGTGATGTGTAGCACCGTCCTCTCCCACCAGTCCGGCACGATCAAGGCACATCACTACGTTGAGGTGTTGCAGCGCCACATCGTGGATAATTTGGTCGTAGGCGCGTTGCATGAAAGAGGAGTAAATGTTACAGAACGGCAACAGTCCTTGCGCCGACAGACCCGCCGAAAATGTCACTGCGTGTTGTTCTGCAATGCCTACGTCAAACGTTCGCGACGGCATTCGCTCCATCATTCTGTTCAGCGAACAGCCCGTAGGCATTGCGGGCGTCACTCCAACAATAGCGCTGTTCTGTTCCGCCAGTTCTATGATTGTTTGTCCGAATACGTCTTGGTATTTTGGCGGCTGTGATTCTCCTGACGCAGAGGCGATCTGCTTGCCGGTTTCCACGTCGAACTTGCCGGGGGCGTGATAGACTACGGGATTGCGCTCCGCCATACGGAGTCCTTTGCCTTTTTTCGTCACGATATGAAGCAGTTTTGGACCGTTGATCTCTTTCAACTGTTCCAATACCAAAACCAGCATCTCGACTTCATGTCCGTCGATGGGACCGAAATATCGGAATCCCAACGATTCGAAGAGGTTGGCTCCGCCCATCAGTGCGGTTTTTACGGACTTTGTGAATCGCGACATTCCTCGCACCATTCGTTTGCTCTCTTTGCGTTTGTCTTCCGTGGAATCGCCGCCCATTCGTCTCCACACGCGCTCCTTGAGTCGGTTGTAGCGTCGCGAAGCAATCACTCTCACAAGATAGCGGCTCAATCCACCTACAGCCTTGTCGATAGATATGCCGTTGTCGTTCAGTACAACCAAAATATTGGATTTCGACACGCCTGCGTTGTTCAGTGCTTCAAAAGCCTCTCCGCCCGTCATTGATCCGTCGCCAATAACGGCGATATGCTGTCGTACCGAGTTGCCTTGCAGCTTCGAGGCAGTGGCCATACCTAACGCAGCACTGATAGATGTGGAGCTGTGACCTGTGCCAAAGGCGTCGTATTCGCTCTCGTCCATTCGGGGAAATCCGCTTATTCCGCCATAGGTGCGGATGGTTTGGAACTTCTCCCTGCGGCCTGTCAAAATCTTGTGGGCATAGGATTGGTGACCTACGTCCCAGACCAGTTTGTCGTCGGGAGTGTTGAATACATAGTGCAACGCCACGGTCAACTCCACCACACCAAGTCCTGAGGCAAGATGTCCAGGGTGTGTCGCCAAGGTGCCAATGATGTATTGGCGCAACTCAGAACACAGTTGTGGCAAATCTTCAACATGCAGTTTCTTCAAGTCCTCCGGAGCGTCAATGCCGGACAATATTTCGTTTTTCAAGATTTTTTCAAATAGTTTATGGGTTAATAGGAGAGTGCCGTACTTTCTCTGATAGCCAACACGCTGACAACTCCTACTGTTTCTTTTTCTGTTCGAATTTATACGAAGGTTCTGCCTTCTCCACGGGAGCGAATTCCTTGTTCAGACGTTCGTTGTCCACTCGTCCTTGGGCGTTGTTTTTCAGCTCCCATTTGCCTTCCGTCCACACATACGACAACTCTACGCCCGAGGGGACATAGTATTGAAAAAGGCCTTCCATTCCAGGAATTTGCGGAGTTACTTCGTCGAAGATGATCATTTCGCAGCGCTCGTCGTGATTTTCTTGCGCCCAAGTGGTCTTTTTCGATCCTTTCACCTTCACGCGCTTGCGTTCCACTGTGCGGATAATCTGTTCTTCGTAACGCAGATTGACCATCGCGGATGTGGAATACTCCAGCACGACGCGTCTTCGGTTGCGGTCACGCTTGAAAAGAGGCTGTCCAAATACAGGTCGTGAACTGTTGGACTTGAAGCAGATGGGCTCGATGACCTTGCGTTGGGTCAAAGCGTCTACGCCAGTCCAACCTAGCAAAGTGTAATAGGTGTGCCCGTCGTGGCGGGTCTGTATGAGTTTCTGGTACACAGCACCCAGCCAAGTGCTTGGTCCCAGAATGGATTCTTCCAGGTTGAGAAGTTCGTCCGACTTGTCGTTCAGTTCATACACGTCATATTGTTCCTCTTCTTCGTTGTACGACTGCACGAAACCGAAACACTCGTATTCGCCGTTGTCGCGCACCACGCGCCAGGTGATTACACGCAGACGTTTGTCGGGAGATGTGAGTACCGACACGCGGTTGCCCAAATTCCATTTCCAGTTGATTGATTCTTCCGTGGCGAGGGCTTCTTGAAATAGTTGCGCAGCCGTTTCGCTGGCAAGATAGCGCCTGTTGTCCGTCACCGCGTTGTATGCCAGTTCCATTTGTTGGCTAATCTGGGCCTCAAAATTGCGCATTATTTGTGCATTCTGGGACTTGCCATCAACGACAAATAGGCAAAATACAATAAAAACAAAAACAAAACGTTTTATCATAAGATATAATAATTCCAAAATTATAACGTAAGGAATAAATAATTATTATACGCAAACGCAGAGAAATGAAGAAAGGATGATGAAATATAGAAATCCATCTTCTTGAATTTGTCTTGACTTAAAGCAATAAGTGTTGATTTACAATATATCTGACCATAGAGTTTCCAAAATCCTTCCAATACATCAAACCATTAAATTCCCTTTAGCATACAATGATTGAAACCATCGAGCAAGCCTTTGAGCACCGCGAACTCCTCAACGAACCTCAGACTCGTGAAGCCATCCTTGCCGCCATTGAGCAGCTGGACAAAGGCGAAATCCGCACCGCCGAAAAAATCAACAACCGTTGGGTTGCCAACGAATGGGTGAAAAAAGCTATTTTGCTCTATTTTGCCATTCAGCAGATGAATACCGTCGAGGTGGGACCTTTCGAGTATCACGACAAGATACCCTTGAAGAAGGACTACGCACGGCAAGGCGTACGCGTCGTGCCGCACGCCATTGCGCGTTATGGCTCTTTTTTGGAGCCGGGCGTGGTGATGATGCCCAGCTATGTAAATATCGGTGCCTATGTGGGCGGCGGTACTATGGTGGACACTTGGGCGACTGTGGGCAGCTGCGCCCAGATTGGCAAGAACGTGCACCTCAGTGGTGGCGTAGGCATTGGTGGCGTGCTTGAGCCTTTGCAAGCCACTCCCGTCATCATCGAAGACCATTGCTTTATTGGCAGTCGTTGTATCATTGTGGAGGGCGCCGTAATTGGTTCCGAAGCTGTGTTGGGCGCCAATACCGTCATCACCGCATCGACAAAGATTATTGATGTCACGGGCAGCGGTCCCGTCTATCACCAGGGCTATGTGCCGCCACGCAGCGTGGTCATTCCTGGAAGCTATACCCGTCACTATCCCGCTGGCGACTATCAGGTTAGCTGTGCGCTCATCATCGGGCAGCGCAAGGAATCTACCGACAAGAAAACCTCTCTCAATGCCGCTCTTCGTGACTTTAACATTGCTGGCTGATTTTCAATGATTAATCTAAAAATAGAATTACAATAATGGGTGGTCTCTTTGAATCAAAAAAATGGCGAATCGGTAAAACGGCCATTGTCTTGTCTATGCTTTGCCTTGCGCTTGGAATGACGTCTTGTAAGAAAAAAGTGGATGATTTCGAGTTCTCGGGAACGGCGGTGGGTGGTGGCTATTATTGTGCCAAGGATGGAATGTTTGACGAGTTTTCGTATCCTATAGTCGTTAGCGAACCCGAAAATATCGGAGTGGATTTTACCTTTGACGGAGTAACTTATCATAATGTCGTCAGGCTCTTCAACGCCGACTATTATCTGAGAGACGGCGAGAAAGTCAGCGGCCGTATTTATCTTGACGACGAGTACGACCAATCATATTGCACGTTGCACAGTATGGAACCGGAAGTCAAGAAGTTGCCACAGGCTGTCTGTACCCATCTTGAAAGGTAGCGCGACGTGTTTGCTTGAAAAACGTCTTTCAATTCTGATCTAAACCGTCATACTTTTCCTAATTCTGCCAATTTGTCAGTGTCGGTTGCCGTGTTGCCGTTTGGCACTGTTGTTGTTTTGTTGTCATTTGTTGAATAAAACAAGACAAAACAAATAGAATAACTAAAAAACAACAATACTATGGGAAAAATCATCGGAATTGACTTAGGAACCACCAACAGCTGCGTAGCAGTAATGGAAGGCAACGAACCCGTCGTCATCGCCAACAGCGAAGGCAACAGAACCACCCCGTCCGTTATCGGCTTCATCGAGAACGGCGACCGCAAGGTAGGTGACCCCGCCAAACGTCAGGCCATCACCAACCCCAACAACACCGTTTACAGTATCAAGCGTTTTATGGGTGAAACCTACGACCGCGTACAGAACGAAATCGCCACTGTACCTTATAAAGTAGTCAAGGGAGACAACAACACGCCCCGCGTGGACATCAATGGTCGTCTCTACACCCCACAGGAAATCAGCGCCATCGTGCTTCAGAAGATGAAGAAGACCGCTGAAGACTACCTCGGACAAGAAGTTACCGAAGCCGTCATTACCGTACCCGCTTACTTTAACGACTCTCAGCGTCAGGCCACCAAGGAAGCTGGCGAAATCGCCGGTTTGAAGGTCCGTCGTATCGTCAACGAACCTACCGCAGCCGCATTGGCCTACGGTCTTGACAAGAAAAACCAAGACATGAATGTCGCCGTATTCGACCTTGGCGGCGGCACCTTCGATATCTCCATCCTCAACCTCGGCGATGGTGTATTTGAAGTGAAGTCCACCAACGGCAACACCCATCTCGGTGGCGACGATTTCGACCAGAAAATCATCAACTGGTTGGCAGACGAGTTCTTTGCAGACAAGCGCATCGACCTCCGTAAGGACCCAATGGCCATGCAGCGCTTGAAAGAAGCCGCAGAGAAAGCCAAGTGCGAACTCTCCAGCAGTCAGCAGACCGAAATCAATCTGCCATACATCACCGTGGCAGACGGCGTGCCTCAGCACCTTGTAAAATCCCTTACCCGCGCCAAATTCGAGCAGTTGTGCGACGACCTCATCCAAGCCACCCTCGAACCTTGCCGTCAGGCAATGAAAGACGCAGGTCTCTCCAATAGCGACATCAACGAGGTCATCCTCGTCGGCGGCTCCACCCGTATCCCCGCCATCCAAGCCATCGTAGAGAAATTCTTCGGCAAAGCCCCCAACAAGGGCGTCAATCCCGACGAAGTGGTGGCCGTAGGCGCAGCTATCCAGGGCGGTGTTCTCACTGGAGAGGTGAAAGACGTGCTGTTGCTTGACGTAACTCCTTTGAGCCTCGGCATCGAGACTCTCGGTGGAGTGATGACCAAGCTCATCGACGCCAATACCACCATTCCCACCAAGAAATCACAGGTTTTCAGCACCGCAGCTGACAACCAGCCCGAAGTGGAAATCCACGTTCTTCAAGGCGAACGCCCCATGGCGGCCCAGAACAAGACCATCGGCCGTTTCCACCTTGCAGGCATCCCGCCAGCACCGCGTGGAGTACCTCAGATTGAAGTAACCTTCGACATCGACGCCAACGGTATTCTTAATGTCAGCGCATGCGACAAGGCCACCGGCAAGAGCCAAAACATCCGCATCGAAGCTTCCTCTGGATTGAGCGACGAAGAAATCAAGCGTATGAAAGCCGAGGCCGAAGCCAATGCCGACGCCGACAAGAAGGCAAAAGAAGAGATTGAGAAAATCAACAACGCCGACGGCATGATTTTCCAGAGCGAGAAGAACCTCAAAGAATACGGCGACAAGATTCCCGCTGACAAAAAGTCCGCAATCGAAAGCGCCCTGACAGAACTCAAGGCTGCCCACAGCGCACGCAACGTCCAGCAGATTGACGCCGCCATGGAGAAAATCAACCAGGCATGGCAAGCTGCAAGCGAAGACATGTACAAGGCTCAGCAGCAGGCTGGAGCAAATCCCGGAGCTGGATTCCAGGGCAATCCTGGAGGCTGTGACCCCAGCTGCAACGGCAATTGCAACCAGCAAGGTGGCAAAGGTGACGATACAGTTACCGATGTTGATTATGAAGAGGTAAAATAATCCACACCGCATTGGAAATACTCCGCGGGCGCAGCATTCGCTGCGCCCGCTTTTTTTTTGCTGCCGTTCGTTGTGCTTTTCGCCATTTGTGTCGTTTACAGCCACCTTTCGAACCGTTCGTATTTCTTGACCTTTTCAAGATTCCGGTGACAAAAATTTCTCAAAAATTGGTTATGTCAAATGAAAAGTTTATTTTTGCAGACGGAAACCAAACGCCACATGACACGATATCTACTCATTACAACCGCATTGTTGCTGACGCTCTCCTCTTGCCGCACCACTAAAGAATATGCTTATCTCGTGGATGCCGAGCGCGACAGTGCAATGCAGATTATCAACACGTACACCAATACCATCCATCCTGGCGACCAGCTCTATATACAAGTTCACAGCTCGTCGCCCGAGAGTGTCATACCCTTCAACCAAGAGACCAACAAACTCGTGTCTGCGTCGGCGAAGATGTTGCAAGAGGCCGGCATCGCCCAAACATTGGGTGAAGGCGTCGCAGAAGGTGTCCAGAATCTTGAATGTTATCTTGTAAGAAACGACGGCACTATTGAGTTTCCCGTGCTGGGATCCGTTCCCGCCGCCGACCTCACCATCGACAGTCTTGAAAATTACCTGCAGAGACGTCTTGTCGCCGAGCAGTATGTGTCGGATCCTATCGTCAATGTCAGGTTGATGAACTTTCGTGTGGCGGTAGTCGGGGAGGTAAATGCGCCGCAGGAACTGCATGTTGAAGGAAACAGACTGACTCTTTTTGAAGCCTTGGCGATGTGTGGCGACATCACGCTTTATGGCAGGCGCGACAATGTCACGGTGCTGCGCAAGGTAAACGACGCCGTCACTCCGATTCTCTGTAACCTCCAATCCAAAGAGTTCTTGGATTCACCGTGCTATTATCTTAATCCTAACGACATCATCTACGTCGAGCCCAACAAGAAAAAGCAGAAACAATCTTACCGAAACGAGAAAATTCCAAGTTATTTGTCGCTTGCCGTTTCAATTCTTGCATTGACTCGAACCATCCCTCGAACCATTCAAACCATCCAAACCCACTAACCGTTTGTCCGACTCGAATTTTTAAGATTTAAGCATTAAGCATACCTTTGCGATATTGAATGAGCTTGAAATTTCAAAGTTTTTGGTACACCATTGGGGCAAGAAAATTTTCTTGCCTTTTTATTTTGTTTATAAAATAAAAAATAGTAAATTTGCAAAACTTTTGACTAAAAGCGATGCGATGTTTTGTTGCGGTTTTGCATAAAATTTAGTGTCGTAAGTTGTTGTGTAATATATATA
>JAGHVO010000019.1 GCA_018064245.1 Candidatus Colimorpha pelethequi
TTCCCATTCCGAACAGAGAAGTTAAGCCCCGCATCGCCGATGATACTGCGCATGTTCGTGGAAAAGTAGGTCGCCGCCAATCTTCTACAGGGGAGCAAGTTGCTTGCTCCCTTTTTTTATATCATTCATTTTGCTATATGTCAATTTCATTTCTCAAAACCGCTGACGGGTCTGATTCACTTCACCGCGATGATATGGGTGAAGGCTACCATTCTACCCAAGGCGCGGTGAGTGAAGCCATGCATGTTTATATTCGACCAAACCTTTTAGAGCGTATTGCTTTTGATCATGCCTCTTCGCTTCATGTTTTTGAAATGGGATTTGGCACAGGATTGAATGCTTTGCTTACATTGCTCACAGCGGATAAAGAAGGTGTTGATGTGAGTTATTCAAGTGTGGAAATGTATCCGTTATCTACAGATATATATGCTGCTTTGAATTATGCGGAACGTTGCTGTGCGATTGGCGGTTTTCAAGAATACGCTGCAAAGGCCTCTGATTGGTTTTTCGCTTTACATGAAGCTCAATGGGGTGAATGGTGTCGTATTACACCCCACTTTTCAATAAAGAAAATACAAGGAGATATTTCTACCCTTGATTTTTCTTCGAGTTCTTTCGATTGTGTCTATTATGATGCGTTCGCTCCTCAGTTCCAGCCAAACTTATGGACTGCGGAACTATTTGAGCGCCTATTTGAGGCAATGAGGAACGATTCTATACTCACGACCTATTGTTGCAAAGGGGACGTGAAAAGAGCTCTTAAAACGGCAGGTTTCCAAATCGAGAAGATTCCGGGCTTTGCCAATAAGCGTGAAATGCTTCGTGCAAAAAAGGTTTGGTTCAAACTCTAATTGCTGAGTGTGAACCAAACCTTCTGTTTTAAATTTCCTGCTTCAATATTATTTGAGTAACACTACTTTCCTCGCGGGGTAGTTCCCAATTCGTACGAGATAAACGCCTGATGCGAGTCCATCAATCGTGTATTCCTTGGTTAATTTGCGTCGAATCAAAATGCATCTGCCATAAACGTCATACACTTGAAGATTAAGACCTTCAGCGTTTGATACTTCAATGCGTCCATCTCTTGAATGAACGATGAACGGTGTTTCTTGTAGTGGTCTGATGGCAACGCCGTCGTCGATAAAGATAGTGTCGTGCAAGGTGAGGAAGGTGGTGTCGTGAAGTGTCAGCCATAATGTATCGCGAATGTCTATCCATAACGTGTCGCGCAAGGTGCGGTTTATAGTGTCTCGTGTGACAATCCACGTGGTGTCGTGTACATAGATGGTGTCATGAATGATTATTGGTTCGAGAACGTTGTTTAAGGGTTGTTGAGGGTGGGTTGTAATGGTATCATGAACCCAGATTATGATGGTGTCGTTGATGATGTGGTAGAGAGTGTCGGTGATATGGTTCAGCAAGGTGTCGTGAATCAAGGTATTTATGGTGTCGTGCAGAACGGTTTGTATTGTGTCGTGTATGGTGATGTAGGTGGTATCGTGGGTGTCGTCACAGAGCATCTGTATGTCATCCACATAGATGTAATAGGCATAGTTGGAGTAGTAGTTCAGTGCGACATACTTCGCATTTGCGGGCAGCGTTATCGAGGCGGATTGGTAATCGGATTGAACACTGCTGGCTGTCCAAAGTGTTTGGGTGAATGCTGTTGGATTGTTTGTAGTTGTGGAGTATTTTACGCGCAAAGACTCAGTCATGCTGTAACTACCTTTCTTGTAGTAGAACTGTAGTTGAATGGGAGAAGAATGTATGAGTTCTGGAGAGATAAGATATTGGTTGTAGTCGCTGTTGCTTGCCCTGGAATAACTGGAAAAACGGAAGCAGTAATTGCCGCCGTGGGTGTTGTCCATTGCCACGCCAGCATGATTGCTCGAACCATCGATGTCGTTCTCCGTGTTGACGCTTACAAATTCCCAGCAGCCCAAATTACCGCTTTCAAAGGTTTGTTGATGAGGGTAATTGCGGACGGGACCGCATACTTCACTGATTTCGATATCGTCTAAATAGACGTAATATTTGTAGTCTGCATTGTAACAGAATGCCAGGTATTTGGCTTCGGGTGGAAGTATAACCTGTTGTTGCTGGAAGGTGTCGGGAATGTTGTTGTCGCTCCAAAGGGTGTATGTGAATGCAGATGAGTCGTTTGTAGTTGTGGAGTATTTAACGCTTATCGATTCGGGATAATTGAGGCTGTACCGACGGTAATAGAAACTTACCTGAAGGCTGTCGTGGTTGGTCAGCTTGGGAGAAATCAGGTATTGGCGGTAGTCGTTGTTGGAGGAGTTGGCGCGATTGTAACTGGAAAATCTGAATGCGAAGCTGCCAGAATGTCTTTGACTAGATGTTGTTCCTGCACCATTTCCCATATTGAGACCGTTTTCGGTATTGGCACTCACAAATGTCCAGCAACCAAGGTCGCCATCTTCAAAATCTTGTCTATTCGGGTATGTGGTGATGTCGTTGCAACCTCCATTTCCCAAAGGTTGGAACGTAAAGCTGACGCTGCTGTAGTCCGCACTGACGGCAATGTCGGTTAGTTCAAAGGAATTGTCGGCAGTTCCGCTGCAAAGGTATGGGTGTGGATTTGTATTGGGACCAAAACTGGTTCGATTGTTTACTCCGAAGGCGGCTGCTGAAATGGTTCCGTTGGTGAAGTCGTTGTTGCTGCCAGGACGGAACAGCCACAGTTCGTGAGGAGTGTTGTCGTCAAAAGAGGCATTGTCGGCTTCATACATGTTGTTGTACCTCCATATTAGGAGGCCTCTGTTGGGAATGGAACTGTCGAAACGGTCGCTGGTGTTGCGATATTCCAGAATGTACCATTGGTTGCTGTTGCGTGAGGCTATCTTGTAGGCGCGGTTGGGTCCCGTGGCCAGCGACCGGATGGTATATCTGCCCGAGTCGGTCAATTCGGGAATACTGTCAAACCAGTTCAAATACTTGTATTTGAATAGGCTGTTGGTCATTTGTGGCGGGGTCGCGTTTTGTTCCATTAGGTCCCACGAGCCTGCGGGCGAGACATTAGTATAGTCGTAGTAATGGTACAAGTCTGGGCAGCCTAGAGTATGTGTCATTTCGTGACAGAGGGTGCTGACACCGAAATAATGGTCGCCGGAGCCAGCTAGTTGAAAGTTGAAGACATATACACGCTTGTTGTTGATAGTCACCGTGCGGTCGTATAAACTCCACTTGTGAGGCCAAAGCAAGTCGTTCCAACCATCGTTGCTGCCGCTTACCACAAAGCATACATTGTCGATCAGTCCGTCGTTGTCCATGTCGATGTTCAGCGAAGATGGAATCGGACAATTTGCATTGACCCAGTTCACGGCACGTTCCAGCAGGTCAAACTCACGGTCGGCACGTTCGTTGTCATCATCGGGGTCGTAGCCTTGCGGATTGCTTGCGCTGTAGGGTTGGAAATAGCCACGAGGAAGGGAGTCTTGGTAGGACAATACCGTGTTGCTCGAAAGAGCGGGGAAGAAGTGGGTTACCACATTCAATTTGTTGAAACTTGCTACTTTCAGGTAACTGTAAAGCGATACTGCATTGGCACTGCTATCGTTGAACTTGTTGTTCATTTCAGTAGGCGATACCGAAGTACAGGTCAGTTCGTCGCTGAAGCGGATGAAAATAACGATATTGTTCAGCGTGCCGTGGTTTGCGCCGCTGGTTTTGGGAGTCTCGGGTCGATACTGCTCGGGAACCTCCCAGGCGTCATGACGTTTTTTCAGTACCTCTTTGCTGGGCATCAAGCCAGGCTTTAGTCCCACCGAGGCAGGATCATCTTGTTCGGGCACCCATTGGGTTGGAACGAGTAAGCCGTTCTCGACTTGGGCATAGACATACCATCCCGTTTCGGGGTTGAGAATGATAGTATAGTCGTTGGCATCATGCAGACGGTGAAAAAATTCATCTCCCGTTACAAAACAATGCAGTGTGTCACCCTTGGGTTGTACACGCAAAACGGCCAGATTTTTCACAGGAGCCGCATTCAAAGCAATGATAGAAATAAGGAATAAGCACAAAGTCAATGTCTTTCTCATGGTAGGTGAAGTTTCTTTATAGTACAAATTTACAAAAATTTCGCTTAGCAGCTGAAGGTAGGTGGGTTCTGCTATGAATAATTATCAAAAATAATCTTTTCTCTATCTTTCAAAGTGATGATTTTTAGTTTGTTCAAACATTATTTGTATGTTCGTCAGGATATGGGGTCTTCCTTTGGGGATTCTTGGGAAACCATCCTTTCAGAACGCGTCGCTCTTGATGGAACAATTCTCCAATAGACCATAGGCAGCAGAATGCGAAAATGCCGATGATGGTTGAAAAGATAATGTTGGTGGCCTTTAGAGAAAGAAAAATGCCGATAATTCCCACCAAGAGGAACCACCACCAACAACGTTTGCTAAAGTAATATTCAGCCTTAATCACTATGGGGTGAAAAATGCCAATGCAAAGGAATGCTGCAATGCCAATAATGAGATTGGAAAATTCATGATAATATATTCTTTTCCTGCTTGCTGTATTTGTTCCTGTGGACAATAAGGATTACTTTTTTATGACCATGGAAACTCTAAATTCCGTGGCATTATATCTCAATATAGGGTTCTATTTTTATACCCTTTGGGGGTGTTCTGAAATCTTTGAATGCTTGAATTGCCGCCTCAATTTCAGAACTGGTTAATGGTTTGCAACTCCGGATATTGTAATAGGTTCCATATATGTCGCTTATCGGTTGTTGATTGCTGGATTTGTTTCTTAAAACGATAACAAATTTTTTTATACGGTATGATATCTGTTCGTGAGTGATAGGATTAAACTCGAAAAGCTCTTCTAATCCACCTTTGATCTGTTCAGTTCCTGACGAACAAGTAAAGAGCGAATATTTTTCATATTCCGAAAAGGAGATGGTCGCTTCCCCCATAATGTTGCATTCCAACGTATCCCTGCCGTGCAATTCCAACTTTGCGGACACGGCATTTCCTGCTTCATCCTGTATTAGGATTTGAATGCTGTCCCCAATTCTTTGGCGACCTTCAATGTTTTCCCAATAATAGTAATCAAGAGTTGTGTTGTCACACCCCGTTACCTTTACACATATTTCTGACCCCATGCAAGACCAAAAGACAATAAGGTAAAAAGGAGAACAGATAGTTTTCTTACCATATCACAATCCTTTTTCATGTGATACCTTTTCTTGATCTCAAGCTGGTGTGCTATTTCAGTTTGTAGGTGGCGGAGGTTACAACGCGGATTTTCTTGATGTGGGGAGTGTTGAGGTCGCGGGGTTCGATGGAGAAGAGGCCTTGCGTAGCATTCTGAATCTTGCCAAGTTTGCTGTCGGAGTCTTTGGCGAACTGCTCGGCGGCTTGACGGGCGTTCTTGTTGGCCTCTTCTATCATCTCGGGCTTGATGTCGTTGAGGGCTTCAAACTCAAAGACGGCGGGATTCTCCCATTCGTTGCCGCTGCCAATGGCGATGCCTTGTTCCATGAGCTGTGAGAGCTTGGCTTGGATGTCGAGGATGGTCTGCACTTTGGGGGTATAGACGTTCACAACGGCAGTAATCACATAGCGCTGCGCCGCGTTGGCGGTGTAACTGTTCGATTGGTTGTCGGTAATCTTGGGTGCGGGATAGGAAATTTCGCTCTCTTCAATGCCGTTTTCTTTCAGGAATTGACGGATGATGGCGTTCTTTTCGTTGACGGTGGCGTAGAGTTGCGCCAGGTTGTTGCCGGTTTCCTTAAAGACGATGGGGTAGATGGCACGATCTGCCATTACTTCGCGCTCACAAAGTCCACGCACACTGACGGTGCGGTCGTATGATTTGAACTTACCTACTGCAAAGAGCAGAAAGATGCCCATGATAAAGGCTGCCGAGCCTAATCCAATGCTTACTTCTTTTGTAGCCATAATATGAGTTAAGAGTTTTGAGTTGGAAATAATAAAAAGGTTGGACTACATGATCTGTAGTCCAACCTTTAGTATTGATGCTTAGAACAGGTTGTCGAGCACTTTGTCGTCAACGAGGTTGGGCATGGTGACCTTGAGGTCGGGATTGCTGTCCATAGCGCGCTTGATGGCGAACATGGCGCCTTCGTTGCGTGCCCAGCTGCGGCGGCTGATGCCGTTGTTCACGTCCCAGTAGAGCATGAGCTTGAGGCGACGGTCGCAGTCGGCGGAGCCATCCAATACCATACCGAAACCGCCGTTCATCACTTCGCCCCAACCTACGCCACCACCATTGTGGATGCTGACCCAGGTAGCGCCACGGAAGGAGTCGCCGATGACGTTCTGCACGGCCATGTCGGCGCAGCGGTTGCTGCCGTCGTAGATGTTGCTGGTCTCGCGGAAAGGAGAGTCGGTGCCGGAAACGTCGTGGTGGTCACGACCCAGAACGATAGGAGCGGAGATTTCGCCCTTGGCGATAGCCTGGTTGAAACGCTCGGCAATCTTGGTGCGGCCTTCGCAATCGGCGTAGAGGATACGTGCCTGAGATCCGACGACGAGGTGGTTCTCGTTGGCGCCCTTAATCCACTGGATGTTGTCGCGCATCTGCTGCTGAATCTCAGCGGGAGATTTCTTGGCGATTTCGTCGAGAACTTCCATAGCGATATGGTCGCTCTTGTCGAGGTCTTCGGGTTTGCCACTGGTACATACCCAACGGAAAGGACCAAAGCCATAGTCGAAGCACATGGGTCCCATAATGTCCTGAACATAGGAGGGATAGCGGAAGGCGGTGTGGTCGGCGTTCCAGATGTCGGCGCCGGCGCGGCTGCTCTCCAAGAGGAATGCGTTGCCGTAGTCGAAGAAATACATTCCGCGGGCGGTCATCTTGTTGACGGCTGCCACATGGCGACGGAGGGATGCCTGAACGGCTTCCTTGAACTGCTCGGGCTGGTCTGCCATCATTTTCTTGGAGTCCTCGAAGGAGATTCCTACGGGATAGTAACCACCTGCCCAAGGATTGTGGAGCGAGGTCTGGTCGGAACCGAGGTCAACTTGGATGCCTTTCTCGGCGCAGTATTCCCAGAGGTCAACCACGTTGCCTTGATAGGCGAAGCTGCGGGCGATTTTTGCAGCGCGAGCTTTGTTGGCAGCGGCAAAGAGTTCGTCGAGGTTCTCGTGAACTTCATCCACCCAACCCTGTTCGTAGCGTTTCTGCGTAGCGGCGGGGTTGATTTCGGCGGTGATGGATACAACGCCGGCGATATTGCCAGCCTTGGGCTGAGCGCCGCTCATACCACCCAAACCGGCGGTGATGAAGAGTTTGCCGGCGGTGCCGCCGCCGAGCTTGCGGGCTGCGTTCAAAACGGTGATGGTGGTGCCGTGTACGATGCCTTGGGGTCCGATGTACATGTAACTGCCGGCGGTCATCTGGCCGTATTGGGTAACACCCATTGCGTTGTAGCGCTCCCAATCATCTGGTTTTGAGTAGTTGGGAATCATCATACCGTTGGTAACCACTACGCGAGGAGCGTCTTTGTGAGAGGGGAAGAGTCCCATTGGGTGACCGCTGTACATGGCGAGGGTCTGCTCTTCGGTCATCTCGGAGAGGTATTTCATCACGAGACGATACTGAGCCCAGTTCTGGAACACGGCGCCGTTTCCGCCGTAGGTAATCAGCTCGTGGGGATGCTGAGCCACTGCGGGGTCGAGGTTGTTCTGGATCATGAGCATGATGGCAGCAGCCTGACGACATTTTGCGGGATACTGGTCGATGGGACGAGCGTACATGGGATAGGTAGGACGCAGACGGTACATATAGATGCGACCGTACAGGCGCAGTTCCTCTGCAAATTCGGGAGCCAACATAGCGTGGTCCTTGGGGTCGAAATAACGAAGTGCGTTGCGAATGGCGAGCTTCTTCTGTTCGGGAGTGAGGATGTCCTTGCGCTTGGGAGCGTGGTTGACGGTAGTGTCGTAAGGTTGCGGAGCGGGCAGGGGATTGGGAATACCCTGGCGCAATTCGTTTTGGAATTCTTCGAGTGTCATAATATTTGTTGTTTTAGATTATTTATTATTCAGATATTTAGATTTTCAGATATTTGGATATTCAGGTTTTCAGAAACAGAATTGGATACCCACCTGAAGGTCGGGCAGTGGAATATTGCAGTCGCATTTGGAATGAACCATTGGGGATTCAAAGCGTAGATAGATGCCAATCCAATCGTAGGAGATGCGGGTGATGGCGCCAAAGACAAACTGATAGTCGGACAAGGGGGCGTCAAGCTTGTATTTAGTGGTTTGTTTGAAAACGACACCATCGTTGATTTCTTGCTCAACACGGTATTTGTTTAGACCAGTCCAACCCACAAAAATGCCCAAATCCCAATGCCATCCCTTGCTGGTGAGGCCGCCGGGTACAAAACGTACGCGCTGGAACAGCTCGAAGTCGAACTGATGCATGTTGAGTTTCTTTTTCGTGATGCCAGACACATTGGTGAGGTCCAGCTGCTCATCGGCGGTATTGATTTTGGATTTGTCGTAATTGTAGTGCGACCAGTTATACTCAAATCCGATTCCTATACTGTAAGGCTTGCTCAGAGCGCGCATGAATCGGAAGCCCAAATGGCCTGAAGGCGACCAAGGAGAAAGATTGTCGTCGGTGACCGTGGCTCCGAAATTATCGCCATACATGAAATAGATGTCTTTGCGCCATTTGGCACAACTGCCCAAGTTGGAAACGTGTCGGTCGGGAGTTCCGGTGTAGAAGGAAGGCCAGGGACCTGAGTCTTGGGAGGTAAAGACTGCATAATTCGTTATGTCGGCGCTTTTAACATTCTCAGGATAGCGGCGTGGGTAGAATGTGGATGTATAGTTGTTGTTGGGAGTGGTGGGTATAAAGTCGTCGGGTAGCTTGTAGGAGGCCGAGTAGCCGTTGAACCAGACATTCAAAGTGCAACTGTCAAGTGCGTTTTTGTAAAAGAAGAGCGTGTTTTGCGATGAGACATCTTGAATTTCGTAAGGTGTGCAATAGGTTACAAGCGTACCGTCGGGACGTTGCTTGTTGAACATGAAAGTGCCTGAACATTGGTTGAGTAAAGGTTCGATGATGACCCGATCGACACTGTCGCGAAAAACAAATGTGGGTTCTTTCTTGAGATTATCTTGCAAGAAGAAATCGGCTTGAGGTACTCCATAGCCCAAGGCGTAGTCGAAGTAGGGGTACAAGTCGCCCGATTGTTCGATGGCTTTTTTCATCTCTTTGGCCGATAAGTCTGGACGAGTTTGCCAAGCACAAGCGGCAAAGCCAGCGGCAAGCGGACAAGCAAAGGAGGTTCCGTAGGCCGATGTAAGTTCGCCCGAAGGATCGGCGACGGTAGCGTAGCCGTAGGCGCTGACGTTGGGCTTCATACGCCCGTCGGCAGAGGGACCAAAGGAACTGAAGTTGATGTGTCGGTATTTAGTGAGCGATGCCTCAGTGCCACCAACGCAGAGCACGTTCTCGGCATCGGAAGGAGTGACAATGGTGCGCCATTGCTTATCGGTGCCTTCGTTACCGGCAGAGTTGCAAACCAAGATACCTTTCTCAACCGCCATGTTGGCGGCTTTTGCCACGTAGGAGGTTCCGTCCATGTCGGTGGTATAGTAGCGCTCTTTGCCGTAGCCCAGCGAACTGCTGATGATGTCGGCGCCTTGTTGGTCGGCACGCTCCATGGCCATCATCCACCATACCTCTTCCTTAAAAGGCTCCAATTCAACTTCGGTGCGATAGAGCAGAAATTCAGACTCGGTGGCAAGACCCAATTGTAGTTCTCCCATAAGTCCGGTGATGCAGCTCAATGTCATGCATCCGTGAGAGCTCCAGCCATAGACATCGGCTTTCTTGTTGGGAAAGTTCCAAGTGTCGATGATGCGGTTGTTGTCGCGCAGATGTTTGAAAGCAGGATGCTTATCGACCGAGGGGAAGCCGCCGTCGAACACGGCGATACGAATGCCTTTGCCGGTGATGTTGTTTTTGACAAATTCCTGACCTTGCATACGGAGCAGCTGGTCGGAAAGTCTTGCCGAGTCAGTGGGTGAGAGCTGCGTGGATTCAAAGCTTTCGGCTTGAGCCAACAGCATATTTGAGGCAATCAGTTGGGTGCGGCTCACAAATGGCAGCTCCTGAATCTGTGCGATCTGGTCGGGTGTTGCCATCACAGCCATGGCGTTGAGCCAGCGTGACAGGCCTACTTCCTCAATGGCAAGGGCATCGATTTGGCTGACATAGCTATTGTTCAGCGGATAGTTGGAAATGTCGTAAAGGTTAGCGCCGTTGCGGTTGTAGCGTTCGATGGCCTTGGCATCGAAATAGCTGTAGGGATCGAACGTGGTGCCTTGCTTGTCGGTGAGGAATACCCAGTAGCAGGACTGTGCGAAACCCATTTGGCATACGATTGCCAGAATCAGTGTGGTGATAATTCTTTTCATTGGAGTAAGGTATGTAATATTTCGTGTGATTGAAAGTCGCGGAATCCGGTGAGGTGCAGTTGATAGTAGGTCACCATGGCGTTGATGATGGTGGTGCGCTGGCTCAGTGGCACAGACCGATTTGTAACCTGATGGTCGGCGAGATATTCGTGAAAGAGTCTAGACGGTTCGGTTGAGAGTGTCGATTCGGTGGCGTGAGAGACATATCTGCCTTCCTGTAGGTCGAACAGCGATTCGCGGTGGCTGAAGTTGTCCAAAGGAGCAATGCCCAGCAACAGCGAGAGGTGCAGCAGAAAATGAATGGGAAGGTGCTGCATGTTGTCGTTTTCGTTGGCATCGATTTCCATCAAGGTCGCCACCACATAGTCAAAAATTTCGGGGTTGGGCTCTTCTTCACGCAAGGTCTTGTACAGAAGTTCGTTCATGAAAAAGAGCAGCGACGACTTTACGGGGTGCATCGGAATGCTGTTCCACGCCTGTTCGGGACGCATCTCTTTGATGAAATTGAGTTGCGTTTTGGGGTTGTTATAAACCACCATGTCAAGATAGGAGAGAGGTTGCAGCAAGTTCTGCTTGGTGCGGCTGTGTGCCGAACGTACCCCTTTGATGATGTAGGAGCGCACGCCCAACTGTCGCGTGAATACTTTCGCGATGATGCTCGTTTCCGAGTACTTGGTGGTGTGAAGCACCAAGCCTTTGGTAGCGATTTGTATGTTCGACAGTGAGGGCATATTAGCGTATGATTAGTATTTTTGTTACGGAGCGGTTTCCGCCGTTTTCGTCGGCGGCAAAGACATAATAGACTCCCGAAGCCACAGGTTCGCCCGAGTTGGTCTTGCCGTACCAGATGGCTTGTCCGCCAAATGCTTGCGTAGAGAAAACCACATGACCTGCGGCATCGGTGATGTGAACCATGGCATTGCGGGTAAATCCTTTGATGGCGATGGGTCCGTTGTAGCCTGGTTCGATAGGATTCGGGAAAGCGTGTATGTCGTTGGAAGGCAATGCTTCCGCGTAGGTCGCTGTGCCGCGATAGGATAATATTCCTTTGTCGGTGCCCACAAAAACTTCTCCTGTAAGTGGTTGTATGGCAATGGAGATGATTTTGTCGGAGAACAATGGACTGTTGGAAGTGTTGAAATGCGCCAGTTCCTCCAATCCATTGCTGGACAGCAAATAAAGTCCTCCCGTAGCGGTACCCACCCATTTGCGGTTGGCGCCGTCAACGGCGATGCAGGTGATGTTTTCGTATGCCATCAGGTATTCCACGATTTCGCCTTCGCTGATGATGATGTTGCTGCAAGTCACGGGCGACTGCTCGCCGCGTCCACCTCGTTCAAAGGCTTTGTAGAGGTCGTAGATGACCTTGATGCCTTTGTTGGTGCCAATCCAGATGTCGCCTGATTGATCTTGCACTAGGCAGTTGACGGCGATGGTGCTCATCTTGCTGCCGTAGTTGGGGTCGATGTAGGCTTGCTTGCTTTCGCCGTCGTGGACAAAAATCTTGTTGGCGGAACCGGCGAAGAGTTTGTATCCGTATATGCTGTCGTAGATAATTTTGTCGACTTCGGCACGAGCCACCATGGCGTCGGTGTTGAATCCTTGCCATGAACCATCGGTGCGACGAACGACCAAGGCATTCGGGTTAAGCGAGTTGGTAACCCAGAGATTGCCTTCTGGGTCGAACATTACGCCTCCTGTTCGCAAGCTGCGAAAATCTCCGCTTTTGTAGGGCGTTAGCACATGGTTAGTGTTCCGTTCGTTATATACGTTTATGATTGAGTCATCTTGTATTTCAATGATGCCGTTTCCCCAAGATGCAGCCATCCAGTGGTTTGAATCCAGCGGATCTACAGCCACGTCAAGCAAGTCGATAAGTGTGTCTTTGGCATCTCCTTTCAATGAAATCCATTCATTGTCGCTGAAAATGTTGATGTTGGCTGCAAGTCCAACGTTTGCGTTTGTGGTCTGTTTGCCCCCGGGGCATACCAAGATGCGACTGGAAGAGGGAATGATGCGGTAGTTTGCGTTGGAATTCGGGGCGGAAGGGGAGAATGTATAGGTGTCGAAACGGCCTTTCACGTCATAAGCCACCAGTCCGGCCCAATTATGTGCAACCCACATCATTGTGTCTCCTACCAGAAATGCGTCCTTTGCCTGCAATCCCGACCAAGTGCCTTCTCCGTCAATGGTAAACAAGGGTTGGAAATTGGAATCCAGCACATCCACTTTCGACCAGTGGCATACCGTGATGCGGTTCTCCGCCATGCGCAAGGCGGTGATTTCGCCGCTGTCAACAACTGTCAGCGAACCGTTGGCTTCTTGGCGGTAGAGATGCATCATTTTGGGGTCGAAGGTGTGGGTGACTACAGCCATCTGATTTCCAAATACCTCCACCAAAAAAGGAACTTCGTCTTGAGGTAACGCATTGGTGTATAGACTCCAATGCGAGGCGATGTTGAGAAAACGGTCGTCGGCCGATGCTTGCATCAATCCGTTTGGGGAGGTGGCGAAGATAAGACTGTCGGAAAAAGCGATGTCGGTAACTGGCAATGTCTCGCCGTTTTCGCCGAGGTAGTAGGTGTCTTCAATCTCCTTTCGTTGCAAGTCGATGACCACGATGCCAAAACCACAGGCCAAGTAGGCGCGGCGGTTGTGAAAAGCTATCTGGTTGATGGTCTTGCTGCCGGAGATGTTGCTGCGTTTGATGTCGGAAAGGTTGTGAACCTCGTTGTCGAAGATGAGGTCGATGTTGCCGTTGGAGTATGCAACCACTAGAACCTTGGTACTGTTGTCGTAGGCCATCGTGGAGATGGATACGTCCGACAAAGCGTTGATTTTGTTTATTTTGTTGATTGTCCAGTCTTCGTAGTCGTAGTAGCAGATGGCATTTTCTGCGGCGCCGAAAACTTGATGTTTTGAGGCGGCGAGGCAGCTGATGTGGCTATAAGCGGAGTGATCGCGCCAATGACCGATGCCCACTTGGGCAACCGATGGTATTTGGCAACAGAAACAGACCATTATCAAAAAGAGATGTCGCCGTATAGTCATTGTGCTACTGTTTTTTCTTGATAGTCAACAATTGCGCCAGCAAAATCAAGCCGCCCGTAAGCAGTGTGCTCATGGCGGTGTTGAGTATGATGCGCCAGATATCTCCGTATTCGAAGATTTCGAGGGAAAAGTATGTGAAAAAGAAAATCAGCAACATCACAATCATGTAGGTGATGAATTGCTGGCCAGAAACGGCGTAGATGCTGGGTACGTCCACATCGTCTTTCTCGCCGTGGGTGAGGATGCGGTTGCCGAACAGAATGCGGCATAGCGCCATCAAAGTGCAAGCGAAAGCGTGCAATCCAAGCACGTTGCAGAAAATGTCAATGCCAAGTCCCGTCACAAAAGCCATGCCGATCATCGTCATACGGTTGGTGCTGGTGGGAAGCATGAGGATGAACATGAGGTAGAGAAATGGGCTGGCGCATCCGAAAATGGTGATTTTGTTCAAGATGAGAATCTGCAAGAAAAACAGGATGAGGAACCTGAGCAGATTGGAGGTGATTAGTTTATTCATCTTTGTTCCTCCTTTCCATCGATGTCAGCGAGTACTGTTCGCATGAGAGAATCTTGTTCGGATTTGAAATGGTTGTCAACAACATAGACATAATCCAATTTGTTGAAGTCTGTAGAGAGTCGTACGTTTACCTCGTAAAATCCGCTTCCGGGAACGGAACTCAGACCCTCGATGTATCCCACCATGATGCCTTCGGGAAAGTCGTTGGCGAGTCCGGAGGTAATGATAGTGTCGTTTTTATAGAGTTTGTGGGTGGTAGGAATGTCGATGACCGTGGCATGTTGTGCGTTGCGGCCTTTCCACACCAGCGATCCCGTAGTTCCTGTTCGCTTGATTTTTACGCTGTTGCGACTGTTTCTGTGGAGGATGGGCATGATGGTGGAGAAATTTCGCGTTGTGTTGACCACAACTCCTACGATGCCCTGGGGAGAGATGACCGCCATGTCGGGGAGAATGCCATGCAAGGAGCCCTTGTTAATCATGATGTAGTTATTGTCGTGATTCCAAGAGTTTTTAATGATTTGAGCTTCGGTATAGTCGTAACGTTGTTTGTAAACGGTATCATGTACCTCAAATACAGAGTCGGTGTAGTGAATATAAGAGGATTCCAGTTGGGCGCGCAATTGAGCGTTCTCCTTGGCGAGCAGCTCGTTTTCGTGGCGCAGACCGAAATATTCGTCCACCGACGAAACGCCGCTGTACCATCCGCCGGCAATGCTGTTGGCCCAGGATGTCATCTTGGAATTTTGGTAGTAGCTGCTTTTGTTGAGCAACAAGATTGCCACAATCTCCAAGATGACGAAGAGTATGATGAAGTTGTATTGTTTGATGAATTCGAAAAGTTGTCGCATCGCGTGAAAAGTAAAAGGTTGTTAGACCCGTTTTCGATTTGTTTCGAGGTTTGCTGTTTTTAAAGTCTTCCTAATCTTCCAGATAATTCTTGATGATGTTCTTTGTTTTCTCCACAGCCTCTTGCAGATTGTCGTTGATTACAGTGACGTCGAATTTGTCGCTTTCTCGTAGTTCTGCCGCCGAGCGTCCCAGTCGCTTTATGATGGCCTCTTCGCTTTCGGTGCCGCGGCTGCGCAGGCGCTGTTCGAGCACTTCCACGCTGGGTGGCATTACAAATATGGCAAGTGCGCTGTCGCCGAAGTATTTCTTCAGGTTCATGCCGCCGTTGACGTCCACGTCGAATATGATGACGTTGCCTTTGTCCCAGATGCGGTTGATCTCTGATTTAAGCGTTCCGTAGCAGGTTCCTTCGTACACTTCTTCCCATTCGAGGAAGTCGCCTTGCTGGACGCGTTGCTTGAAGGCTTCTGTCGAGAGGAAATAATAGTCTTTCCCGTCCACCTCTCCTTGGCGGGGCTTGCGCGAAGTGGCTGAGATGGAGAACTCGAAGCAGTTGAAATACTGTAGCAATTGCTTGATGATGGTCGTTTTGCCTGAACCCGAAGGGGCGGAAAACAATATGGCTTTGCGGTTGTCCATGCTGATGTCAGTTTGGAAAGTGTTGAATACGGAATTTAGAATTTTCTGTCGAATAACGAGAAGAATGTTTTGACGGCCAGTGAGTTTTCGTCCCAGTGGTTTAGTTGTGAGATCGTCGCTACATATTCCAATGCTTCTTCACGCAGTTGCAAGGTGTTCAGCTGCATTATGAAATCGTTATAACTTTTCATGTTGTTGTGAAACAGCTCATTGATGAAACTGAACTTGTCGTTGATGTTGATGGTTGTGCGCAAGTCGCTTACTTTCTGACTGTTTACTCGGCTGGTGAGTTGCTCTTCGATGTTGTAGGAATAGGGGTGGAGCGATTCTCCGATGGTGCGGGGCATGGAGGATTGTTCGGATTCTTCGATGGCTGTGTGTTTGAGATAAGAAAGCAATGAGGTTTGGGTATGGCTTTGTTCGGGTTCGGGATGTTTCGGCTCTTCGACGGGCATTGGTTCAGGTTCAGGCTTCGGTTGAGCCTCTTCAATCACTTGTTCGTTCGTTTCGGAGATGACTTCCTCTGGCGTACTGTCGATAGGTGTTTCCTCTTCGAAGATGGCGCTTTCTTGCTTTGACGTTTCGGGTTCTTTTCCGCCAAAGAAGAGCTCGTCGTATTTTGCACCCTCAATGTTTTCCATTTCGTTGGAAGTCACGAATTCAGATACTGTTTCTTCTGCTTCGGCGGGTGCAAAGGGAGGCAACTCGGGTTCTGTCTCTTCGGGCTCTTTTTTGGCCGTTTCCGGGGTGGCAACAACGATTTTTACAGCTTCGGGAACGGGTTCTTCAGGTGTGGGTTCTTCAGATGGGTTGGGATTATCCATGAAGCCTGTGAGAGGCTCGTCAAAAGTTTCTTCCGTCGGTTTTTCCTGCTCTGCAGAAGAGGAAGAAAGTGATAGATCGATAGCAAATCCATAGAGCTCGCGAAGCTCTTGCATGAAAAGATCCCGATCGATGGCGGAGATATTTCCCTCGCAGTTTTCCATACGTTGCGCGAGTACACTAAGTCGCGCGATGCTTGATGAGAGTGTATTATTTTTTTTCATTATTTTGATATATAATTATCGTATTGAGAATAATGCAATTACGCACATTTCTAGTGTGCGTTTCATTTTGTAAAAATATAAAAATAATGAATATGTAACAAGCTTTTTCGATGAAAGTTATCAATAACAATGGTTGAAAACCTTTCATCATCTCATTCGGTTTTTGTAAGATGCTTATAATTAGAAGTTCTTGATATGTTTTGAAGGTGGGCAAGGTGTGCCATTCCAACGGGTTGACTTGTGTTTCAAAATCTCAAGAAAGACTGTGGTGGCTATAAGAAAATCCATTTCGTCAATTGTTCATAGTGAGCCACTTTCGATGTTGGATGTAATTTTTTTTGTCCAAAAATTTGTGGGTATCAAAATTTTAATATAACTTTGCAAAGTTTTTAGTAAGGCACATTATGTCGTTATGTGCAATAAATCAGAATAATAACGTTAAAAAGTATATACCATGGGCATTAATGCAAACAAAAAAGTAAAGAGAAGAAAGGTCAGAATTAATGGCAACAAGAACTCCACCAATAACTGGGGTTTGAATGCAGCTGGTTGGAACGCTGTTCACAAAGCCATTATCAACGCTGAATAATCGCTTTCTCTAACAAAAGTAAAAGCTTCATGATCATGAAGCTTTTTTTGTTTCTGGCAGTTGCTGCGGCATCAATATCGGTACCCATCGATAGGTTTTCCGTCCAGTTTGGCGGACACTAATTCGTCGCCTTGATAGACCAATTTGAGTGAAAAAAATGGTTGGTCAGGATTCATCAAAAGTTTCAGGAAGATTTTGTCTCCTTCCCACAGCGTCAAGTCGAAAAGCGATTTTTTGTCAATCCATTCCAAGTCGCCTTCGTTGCAGGTGATTTGCTTGCCTTTCCATTGGTCGCAAGTGAAAAGGTGCATGTACTCGCACGGCCAGATGTCCGACACAAAGGTCACGATGCCGCGGTATTTCCAGTGCAGAACGTCCAATCCTGTTTCCTCTTTCACTTCCCGAATCATGCATTCGTCGGGACTTTCGTCGCCTTCACATTTGCCGCCCACGCCTATCCATTTGTCGTGGCTGGCGTCGTTCTCTTTCTTGATACGATGGAGCATCAGATATTCGTTTCCCCGCTCCAAATAGCATAGCGTTGTCTGTTTCATTCCAAACAAACCTTAAGTTCCAATAAGAAATGCAACTTTTGAGTCAAACTAACAAGATGCTAAAGGTAAAAAAACAGCCCCCAAAAGAGTCAAAAGACACGATCAAGGG
>JAGHVO010000018.1 GCA_018064245.1 Candidatus Colimorpha pelethequi
GCACATTTTGAAATAGAATTTGGGAAGATTTGTATCTAAAAATATCCCGAAGGGATACCTTCATTTAGCATTTAGCACTTAGCATTTAGAATTTTCAGCAATGTAAAGCGAAAGGATGAACGAAAATGGTTGATACTTGCACCGTCATTGACATCACCGGCGATTATGCCATCATCCGCTACGACTCCTCTGGAGCTGAGGGGCAGGTGGCGCTCGCACTCCTGCCCGAGGGCCTGAATGTAGGTGACCGCCTCCGCCGGGAGTTTTTTGATTACGAGAAAATATAAAGAATGCTGTCTTATGAAGGGATGACTTCGTAAGACAGCATTTTCTTATTATCATTCTGCGCAATCACTTACATATTCAGCAATATCATTCAAACTGCATTGAAGAATGCTGCAAAGCTGATTGAGCGTATATGTGTTCACATTTTCATTCTTCCGCAGTCGATCCAACTGACCGGTACTGATTTTATATTCTTTGATAAGCTTGTATTGGGAAACCCCTCTTTGCTTCATTGTCTGCCATAGCCTATCGAAAACAATCATGATACGATCCCCTTTTTTGATATGTAATATCGTAAAATATTGTTATCTTGTTGACAATTGCCCATATACGGGCTATACTATTGGAAATAAAGCAATAGAATATTTCGATATCCGAGGGGACTCAAACGAAATGGCGTGTTACGATAGAAGAATTCTTGTTCCTTATCTTCGAGATGTGTGCAGTACCGAGTTATTGTGTTCGTATCTGCAAAAAGAAGTTGAAAAATGTGAATATAATATAACGAAGTTTAATCAATTGATTTCCTGGGCGCAAAAAATAGAAGATCCCCAATCTCCACGAGCTTCCGAAAGAACAGGATATTCTTTCCTGGCAGCTCTTTATTTATGCATCCTTCTTTTTGGCCTTTTAATCTCGATTGCATTTCAAATTATCGGTTTTTGCATCATTCTATTCGGCGGCATCGGTATAACAGCGATACTATTCGATGAAATCAAAAGAAATCGAATGCTTCAGGAAAAGTATGAAGAGAAAGTAAAGAGATATAAATGCATCTGCCGGAATAACAGGACGGAACGAAATAGAATTCCGCAATATCAGACCGCTTTAGAGACAAAGCAAGCCGAATTGCGAGCCTTATCAGAACAGCTGCGTGAGGCCCAAAAGCTCCGCGGTGCGGTATATGATGTTAACATCATTCCTTTAAAATACCGTAACCTTCACGTCGCATACTTCTTATACGATTATATTAATTCATGCTATGAAAACGATTTGGATAAAATCATTCAAACCCTTCTCTTAGATGAAATCAGCCAAAAGCCGGATGAAATGATTGCACAAAATGAAGAAATGCTGCTGAATCAGCGTCATCAGATCGCTGTTCAGGAATTGCAGGATCCGAGTGAAACAGAACAGCATCGTGGGGAGCTTCAGCAGCTTGCAGAGCTGGAACAAAACCAGGAGCTGCAGGGCATCTATCAAACCATGATCGCCAAAAATAAACAGGTTACAGACTTCTTCTTAGCGGCTGACTATATTCCTTTTTGATACTTAAAATCGTCAAATTTCTTAGCTTGTTGACAATTACCCTTAAATGAGCTATACTACGTACAGAAATGTTTTGATTTCAATATCAGAAGGGACTTAAGCAAAGTGGCGTGTTACGATAGAAGAATTCTTGTTCCTTATCTTCGAGATGTGTGCAGTGCCGAGTTATTGTGTTCGTATCTCCATAAAGAAGTTGAAAACTGTGAATATGAGATAACGAGGTTCAATTACCTGATTTCCTGGGCTCAAAGAATAGAAAATCCAAAGCGTCCGAGGGCTCCAAGAGCTCTTGGAATGATTAGTTTTTCTTTCCCGGCAGCTCTTCTTTTGGGCCTCGTGATTTTGAAGAATTCTGCCGCAGAAACGACTCATTTTATCGGAACACATCTCGTAATATTCGGCGGCATTGCCCAATTAGCGGCAATACTCGATGCAATCGTATATTTTCAAAGGCGTCAGAACGGGTATGAAAAGGAAGCAAAGCAATACGAAGATATCTGTCAGAATAATCAGACTGAGCGAAGTAAAATTCCACAATATCAGACGGGTTTAGAGACGAAGCAGGCTGAATTACAACGTTTATCAGAACAGCTGCGTAAGTCCCAACAACTCCGCAGTGATGTCTATGATGCTAATATCATCCCGGCAGAATACCGTGATATTCACGCAGCGTATTATTTATATGACTATTTCAGCTCATGCGGGGAAAACGATTTAGATAAAATCATTCAAACTCTTCATTTAGATGAGATCAGCCAAAAGTCGGATAGACTGATTGCCCAAAAAGAAGAAATGCTGCTGAATCAACGTTATCAGACCGCTGTACAGGAATTGCAGAATCCGAGTGAAACAGAACGGCATCGTGGGGAGCTTCAGCAGCTTGCAGAACTGGAACAAAACCAGGAGCTGCGGCTTGCCTGTCAAAGCATGATTGCCAAACATCAACAGGTTACGGACTCCTTCTCAGAAATTGATTATTTCCAGCAGAAATGATGGAATATGTCCCCTGATTGGAGATATCATTTCCACGGCTGAATAGATACAAATGAAGCGATAAACAGCAAAAGGGTCAGGTGAAACCACCTGGCCCTTTTGCTTATAATCATCGCAGGATGCAATCAAAAATGAACTTACCCCGAAAAAAAGAGCAATGCCGAAAAGCACTGCTCCTGTGGGGGATGTGGGAAGATTAGTCTTTGCCGCTGGAAGGGGTAACAAGAGAAAAAATATTTTCGTTAAGATCATAGTTACCGTCACGAACACCGAAGGTTTGCTCAAGGTATTCCGCAGTATATCCAGTTTCCAATAAATCCATCCACACTGGAGTTCCGGAGGTTGAAATTTTGTAATTGGAATAAGAAGGTACAAAAGGAATATACGAATCAGTTACATCCTCGTTTCCATACATAATTGTCAGGGGACTGCCGTTATCACCGGTTTTATTATATCCCAGACCTTTGAAAACGTAGTAGGTCGGAGTTGGAGCATGTGTATTGGAAGCAGTGAGGATATCCTCTGTCTCAAAGCGAACAACGGTCATTTCGGGTTTCATCATAATATCAGGTCTCCTTTAAGTGATGCTTTATAGTGGAAATTAACAAAGTGGAAACAAGCTGCCTGTACGCCCCTCGACGGAAACACGAAGAGGACACCTTAACCATGCGGTATGCAGAAATGTTATGCGAAAATATTTTCGATAATTTTCCTCATCTGCCTTTGGAATAGTTGACTTTTCTCCGAAAACCCGGTATAATGACCGGGATATTATGGGAAACAGATACAGGTTATGTGCCCCCCGAAGGGGGTACTTAGTTGAATTGTGACGAAAAACACAAACCGGTTATGTGCCCCCCGAAGGGGGCACATAGCTGAATCGTGACGAAGAACACAAACTGGATATGTTCCCCCGGAGGGGGGCACATAACAGGATTGTAACGAATAACACTGGCAGGTATTTGAATTATGGCAACAAAAAAGCAAGAACAATACGGAAATTCCAGCATTTCCATGCTGAAGGGAGAAGACCGTGTCCGGAAACGCCCAGCGGTTATTTTCGGCTCCGATGATCTGGAGGGCTGCAAGCACGCCGTCTTTGAAATCCTCTCCAACGCTATCGATGAAGCCCGGGAGGGTCACGGCGATCTGGTCATTGTCACCCGCTACGAAGACCTGAGCGTGGAAGTGGAGGACTTTGGCCGGGGCTGCCCCGTGGACTATAACGAGAAGGAAAAGCGCTATAACTGGGAGCTTGTCTTCTGCGAAATGTACGCCGGCGGCAAATATGGAGAAAACGGAGAAAACTATGAATACTCCCTGGGCCTGAACGGTCTGGGCTCCTGCGCCACCCAGTACGCTTCCGAGTTCTTCGATGCCACCATCCGCCGGGACGGCTACCGCTATGACCTGCATTTTGAGAAGGGCCGGAACATCGGCGGCCTGAAAAAGTCTCCCGCTGACCGGAAAAAAACCGGCTCTCTCTTCCATTGGAGACCGGACAAGCAGGTCTTTACGGAAATCGATATTCCTGTGGAATATTTCCGGGATGTGCTGCGCCGTCAGGCCGTGGTCAATAAGGGCATTACCTTCCGCTTCCGCAACCAGGTGAAGGGCAAATTCGAGACCGAGGAGTACTGCTACGCCGACGGCATCAGGCAATATATTGAGGAGCTGGTGGGGGACAACGCCTTCACCATGCCCACCTACTGGGAGACCGAGCGCCGGGGCCGTGATGCAGACAACCGCCCGGAAATGAAGCTGAAAATCACTGCTTCCTTCTGCTTCTCCAAGCAGGTGTCCCACATCGAATTTTATCACAATTC
>JAGHVO010000027.1 GCA_018064245.1 Candidatus Colimorpha pelethequi
GAACAACGCGACCGGTAGCGTCGATGATTTCGATGCTCTTAACGCCTTCGGCAACAACGTTCAACATGTCGTTTGCGGGGTTAGGATAGATGGCAACATTGGCTTTTACGTCGTCAATAGCATTGGTTGCAGAGAGCGTGATGTTTTTGAGACCAAGGTAGTAAGCCCACTCTGAGTAGTAGTTGATGGCAATGTATTTTGCATTTGAAGGAATGGTGGCTTCATATTGGGTGAAGCTGTGTGCGGTTGCATTTACATCGTCAACAACATTGGTGAAATCGGAAATGTTGTTGCCAGTGGTGGAGTAGCGGATGGAGAACTGCTCACTGGTGGAGTAGCTGCTTAAGATTGCGTAATCGAAGGACAGCTTGATGTTGGTGTTAACGTTGAGTTCGGGAGTGATGAGGTACTGGTTGTAGTCCGTAGCATCGTTGTAGCTGCTGAAGACGAATGCAACAGAACCATCGCTCATAGCCTGAATGCCGAACAAGTCGTTGTTTGAAGGATCAACTGCGTAGGCAGTCCAGCAACCCAAACCGTTGTTGAGATTCAAGGAAACTGGCAAAGAAGTGATAGCGTCGCACTGCTCAACTTCAACGTCGATAGCATCGGTAGCGGTTTCGCCATTGTTGGTGGCGGTAAGGGTGATGGAATAGTTGCCACCATTTGCCCAAGTTACAGTTACGCTGCTGCCAGTAGCGGTAGCGGGAGTGCCGCCTGCAATTGTCCAGCTGTAGCTGGCTGTAGAAGGACCGTTAGCGGTATAGGTGGTAGGAACGTTGGTTCTGGTATAGGTAGGACCATCGATAGCGCAGGCAAGGGCGGGCTCATTGTTGGAAGTGATGGCGCGGATCATCCAAGTATAGTCAAGAGTGGAAGCAGCTTGCTGAATGGTCATCCATTCGACGCCATCCATGGAAACAAGGCTTCCATTGGGATTTCCGGTGTAATCACAGCCTACAGCAGGATAGGTGATGGAGGAAGTGTGGAAAACAACCCAAAGGGTCTTGGTGGGATCCAAAGCAACGGTGTTGTAAATATGGATAGTGTTCCACTGGTCTTCGTCGTTGGTGGTGAAGTTGGAGGTTTGGCTAGCTAACAAAGTTTGAGGAGCATCGTTGCCGCCTTGATAAATTTGCAAGTCGTAAGCACCAGAATATCCTTCACCAACATAAATCATAACGTCGGTAAGATAGTTGCGGTTGGCAAGGGTGCTGGCTTCAAATTTGGCGCCCCAGTAGATATCGCCACCGCCAGTTCCAATGCTGCTTGCATAGATGCCATTGTCGTAGTACATGGTGTCGCCCCATTCGATTACGTTAATGGTGGTGGTGTCGTAGGTGGTGCCGGTGGTGTTGGTAACAGCCAAGACGATTTCGTAAGTGCCTGTGGTGTTCCAAGAGGTGGTGGCTGTAGCGGTGCTTGCAGTTGCGGGGTTGCCAGAGTTGAATGACCAGTCGTAGCTGGTGATGGGGTCAACGCTGATGATGTCTGCGGAGAAAGTTGCGGGAGCTCCAACAATTGCGGAAGCAGGTCCGTTGATGGTAACGGTAGGAGCTACGCCAGCCTGGGGATAGTTGTCTTTTACGGCATAAACAGCGGCTGCTGCGGTAGCGGGATTGGTGCTGCTGCGAATCTCAGAGGTGATGTCTCTGTAATAGCCATTGGGGAAGATCATGAAAATGGTAGGAACATAACCTTCATAGAGGTCGAAACGGCTGGAAAGAGAAGCGTCGTCAACGATAGCGTAAGGAACGGTGCCGCCATTGGTCCAGTCTCCCTGTGTGTAGCCGCTATTGTTGCTACTGGTGCTGGTTCCAGTGATCTGAGCGTCGGTGTTGCTGCCTTCGATTTCGCCCCAAATGATGAAGAATTCGTCAGTTCCGGGAGCGCCGTAGTTTTCGTGCAGATACTCGAGAGTACCAGTTTGATGGAAGCTCCAGCATGGTCCACACCAGCAGCAAGAGAGGTCAATGATGATGGTCTTGCCTTGGCTGAGGAGATTCTGCATGTTGATGGTCTCACCTGTGCGGGTGGTCATGTTGAAAGGAGTAACTTGGCTGAAAGTGACTGACTTTGCAGGAGCGAAGTCGGTGCGCTCTGTTTGTGCCATTGTCGGCAAAGCGAGCAATGCAGTTGCCAACAAAACTAATAATGATTTTTTCATAAATACTTATCTGTCTTGTTATTAACCATTAGACTCATCGGCTTTAATTATTGTTTTTATATTGGTGCAAATATACGAATTTCTTTTCATTTCGGTGCTGTAATTAAAGAAACAATGTGTTAAAAAACTTGTATCATTTGTATCTCTTTGTTTTTTAGTGCGTATGTGGAAGTTCGGAGATTGTTTTTTTTTCTTTTTTTAAGTTTGTGCAATAATTTTTGTAGTTGTTCGTTTAAATAGGCGAATATTCATAAAAAAATCATCGATGAAGAAACTAATTTTAGTCTTGGCCTTGATGGCCGTAACTACTTTTTCTTTTGCTCAGGAAGTGAGCTCTCGTGCAAAGGCTATGCGTATGATGGCTTTTGCACGTCCTGAATATATGGTAAAGGATGTGAAAGTCTATACTGATACGATGACGGTCTATTCCTTGGCGGACTATGTGATTTATCCTTTGGGCCATTGGACCAATGTTGAGCAGTATATTACCGACAACCAGTTGCATTGGTATCGTGAGTCGGGCTATAAGCATTACTACGATTCAATGGAGGTGTCTGTCAATACGTTGAAACGCTTGGACGGTAGTTTCGTGGATTTCTACCGTAGCATTACCACAGGCAAGTTGGAAATTCTTGGTGCCCGCATTACCGACAAAGAGGTCGTCTTCAGCAACGGCTTGCATGTGGGAATGACCAAGGACGAGGTATTTGCAGTTCTGTTCAAAAAATATCCCAAGTCATACACTGCAGATATTAACGTGCTCAAGGTTATCTCCGGCGCTGGAGAAGTTGGGCAGCTCTATACTTTCAAAGGCAACAAACTCCGCCATATCAAAGTAATCAGCAAGTACAAGTACTATTGATTTGTTTGATAGTCTTGGGGAATATAATTAACAACTTTCAATTTTCAATCGTCAATTGAGAAAGATCGGTCTTTTCTTTGGATCGTTCAATCCCATTCATGTGGGACATCTGATTATAGCTAATTCCATGCTGATGAATTCGGAAATGGATGAGGTTTGGTTTGTGGTTTCGCCGCAGAATCCTTTGAAGGAACGTAGCTCTTTGTTGGCTGACTATCATCGTTTGGCGATGGTGCGCAGGGCCGTGGAGGACAATTATAAATTGCGTGCATGCGATGTTGAACTCCATTTGCCTATTCCGTCATATACCGTGCTGACTTTGGCGCATTTGGGCGAGAAATACCGCGACAAGGAGTTTTGCCTCATTATGGGCTCCGACAACTTGAATGGTTTCGATCGCTGGCGTAATTATGAATATATCCTGGAAAATTACAAGATTTTTGTCTATCCGCGTCCTGGCTATGACGGTGGCAAGTTTGCCGACCATCCCAATGTGACGATGATTGACGTGCCGACGATGGACATTTCTTCGAGTTATATCCGGAGCCAGATTCAGCAAGGTCACGATGTGCGTTACATGCTTACCGAGCCGGTTTATAAGTATCTCACAGAGATGCACTTCTACGAAAAGTAAAACCTGAAATTGTCGGGCGATGAGCGCGATGCTCGTCGGTTTTTCAAGAGTCTTTTCATTTTTCCACTTTTCTTATCGATTTATTTTGTATCTTTGCAAGTCGTTTATTTTGGCGTAGAAGTTCTTTTTATATGGAAAAATAACGACTTATCTGTTTGACATTCTTATTAATATAGATATAAATCATTATAAAATGGCAAAGAAAACTACCCGTCAGGAATCTGACCTTCTCGGTGCAAGAGAAGTACCTGCATCAGCTTTGTACGGAGTTCAGACACTTCGTGCTATCGAAAACTTCCATATCAGTGGAAATCCTTTGAGCAATTATCCTAACTTCATCAAGGGATTGGCAATCACCAAGAAAGGTGCCGCTATCGCCAACGCTCAAGTCGAAATGATTTCCCAGGAACAGGCCGACGCTATCTGCGCAGCTTGTGACGATCTGTTGAATGGTCTCTATCACGACCAATTCCCCGTTGACATGATTCAGGGAGGTGCTGGTACCTCTACGAACATGAACGCCAATGAGGTTATCGCTAACCTCGCTCTTGAACGCATGGGTCACAAGCGTGGTGAGTATGAGTTCTGCTCTCCCAACGATGTGGTGAACGCTTCCCAGTCCACCAACGACGCTTATCCTTGCGCTATCCACATGGCAATGTATCTTGAACATCTTGAGTTCATTCCTCATATTGAGGCTTTGATCAAGTCTTTGGAAAAGAAAGCTAAAGAATTTTCAAAGGTTATCAAGATGGGTCGTACTCAGTTGCAGGACGCTGTTCCTATGACTTTGGGTCAGACTTTCAGTGCTTTCGCTGCTGCTTTGCGTCTCGAAATCAAAAACCTCAATGCTGCATCTGAGGAATTCCTTACCGTGAATATGGGTGCTACCGCTATTGGTACGGGCATCTGCTCAAAGCCTGGCTACAGCAAGGCTTGCGTTGCTGCTTTGAAGAAAATCACGGGTTGGAAAGTCCGTTTGGCAGACAACTTGGTTGAAGCTACCAGCGCTACCGCTTGCCTTGTTCAGTATAGCACTGCTTTGAAGCGTCTCTGCTTGCGTACCAACAAGATTTGCAATGACCTCCGTCTCATGAGTTCTGGTCCTCGTTGTGGTTTCGGTGAAATTCATCTGCCAGAACGTCAGCCCGGTAGCTCTATCATGCCTGGCAAGGTGAACCCTGTTATCCCTGAGGTTATGAATCAGGTGGCTTACAAGGTTATTGGTAATGATTTGTGTATCTCTTTTGCAGGTGACAATGGTCAGCTTGAGTTGAATGTGATGGAGCCTGTTATCGCTTACAGTGCTTTTGAGTCTATTCATCTGTTGGCAAATGGTCTTGACACATTGCGTACGCTTTGTATTGATGGTATCGAAGCTAATGTGGATCGTTGCCGTCAGCTTGTGGAAGGCAGTATCGGAATCGTTACCATGTTGAACCCCATCATCGGTTACAAGCAATCCACCAAAATTGCCAAGGAGGCTTCCCAGACTGGCCGTGGCGTTTACGAATTGGTTCTCGAGCATGGTTTGCTTACCAAGGAACAGCTTGACAAGGTTCTCGTTCCTGAAAACATGATTGAGCCTGTTGACTTGACCAAGGTTATCAAGAAGAAATAATGAATGATGCTTGAATAAAATAAGGCGGAGCCGCTGCGCGGCTCCGCCTTATTTTATTAAATATGCAATATCAATTTCCTATAGCTCAGTCCCACATTACGGCGGGTGCATCGGGGTCGATGTCTTCTGGATTCATTAATGTTTGGCATTGCGGGCACAGGCCCATGGCATCTGCGTCGAAGGTGCCTCCGCATTCACATTGCGGCAATGGATCCCATCCGCAACTAAAATCCACGGCTTGGGATTTCCCGCAGTGGTCGCAATAGAGCGTTCCGCGGCCAAGTATTCCTATTCCGTATCTCCGTTCAAATTCGTGTCCGCAGTGGTGGCATTTGAGTTTGTAGATTGTTCCCATATTGAAAATATGTGTTTGAATGCTTTAGATATATTGACTTGAAACGTCGTTTTTGTATGTTTTATTGCGATTTTGCTGATAAATCATAATTTTTTTTATGAATTATTTTGTATCTTTGCAAAATAAAGTGATTAGTGAATGGTGAATAGTGACCTTGACGTTAACCTTGACGTTGACCAACTATGACCATTCTTAATTAATTCTCAATTCTCATCTCTCAAATCAACACCCCTTCAAATCTCTTAGATATGGAACAATCTGATAAAATCCTTTTGAAGCACCAACGTAAGATGTTGGGAATTTTGTGTGCGTTGTTGGCTCCGATGTGCCTTCTGTTCGGCTTGCTGGGCGACAATAATCCCGAGTGGTGGTATTCCATCAGCGCTACTTATTATACCAATAGCAAGATGTTTCTGATAGGGTTGTTGGTGACAACGAGCGTCTATTTCTTTTCCTATAAAGGTTGCGACTTTTGGGACAATTTCCTCACTACCGCTTCGGCGATTTTCGCTTTGGGTATTGTGGCGTTTCCTTGCAACGCCTTTGGCTGTCCCGACAGGGTAGGGCTCTTCAATCTTCCCGTTGTGGCAAGCCATATTGTGCATTGTATCAGTGCCGCGGGACTTTTTACGATGTTTGCTTTGATGATTTTGCTGCAATTTACCAAGAGCGGAGAGGAAAAGACTGAACGCAAGCTAATACGCAATCGTATTTATCGTGTATGTGGTTGGACGATAATTGCTTTTGAGTTGTTGGTATTGGTGAATTCTTTGGCGGGTTGGCCGCATTATATGACCATCGTCTATGAAGCCGTGATGCTTTCCGCTTTCAGCATGGCATGGCTTGTTAAGGGCGAGGCGTTTGCAAAACTTAACGACGAAGAGGAAAAATGAAACGACTTTTGTTTTTTCTGTTGCTTTATGTTTCTTATGCTCTTGGTGCACAAGAGGCTCGCAATGAGGTCAAGGTCATCTCGTTCAATATTCGCAACAGTTCCGAAATGTCGGAACGACAAGATGGTTCCTATTATTGGACCTACCGTAAGGATGCCGTGGCGAAGATGCTGGTTGCGGAACGTCCCGACGCTATTGGATTGCAAGAGGCTTTGATAGACCAGATTGCGTTTTTGGATAGTGCGCTTGTTGACTATCAGCGTGTCGGCGTAGGACGTGACGATGGGGCTACGGAAGGTGAGTGGATGGCGATTTATTTCCGCCGTGACCGCTTCGACCTTGTCAAATCTGCCACCTATTGGCTGAGCGAGACACCCGACAAGCCTTCCCGTGGGTGGGATGCCGCTTGTCGTCGCACTGTTACCGTGGTGCAGTTGCGCGATCGCATTTCGGGTAAGGACTGGGTTTATATGAACACCCACCTCGACCATGTGGGCAAGACGGCAAGAGCCGAATCCACCAAACAGTTGCGCAAATTGGCTGACGAATGGGATGCTGTTCCCATCGTGATAGGGGGCGACATGAATTCCACCTTGGAGGATACCATCTTTCAGACTTTGACAGAGGTTCGTCTGCTTTCCGCAAGGGATTTAGCGCCAATCTCAGACAACAAGCTTACCTACAACGCCTACGAAAAAGGCAAGGCGCAGCAGATAGACCATTTCTTTGTGCGCAAATTGCGCCCTCTGGCTTTTAGAACCCTTGACGGCAACTATGGCGTTCCGTATGTGTCGGACCATTATCCCGTGATGATGAGCTTTGTTTTTTAGACGTAGGACATTGAACGTAAGACGCAACCTCAATTCAACAACTCAACATTGATATTATGAAATCGAGATTGCTGTTTCCGTTGTTCCTCGTGCTGGCACTTCCGCTTGCAGCACAACCTACTGTCGATGCTGCGAATCTTGATTCCTATCGCCCGTGGGTCAGGTGGTGGTGGAATGGCGACAAGGTGGATTCTGTGGAGTTGGTGCGAGAGCTGCATCTCCTGAAAGATGCTGGCATTGGTGGCGTGGAAATCAATCCTATAGAGTTTCCCGCTTCCCGCTGCTTCGACTTGGGAAAACCCTCCTTGACGTGGTTGAGTGACGAATGGATAGAAGCTTTGGGTGTGGCTTTGCGCGAGGCGAAGCGTTTGGGCATGGGGTGCGACCTCCTGGTGGGGTCGGGCTGGCCGTTCGGCAGCGAAACTTTGCCAATGGAAGACCGTGCCCAGGTGATGCTGACATACGCTATCCCCTTTCCCGAAGGATCGTTCTCGATTGCCAAAGACTCTATTTTCAGGGCAGTGGATCCCAAGGTGACGGTGCCCAATCCCGACAGGACTTTCGAGTTGGTGAGCCTCAAACTCGCTCCCGATACCATCTCCTCCCTCGACCAAATCATCGACATCCCAATCCCCATCGGTGACACTCTTGTTTTGTCAGATTACAGTTCCCCGTCAGCTGGGCACTATTTCCTCTACGCCTTGGTTCGGGTTCGAAGCTTCGCCTGTGTCATCAATGGCGCACCAGGTGCTGCGGGTTCCATAGTCGATCACATGAATGCCGAGGCGGTAAAAAGGTTTCTCAACCAGATGTTGTCAAGGCTTGAGGCGAAGCTGGGACCGATGAAAGAGTGGTTGCGGGCTTACTTTGTCGATAGTATGGAACTGGAAGGGTGCAACTGGACCGATGACATGGCTGCGGAGTTCCGCAAGCGTCGCGGCTACGACCTCATGCCGTGGCTGCCCTTTATGATGTTCAAGACGGGCAGACTGGGTGAGGTGGAGAGCTACTCCTACGGCAGTGCGAAAAGTGCTGATTTTCAAGAACGGCTCAACCAGGTGCGCTACGACTTCGAGCTTACCAAGGCGGAACTGCTGCATGAACGCTATACGCAGACTTTCTTGGACTGGTGCCACAAACAGGGTGTGAAGGCCAGGGCGCAGGCATACGGACGCGGATTCTTTCCCTTGGAGAGCTCTATGGGATACGACATCCCCGAGGGCGAGAGCTGGACCACCAACTACCTCCGCCATCGCGTGGGCTATGAGATGGGCGACGAAGACTATAGAAGGGGTCGCGCCTACACCATGATTAACAAATACGTCTCTTCCGCCGCCCATCTGACGGGCAACAGACTGGTGAGTGCCGAGGAGATGACCAACACCTATATGCTGTTCAACACATCGCTGGAACTTCTGAAGTTGGGGTCTGACATGAGTGCCTTTTCGGGTGTCACCCATTCGGTGTGGCACGGCTTCAACTACAATCCGCCTGAGGCGGGTTTCCCCGGTTGGGTGCAGTACGGCAGCTACCTCAACGAGAAGAATACCTGGTGGCCCTACTTTCGACTGCTGAACGACTATCGGGCACGGATGAGCGCCATCTTGCAGAATGCCGAGATGCAGACCGACATAGCCATCATCCCGCCCACCGAAGACCTTTGGGCGGAATGTGGCGTGCAGACGGAACCTTTCCCGAACTATCCTAAGGGCTCTATCTACGAGGCTACGCAACTGCTGTGGGAGGCTGTCCACAAGAACGGCGGCAACTGCGACCTTGTCTCGTCCCGACTTATCAACGCCCGCCCCAACTCATCAACTCGAATCGACAATTCAACAATTCAACAACTCAACAAAAAAAACTACCACGCCCTCCTCATTTCTACCAAAGACTCGGGCATCCTCTTGAGACGTGTCGGCAAGCCTGACGTGATGCTCCCGCTGCCCGACAGCAACCACTATCTGGAATGGTACGCCGCCGTGCAAGACCAATACCACCTGCCCCACGCCGTAAGCATCGTCAAGCCCGACCGATTCTTGCTGCAAAGCCACTTCAGGAACGATGCTGGCGAAGACATCTTCCTCTTCCTCAACGCCCACATCGACCAAGAAGAAGGTTGCAAAGTAAAATTTCCCCGCCACATCTACCGCCACCGTGCCGCCTGGATCTACGACTGCAACACGGGTGAGAAGGAACCGCTCTACATAAACAAAGACGGTCGCAGCTACCTCCATTTCGCCCAGTCCGAGATGAAGGTCGTCATCTTCAACAAAGATTTTTCCAACCACTACCGTCAATATGTCCGCACAGAGCGCCGCATCAGGAGACATAATAATCAGGCATTCGACATTTGGCCCATCGCGGAGCCAACCCACTGGCAGATGCACCTGCATCACGCCATCGAAGGTTGGGATACCGTGGTGGTGACCGACAAACTTTGTGACCTCCGTCGGACTGACTTTCGCGACTTCGCTGGTACTATCAGTTATACCACCACCGTCACCCTTGACTCTTCGCTAGTCAACTCGGTCTTTGGTTACCATCTCCTTAGGTTCCACACCGACGACATTGCCGAGGTGAGCGTTAATGGACGCTACTGCGCTACCATCTGGCATGGAAATCGTCAATGTAACATTCCCAACGAATATTTCCGCCTTGGCGACAACACTATCGAAATCAAAGTCACCACTCTCCTCAACAACTACGTCCATACACTAACGGACGACAAAGTAATCCAACACTTCGTCCTCAAACGTAATATCCCCACCTACGCGGCGGGATTGAGGGGTGGGGTGTATTTGTATTAGTGATTGGTGACTTGGGTTTGAAGGTTTTGAGAGGTTTTGAGGGGTTTGAAGGGTTTGAAGAGTTTGAGGTGTTGGGTTGTGTCTTTGCTTTATCTTAGCAGTGTTACCGTTCCTACTTGGTATTCGATATGGTCGGGGGAGGTGATGTAGGTATAGGTGATAATGTAAGTGTAGGTTGCTTGGGGACAGGGTGTGCCGCCGTGGGCATTGAGGTCTTTGCCTGTTGCTGTGCCGTCCCAATAACCGTCCATTCCTGAGAATTGGCTCACGAGAAGTCCTTCGCGCGTGAAGATGGAGACGGAAATGTTGTTGATTCCCTCGCCTTGGACGTAGAAACGATTATTGGTCTCTTGTCCTGGGGTGAAGACGTTGGGCGCATAGATGGCTTCGTGGAGTATGCGGAGTGTGATGAAATCGGTGTCGGAGCATCCGAGAGGGCTATAGGCGATGAGTTGTATGGGGATGGTGTCAAGTCCGATGGGGTAGGTGTAGGAGAACTGCTGTTCTGAGGTTGTGTAGTCGGGAAGTGTCCAAAGTCGGCTCACGCCGTTTCCCGCGTCGGATAGTTGTATGACGGGGTCGAGGCTTGTAACCACTTGTGGTGAAGCGACTATGATGGCAGAAATTTCGCTTTGTTGCGCCTCGTAGATATTGGTGCTGTCTTGCCCATAGAACCCCGTCCCTACTTGCAAGAAGCTTTGCGGTTGCGTGAAGGTGTAGCCGTTCCAATCGATGGGAAAATCCTCCTTGCAGATGGTTGTGTCAAAATATATGGTTGTGTCGTTGTGGATATTGAGTGTGAGGTGGAGGACGCTGTCGCAGCCATGTTGGTTGCTAAGGATGATGATGCTATCGGAGGTGGAATTGGTAAAGGATTCGTCATTGAAGACGAATGGCAATTGGCTATTGTTGAGGTCGAAATTGAAATAGTAGTCTCGTTGGGTGGTGTCCTGCGAGAGGATAATGTGGAGGTATTGGTGTCCGATTTTGAGGTCGTAGGTACCCGTGTCGCAGAATCGTATTCCTTCGTGTTCCCAGCACCCCTCATTGTCGCAAATCCAAGCATGAATCGTGTCGAAGGTACATGGTGATGATGGAGGAATGACAATGGTCATGGCTGTGTCGTCTATGCAGGTTCCATTACCCAAAAAGGCGGAGAGTGTGACTTCGTAGGTGCCTACTTCGTCATAGTGGTGGATGGGACTGCGTTCGGAAGAAATGGTTCCGTCGCCAAAATCCCAGCTCACACTATCTACTCTTTCGTGGAGGTCTTGCAATGTGTTTTCAATCGCACTAACCGTACTGAGGTCGTTAAAGTGGACTTCGACATTGCAATTGTTGCTATTTGTATCTACTTGATAAGAGAAAGCTGCCCAAGGGTAGCGGTCGCTCATGGTGGTCTTGAGGGTGAAATGGCAGTTGGTGTTGCCGTCGGGCATGGATAGTTGGCAATAGTATGTACCGGGGTTGTTTGTGAAGAATGTTCTTTCGAGGCTGAGGGTAATGTCGGGATTGCTTTCGGAAAACCAACGGTAGGAAAAGCCGACTGGAGCGGAAAAGGTTGTGCTGTTCATCGGTCCGCACTGGTTAGATTTGACTATCTTCTCCATGCATTCAAAGGCGAAGTAGCAATAGCCATAGTGAGCAGAAAAACCACAGTCATAGTTTTCGATTTTGACGAAGATGTCCTGGTCATGGTAGGACGTAAGATCCAATCCGATGGCAGACCAGTCTTTCCAGAGTATCTGTCTGTCGTTGATGTTGTTCCATCCCAAGTCTTGATTGGCGTAGAAATCGACGGCCCCGCAAGATGGGTCTATGACGTTGAACGCCGTGTCAACAATTTGTAAGGAAACATGTGGCTGTAGCTCCAACAAGTGACCGGGCTCCTCGAACACAATGGCGTAGCGTACCAAAAGCAAGTTGTGTCTGTTGCTATCTACATGCATCCCATAGACGAGAGATTCAGCCTCGCCTCCAGACAACCAGTTGCCGAGACGTACAGAAGGTGCCCCTGAGGGTGGCAGGGTGTGGAGTTGGTAGCTGGTTCTGGGGTCAGTTTGGTCGGTGGTACATACTGTGTGGCGTGAGTACATGTTGTTGGGACCGAAATCTACGATGCCATTGTGTTGCCAAAGATTATTCCAGTTGCCGTAGAAACCTTGTGTTGCACATGAATGTAGGTCGGTGTAGTCAATGCAGGAATTGTTGAAGTCTTCACATGAACATGAAATTGTAAACTTGTGTGGCTCTAAACAGTAGTTGCTGTTTGTGAAACCGTTATAGCTGTTGGAAATTCGGAAATAGTAAGTGCCTGGATATATATTATCTAACGGTATGAAGGTGTTGTTCGTTACGATTGAGTCTATGTAGGTACATAACGTGTTTTCATACCATACCTTCCAGCTTGTTGCTTGGCTGCTGTCGCTCCATAGGAGGATTCGGTTTTCCTCATCAATTCTTACATCGTAAGGATTTTCATTGCCGGGGCATGTGAAAACCTCAAATCGCGAGTCAATGGTGTCGTCGGTAAGGTTTGCACCTCTTGAATGCAGAAACAGTGATTCTCCAGCTTGGGTGACGTAATAGACCTCTTCGAGTCCTGAACTTTGGCTGGTGCTAACTGTGCCGAGGAGATTGGTGGGCGATTGCACACCCGAATAGACATCTGCTTCGAATCGATGTCCACTTCTGGCCCATGGATTTCCGTCTTTGTGCCTAAAAGTGATAGGCTGCCCATTGGAGGAGTACAATTTCAAGGGCAAGTTGTCGATGTTGGAATAGTGTGCAGGAGAGTAGATGGTGTAGATTACCCCAGGAACGAGTTCGATGGAGTCGTAATAGTAACCCCAACTGAAGTCGTAGGATACAGGATTGATGATAATTGAATCCCTTTGCCCGAAACAGGGCATCTTGCACAGCAATGCGAGGAGAAGCAACATAGGGGCGGTATGGATTCTGCGGAGGAACATGGATGGGTTGTTGAATTGTTGAACTGTTGATTTGAAAACCTCGTTAATAACGTTAATATCGAAAATAACGAAAAACTTATAATTGTTTTGTGAATATTATCTCAGCAACGTTATCGTTCCGGTTTGGGACTGGATGTTGTTTGGGGCTGAGATAAAGGAATATACAACTCTGTAGGTGTAGGTTCCTTGTGGACAAGGCGTGCCGCCATGAACGTTGGTGGCGAGACCTGTGGCGGTTCCGTCCCAATAGCCGTCGGTGCCGGTGAATTGGCTTACAAGAAGTCCTTCGCGGGTGTAGATATAGACTTTTATTTTGTCGAAACCGTCTCCGTAGATACGGAAGAGTTTGTTGGTCTCCAAGTCGGGCGTGAAGACATTGGGAATCCAAATGGATTCGCGGGCAAGCGGTATGACGATTTTGTCGGTATCGGTGCATCCGATATTGTCGAAGGCTGTAAGTGTTACAGAAACAGAGTCGTAACTTAAAGGATATTCGTAGTTGAATTGTTGCTCGTTGGTGGTGTAGTTTGGCAATGACCACAGGCGATGCGTTCCGTTTCCCGCGTCGGAGAGCGTGATGGTAGGTGTGGAAGTTGTCGCCATTGAAGGTGTTGCTACGATCCACGCATGGATGTCGCTTTCGTGTACGTGAAATACGATATTGCTGTCTTCGCCATACATTCCTCTTCCATATACCCAAAAAGTGTCGGGCTGGGTGAAAGTATGTCCGTTCCAGTAAATCGGGAAATCTTCGTGGCAGATGGTGGTGTCGTAATGGTACAAAGAGTCTCGGTGAACGAAGAGGGAGAAATGGATTATGCTGTCGCAGTGTTGCTGGTTGGTATAGCGGAATTGGTAGTCTTCCACTTGGTCCTGGAAGGTCGTGTTGTTGAAGATCCAAGGCAACTGCTGCTGGATGACATCTTGCGAGTAATAATAATCGTTTGTGGTTGTGTCTTTTCCGATAATCAAATGAATGTGATGCGCGCCGTCTTGTATGTCGAAGCTTCCAGTGTCGCAAATCTGTATGCCGTTGTAGTCGAAACAGGATTTGTTTGCGCAGATGTAGCGTTGCAAAGTGTCGAAAGTACAAGGCGATGGCGGTACTGTGATGTTTTGTGTGATGCTGTGTTCGCAGGCGCCGTTGGCAAGATAGGCGTTGAGTGTTACTTGATAGATTCCGCTGTGCGTGTAGTGGTGTGTGGGACAGCGTTCCGACGACTGTGTGCCGTCGCCGAAATCCCAGCTTACGCTGTCCACCCTTTGGTGCAAGTCGTTCAGAACCTCTTCGGAGGAACTTGTCGTACTTAAATCGTTGAAGCGTATCGCCACCTCGCATTCGTCCACATCTACGATTTCTTCGTGTGAGAAATTCGCCCAAGGGTAGCGGGCGCCCACGATTCCTTTAATGGTAAAACTACAGTCGATGCTACCATCGGGAAAAGCGAGCTGGCAACAATAGGTTCCTGGCTCGTCGGTGATGAAGGTCCTTTCCGTGCCGAGGGTGTAGTGTGGATTGTTTTCAGCATACCACTTGTACCTGAATCCCGCTGGTGCCGTTAGCGTGCTTTCTCCGCCCGCCCCGCAGGAGCTGGATTTGATGATTTTGTCCTGGCATTCAATGGCGAAGTAGCAATAGCCGAAATGTCCGCCGGCGGCGCAGTCGTAATTCTCTATTTTCACATAGACGTCTTGGTTGTGATAGTTGGAAAGGTCCACTCCGATAACGGACCAGTCTTTCCATAGCAGGCTTCCAAAATTCACATGGTTCCATCCGGGGTTCTGTATGTCGGCATAGAAACTGACAGCTCCGCAGTCGGGGTCGAGCACATTAAGTCGTTCATCTACAATCTGAAGGTCTACTTTGGGTTGAGAGGCCGGGTCGTGGTTCGGATTCTCAAGCACAACTGCGTAATGGACCAAAAGTAAGCCGCTGTTGTTGGTGTCGACATGCAGGCCGTAAACAAGGGATTCGGCTTCTCTTCCGACCTGCCAGTTGCCAAGTCTTACCGAAGGCATTCCGTTTGGTGGTAAGGTAAACAGACGGTGGTTTGTTCTCGGGTCAAGTTCGGTTGTGGTATAGACGGTGTGTCGTGAGTTGCTGTCCTGACATCCATAATCTATGATGCCCGAATTTAGCATTGGCGAATCGTAGGTGCCGTAGTATCCTTTTGTGGCGCAACCCTCCAGGTCGGTGTAATCGATGCAGGAGCGCTGTAACGCGGAGCATTTGGTCTTGAATTGGCGGATGGGCGCTCCGCAATAGCCGCTGTTGGTGTCGCTGTTGTGGTTGTTGAAGATTCGGTAGTAATAGGTGGTTCCCAAGTCCAATCCTTCAAATGTCGCGTAGGTTGATATTGTGTGTATTGTATCGAGGTCGGCAAAATAGTCATTACCAAAATAGACAGTCCAATTTGTCGCTTCGCTGCTGTCGCGCCATTGAATGGTTACGGTCCCGTCTTCACGGTCAAGGATTGTAACGTCGTAGGGCTCGGATTCCTCTCCAGTGCAAGAGAATACATCATAGTAGGAGTCGATGGTGTCTCCAGTGCGGTTGTAGCCGTTGGTGTTCAGGAACATGGCCATGTCTCGTGCCACATAGTAGATATTCCCAAACCCGCCAGTCTCGTTGGTGTGCGTATAACCGAAATAATTGTCAGCCGATTGGATTCCCGAATAGACCATGATTCGGCGGTAGAAATTGTGGATTGCTCTTGGCCTTTTGTTGCGTCGCAGAAAGGTGATGGGAAGATTTTCTTGAGAATAAAGCTTTATCGGAACGTTGTCGATGCTGGCATTTTGTGGTGGACAGTAAATCGTGTAGGTGACGCCGGGAGTGAGGCGTATGGAGTCGTAGTAGTATCCTGTAGTGTAGAAGTTGAAGCGTGTGGTATCAATGACAATGGAATCCCTTTGTCCGAAACATGGCTTTTGGACAAGACACAGCAACGTGCAGATTAGTAAGAAAGTAATATGATTTCTCTGTCTTTGCATAAGAATTATTGCCCCATTTATAGGGGGGGAAAGTTTGGGAATTTGACGGCAATTTCTCTATTTAGACAAAAAAGAATTCAAATAAATCACAAGCCCTATAATATTTAACTATTTTTAACTACGATTTAACATTTCAACGCCTCATTGAATCTCCAAACAAAGGGTTAAAGGGTTAATCAACAAATCAACAGTTCAACAAATTTCCCAACCATGTTATTCATCTCTTAGTGTGATAAGTGTGATTTCGGGACGGGTTCCGACGCGTGCGGGGAAGATGGTCTCGCCAAGTCCGATATTGACGTAAAGATGCTGGTTCCCTTGGCTGTAGTGTCCTTTGTAGTGAGGGTAGATGTATTTGCCTGGACACCATCCCAAGAGTGTACACTGGGTGGCATGGGTGTGTCCCGAAAGCGTCAAGGGTATGTCGGTTCGGTATGAGACTTGGCTGTCCCAATGGGTGGGGTCGTGGCTTAGCAGGATGCGAAAAGCGCCTTCGGAGCCTTGGAGCGCCTTGGCGAGGTTGCCTTTGGAGGGGAAGTGCCTGGAGGTGGAGATGTTTTCAACGCCAACGATGGCGATGCAGTCGGATCCACGACGAATCAGACTGTTGCTGTCCAATAAGAGGGTCCATCCCATTTGTCGTTCAGCCTCTTGCAACTGCTTGATGGCGATAGACGGATTGGTGCGTGGTGCACCTTTCCCGGCATAAATCATGTAGTCGTGATTGCCCATCACGGAAAAGACTCCGTCTTTGGTGTGGAGGGTGGAGAGGATTGTTTGGAATCCTTCAATCTCGTCGGGCGACATGGTGACGAGGTCGCCCGTGAAACAGATGATGTCGGGGTTGAGACTGTTGATTTTATCGACCATCTTTTGCAGCGTCCGCTCCCTTCCTTTGAAGGATCGCAGATGGATGTCGGAGATTTGTACCACGCGGTAACCGTTGAAGGTGTGGGGTAGGGTGGGAGTGGCGATTTCCACGTTGCGCACTTGCGTCCAGTTGCGCTCCACCAGATAGCCGTAGGCGAAGAACAGCGGCGGCAGGGACAAGGATAAGAGTCCCCATAGGAACGCTTTGCGGAAAGTGACTTTGAGCGTCAGCCAAAGCATCACCGCCACCAGACTGTCGAGGATGAGAAGCAATAGGCAACTGATGCCTAAAAGAATGAGCGTGGATGTGAGTTCGATGTTCAAGGGATTTGGAGATTTGAAGATTATCAGATTTTGAGATTTGAAGATTTTGATTTTCAATTCTCTAAGGTTAAGGTCAAGGTTAAGGTCAAGGTTAAGGTCAAGGTCACAATTCACTATTATATACGATTACTAACGTGCGTTGTGGTCGGGCTCTACGTGGATGAATATCTGTGATGCAGCGCCAAAACGTTGATAGATGAGTTCTTCTGCATGGGTGGTCATCTCGTGAGCTGTCTCTACGGTGAGTTTCGGATTGACCACTACGTGGACATCCACAATCACGCTTTGTCCGTTTCGGCGTGTCTTTAGGTTGTGTACGCCTTCGATGCCTTCAATAGAACCTATCAAATTTACAATCTCTTCTTGTTCTTGGGCGGAGAGGGATGCTTCCATCAGTTCGCTGATGGCAGTTGCCGCCATTTTGATGGCGATGATAAAGATGAAGACGCTGATGACGCACGCTGCTATCGGATCGAGGATGACCCATTGATTGCCCAGGAAGATGGCGCCGCCGATGCCTATGGCAGACCCAATGGATGAAATGGCGTCGGTGCGGTGGTGCCATGCGTTGGCTATTACAACCTGGCTCTGGACATTCTTGCCCACGCATGCCGTGATTTGATAGAGTATCTCCTTGGCGATGATGGAAATGCCTGCCATATAGAGCGCGATGATGCCGGGGACTTCCAAAGACTCTCCATTTAGGTATCCTATGATGGCGTCAACCCCGTTGTAGCATAGTTTGACTCCTACCGCCATGAGCAGCAGGCTGACTAACAGCGTCGCGAGGGTCTCGTACTTGCCATGTCCGTAGTTGTGGCCTTGGTCTTTCTCTTTCGAAGAGATGCCAACAAACAGGATGACGATGAAATCGCTGACCAAGTCGGAAAGAGAGTGGATGCCATCGGCGACCAAGGCGGCGCTGAGACCGACGATGCCAGCGGAAATCTTTGCGATGGTAAGGAGACAGTTGACGATGGCGCCAATCAGCGTGATGTTCGTGATGGTTCGTCTGCGTGTCTGATCTGGATTCTGTTTCATGATGTTTCCGTATTGTTGCTATAGCACTTGAAGAAGTATCGCTACGGGAATGGGACCGTCGAAGGTGTAGAGGATGTTGGAAGAAAAGGTGCTGTTGCCCTTGTAGAAGTGTTTGCCATCGTAGGTGTAGAGAATGTTAGAGGAAAACGTGCTGTTGCCCTTGTATAGATGTTTGCCGTCAAAGGTGTAGAGGATGTTGGAAGAGAAGGTGCTGTTGCCCTTGTAAAGGTGTTTTCCGTCCCAAGTGTAAAGGATGTTTGCCGAGAAGGTGCTGTTGCCCTTGTAGAGGTGTTTGCCGTCAAAGGTGTAAAGGATGTTTGCCGAGAAAGTGCTGTTGCCTTTGTAGAGGTGTTTCCCGTCCCAAGTGTAGAGAATGTTTGACGAGAAAGTGCTGTTTCCCTTGAAAATATGTACCTGAGCCTGTCCGCAAAGTCCAAGCCACAACATTATCGCAAGAAAAAGTATCTTTTTCATTTCTTCAAATCTTCAATAGTGAATGATGACCTTAACCTTAACTAACTATGACTATGGCCATTCTAAATTAATGCTCAATTCTCATCTCTCAAATCAACAAATCAACAGTTCAACAAATCAACAGCCCTTCAAATCTCCAAATCTTCCATTCCCAACGTGTGTGAGATCTTGTCGATGTTGAGGCTTCGGGCGCTGGCGTCGAAAATCTCCTTGTAGATACCGCCTTGGCGATAGACCTCGTCGGGGTCGCCACTCTGCTCAACATGGCCATTCTTCATTGCGAAGATTTCGTCGGCGTCGATGATTTGCGAGAGACTGTGGGAGATGATGATGACCGTGCGACCTTGCTTGATGGCGTCGAGGCTGTTCTTGATCTGCTCGGTAGCTACGGCGTCGAGCGATGCGGTGGGCTCGTCGAGGAAGATGATGGGAGGATTCTTGATGAACATACGTGCGATGGCGATACGCTGTTGCTGACCGCCGCTGAGGAGCGTAGCCTTGGTTTCAAAACCGTTGGGAAGCGCCATCACTTGGTCGTAGATGTAGGCCTGCTTGGCGGCTTGCAGCACTTGCTCGTGGGTGGCGTCAGGATTGCCGTAGCGGATGTTCTCCTCTATGGAACCATCGAAGATATGGTTTTTCTGCAATACCAGTCCGATGTTGTCTCTAAGCCACTGTGTGTCCCAATCCTTCAGCTCTACGCCGTCAAGCGTGACGGAGCCCGATGTGGGCGAATAGAACTTGTCCAGCAGGTTGATGACGGTGCTCTTGCCCGCTCCCGAAAGGCCTACGAAAGCGGTAATTTTGCCTGGCTTGATGTCCATGTCGATGTCGTGGAGGGCGTGGTTGCCGTTGGGATATGTGAAATCAACATCTTTGAGTACAAAATGCCCTTCGACCTTTTCGGGGTGGTATTTACCCGACTCTTCCACTTCGCCGTCGGCGTGGAGGATGTCAAAGAAGCCTTCGGCATAGATAAGGGCGTCGTTCATGTCGTCGTAGATGCGGTGTAGCTGACGAATAGGCGCGGAGACGTTGGAGAAGAGCATTACGTGGTACATGATTTTTCCGATGGTCATACCGGGGTAGCCTGAGAGTACGAGGTAGGCGGTGAGAATGATGATCAATACTGTGCCGATTTGTTCGGTGAAACTTTTCAGACCGTCGAAGAGAAAACTCAGTTTGCGAGTCTCCATCTGGTTGTCGGTGAGGCGGTTCTGAAGCTCTAGCTGTTTGTCGCCCTCGATGCGTTCACGATTGAACGATTTGATGACGGTGATGCTCTCGATGATGTTCATGATGCCGTTCGACTTGGCCTCGCGGTTGGCGCGCATGTCCCTGCGCCAGCCTTTCAGTTTCTTGGCTTGGCGGTAGGTGATGTAGAAATAGATAGGCACGATGCAGGTCGCCACAAGTCCCACATATACGTTGGCGGCGTACATCAAGATGAGAGCGAGTATTGCACTGGTGCCCAGCGGCAGGATGTCGATGAAGAAGTTTTTTACGGTGTTAGACAGGCTCTCGACGCCACGGTCGATACGTGTTTGGAGGCGTCCCGGCTCGTTGCCGTTGCGCGTGAAGTATGCCACGCGGAAGGTGAGCATACGCTCGATTACCGACTGGGCGAGGTCGCGCGAAACGAGGATGCGCATTTTCTCACCGTAGAAACGCTGTCCGAAGGTAATGAGTGCGGCCAGCACCTCTTTGCCCAAGAGGACTATGGAGATGATAATCAAGATGCGCGCCGCTTTCGCCCATAGGAATTGGTCGGCGTGCAAGAGGTTGTTGATGGCATCAACCGTGCGGTCAAGCACCACGGCGTTGACCTGCGCGGCGAGAGATCCGATGAATGTCATTACGAGTGTCGCCACCACGAGCCAACGATAGGGCTTCACGAATGGCGCAATGTTTTTGAAAAGTTCTTTAAGAGACACGTTGCTATTTGTTTGAAGATTATCAGATTTACAGATTGTCAGATTTACAGATTATTAGAGTCTGAACATCTGAATATCTATACATCTGATTGGAAGATTTGGAGATTTTTGACATTGCAAAATTACAAAAAATAGCGCAACGCAAATGATAAAAATAGTTATGAAGAGGATTCTCGTGCTGCAAGTGCAAAAAAAAACGTTTCCGCCGTGCTGCTTTGGCGGAAACGTCTTCTCAAAAATCAAAACAATCAGTGTTTTGTGTTTTTATGGATTATATATTGTATGATTGTGATGACGGCAAACATAATGGTCAAGATTGTTATTGTTTTTGTCCCGCCCCAGTGGTTTATGAGGTGTGTCAGGCTTGCAAAAATCAAAGACAATGTACAAGAGCCAAGTATGATTGTTGTTTTGTTGATGGAGGTACTCCGGATAAGAAACCTGCAAAAACAGACGGTAAATGCTATGCTAATCAAAAATACGTTTATCATAAAAAGCGTTGCTCCGGGAGAATGAAAGTGCTTGAGAAGTATGATGACTGCGTGTAATAACATTACTATAGTTCCGAAAATCGAAATCTGCGTAATGGTCATACCCGACTTCTTGAGTGTCGTTTCGTGAATGTCGCAAATGAGTTTTGCGTATTGGGTTTTGCGTTTTTTATAGTTGAAAATAGCGACAATTGTAAAGGTGGGAATGGCGATGGTAATCATAATGAAAAATATAATCGCTTGGTTTGTATTGTTTTCGTCGATGTTGTTGATGGCCTGAATAACAATATAGAATGTCCAAAGCAAGAATAAAAAGTTTTCCAGAATGTAATAGATGAAATGTTTTTGGTTGATTTTTGAGTAATGTAGAATGTGTTCGTCAAGCGATGTGTCGGAACGGGTTTCTTTTTCGAATGCATTTGATAAAACTGTTTCCAAGAGGATGCCAGAAAGCATCCAAATTCCTATGAAAATATAACCCCAAAGGCTGGACGAAAACATTGGGTTTATGAATAGAATGCACAGAATTCCCATAAAGAGGTAGTATCTAATGGCATTGTTACGCAGATAGGTTATTGTTAGATTCGTTTTGGTGTGCATGATGTCTTCAATCTGTCGCTTGTTCTTGATGGTTATTTGTTCAGTCTCTTTTTTGAGGAGCTCATATTGTCTTGTTAGCTCGTCCATTTGGTGGTTTGTCTCTTTTTCCATGGCTGATTATTTGTTATTGGTTAGTTTTTCTTTTATGCGATTGAGGCGAACGCCAACGTTGTTTGGTGTAAGTCCAATAATGGCTCCGATTTCTTCGTAACTGATTCCCTCTAGCCAAAGTAGGATGATGCATCTATCTATGATCTCTAATTTGTTGATGCGTTTGTATAAAAGCTGGATTTGCTGGGCTGATGCGTCGGTTTCGTCGTAAAGGTCGAAATCTCCAGTTAATGGAACTGTCTTTATTCGTCTCTGTTCTCTTTTGTTGATATTGATGGCTGTATTTAGTGCCACTTGATAGACCCAAGTACTCTCTTTGCTTTTGTGGATAAATGTGTCGAAGCCTTCCCATAATCTAATCAGTATTTCTTGAAAGAGATCATCGGCATCGACTTTGTCTTTCGAAAACATATAGCATACCCTAAAGATAATGCCTTTGTTCGTTTCCACAAAGTGTTCAAATTGTGATTCTTTAGTTTCCATGAATTTGTTGTTTTGTATAATTAGACAACCAAACTTGTGATATTATTACATTGGTTTGAAAAAAATCTTCGTATAAAAAACAATGAATTGGGAAAGATATTTTGCAATGTCTCTGTCTAAGAAAAAATTATGTTGTTTTATATTGTTGATTTATAATTATTTGATTTTGAAATTACAAAAATATCTTTGATTGTATTTAAAAATCAAGAATAAAAAACAAAGAGTTTGGAATTTAAGAAAGACGATGACTAATGACGATGTAGAGGACAATAAAACAGCCTCATTTTTAGTTAGTAATAAAAAAATCATTCATCGCTGTGATTTTTTTGCCTTTTTTGTTGTCTAATATAGTTGAAAGCTTTTCAAAAATGGCAATATTGTCTTTAATCTAAATAGGATTCTCATGCTCGACTTGCATCAGACTTTTATTCAAACCATTGACCAGCATTCGGCTGCGATTGACAGGATTTGTCGGTCGTTTGCTGGTGGTTGTAGGGAAGATCGGGAGGATCTGCGGCAGGAGATCATCATCCGCCTGTGGACAGGTTGGGAAGGATGTCGAGGCGAATCGAAGCGTTTTACGTGGCTGTGGCGCGTAGCAACAAATACGGCTCTCAATTGGCGTAAACAGCGCAGTAGGACAGTGCCATTGGAACCATTGCCACCGTATGACTGTGCGGAAGATGTGGCGGATCGTGAGCAATTGGAACTATTGAATGCTTATGTGGCTTTGCTCCCCAAACCTGACCAAAGGTTGCTTCGCCTCTACCTTGATGCATGGAAACTTGCGGAAATTGCTGAAATGTTGCATACAACTGAGACTAATGTACAAACACGTATGGGTCGTATTAAAGAAAAATTGAAAGGAATGGAACTATGAATGAAATTGATGATATTATAGAACAAATCCGTTGCAGAAATGTGGCGAAAAGGAATCGTTTGGGTAATGGTTCAACTTTGAACTCTTTTGGATTGAATGGTGTTTCCCGTACCAAACGCATCTGGCATTATGTAGCCGTGGCTGCTTGTGTGGCGTTGATAGTGGGTGTGGTGCTGCTTTGGATTCAGTTGCCGACCTCTCAGGCTGCACCGTTAATGGCTTGTGGCGATATTGAAAGACATTGTGTTGTGGAATCATCCACAACGCAACAGGTTGAGCAACATCCTGAAAACAAAATCGCTCAATTGATAGAGGACACTGTAAGGATTGTCCATCAAACCGTCTCGTCCATCAGCCAGACGGTAGAACGGTTTACTTCAGGCGATAGTGTGGAACCCCCGATGCTTTATGCGTCAGCAGACAGTCGTAGAATTGATTCGCTTAGAAGACTCGCTACTGCCGACTGTTCTGCATACGTACAGTGTACATGTACGTGTGACAGCCAGTATGTTGTGGACTTCTTGATTGACAATTGATTTGTGGATTAATAGACCATCAGATTTTTAGATTCTGATTGCGATCAGATTCTGCCAAGACACTTTTATTTTCGCTATTGTTCGGAGATTTCGCCGAATGGCTAAGATTGTATATATGCTTTTATGGTGAATAGAATAACATTTATTATGAACGGAAAGAATAGAATCCTTTTGATTGCGACGCTGTTGCTGGTCTGTTTCTCGTCGCATTGTTTTGCGCAGACTATCCGGGGTACGGTCAAAAATGCCAATGACAACAATCCCGTGATGTTCGCCAATGTGGCATTGCTGAATGCCGTAGATAGCACTTTCATAAAAGGCACAACTTGCGACGACAAAGGCCGTTTCCACTTGGAAACAACGGCCGAACAGGATTCTTTGTGGTTGCGTGTGTCGGCTATCGGGTTTGAAAACCAAATCGTTGCGATTGATGTCCATTCTTCTAATGATGTCTTGGAACTGCCGTCAATTTTGCTCAATGAAGGTGCTTTGACGCTTGACGAAGTGGTGATAACTGACAAGAAACCGCTATATGCAGTTGATGGAGAAAAACATCTCTACAATGTGAGCGAAGATCCAAGTGTTCAGACGGGTACAGCCAGTGATGCCCTCCAGAATGCGCCAGGTGTTGAGGTTGACGCCGAGGGCAATATCACGTTGCGAGGCACTCAAAGTGTGGAAATCTGGATTAATGACCGTCCATCTCACATGAGCGTCGAGGGGTTGAAACAATATATCAAGATGATGCCTGCCAATACGATAGAACGTATTGAGGTCATTTCCAATCCCTCTGCCCGATATGGTGGAGGTGGTCCTGTTGTCAATATTGTCACCACTGCGAAGATCAAGCGTAATGAGTTCTTCAGTTTTGGAACCAATGCCGACAGCAGACCTTATGTTTGCCCATGGGTTAGCTATGTCTATGCCAATAAGAAATTCTCTTTCAACATTTATGTCAATGGTGACTATAATGAAGATGTTAGTGACCAAAGTGGATCGGGGATGCTGATGACCGATATTGGCGATACCTCTCGCACGCAGTCGTTCAACTCTCATCAGCAAACGCAATGGTTCCATAGCTATTTGTATCTTTATGGCCATTATGATTTTGATTCTGTGCGAACCCTCAGTTTTTGGGGCGGTGTGTATCCCGCCAACAATCGCTCTGTGGGCTATACCGAAATGACTCGAACCGAACTGTTGCTGTCTCCGAGCGACTATAGCTATCGGGATGATGATAGCGCAAGGATTCCACAGATGGGGTACTATGGCGGATTGGATTATACCCATCTCATTGATACCAATGGACAAAGACTTTCCATTTCAAGTAATTTCAATGGATTTGGATGCTTATATGAGAGTCGGTCAAGTCGCTGCTATGCGCAACTTCCGCAGTATGATTTTGTGAAAAAGGCAAAAGGACATACTCCGTTGTCTTGTAATTTGTCGTTGGAAGTAGATTATACGCTCCCTTTTGCAAAGCGATGGGAACTTGAGTTGGGCGGAGGTGTCAGTTACGACAATCATTCCTACGATTATTCTCTTGATTCAATCCTCTCAGATGGAATGGCTCATGACTATTTGCGTAGCTATAATCAGGAGGATGCGGTGTTCAAGTATCTTGGCTATGCCACATTGCTACGCCGTTTTGGCAACTTTTCCGTCAAGGTTGGAATTAATGCAGGGCAGAAGTTCTTGAGGGGAACTTGGGACGGTAGTATGCAAGATGACGTCAGCAGAAACTATTTCGTATGGATTCCATCGGTCCACTTGAGCTATCATACTGAAAATATGCACAATTTCTCGCTCAGCTACACTCGTCGCACCTCGGTGCCAACGCCAGGTCAGCTCACTTCGTTTGTTGAGTATTCCACAGACTCTTATTCTGTTGGCAATCCTAATCTACAACCTTCGTTTACGCACAATTTAGAAGGCTCGTGGGATAAATATTTTGAGCATTTTGGCTCTGTTGGCATTCAAGGGTTCTATCAGGCTTCTATTGATGAAATGGGCACCTTGTTGGATATCGCATACAGTGATGTTTTTGGCTGCAATGTCCCTTTCAGTCATCCTGTCAATATTGGAGGCAGCTCTCTGGGTGGCGCCAGCATCAACCTTACATATCGTCCTACCGCTTTCTTCAATGCGCGCTTTAGCGCTACTGCCTATCGGTGTGCCTATAATGTGCAGTATCGTCCCAATCAGATGTATGCAGATGACGGATGGACAGGGCAGTTTAGGTTGAATGTTTGGACGAAATTGTGGAAGAAAGTCCAGTTGTTTAGCACACTCAACTATCGAACTCAAGCCATTGGCTTGTTTTCCGTTAGTAGTCCTTGCTTTACTGCTGACATGGGAGTGAGTGCCGATTTTTTCGACCGCAAACTGTCGCTCTATTTCAATGTCAACGATATTTTTAATACAAACATTAACAGTTGGAAGAATACCAGCCCCTACAACAACAATGTGGGCACCTTGCATACCAACTCACGATATGTCTCTTTTGGTGTTACGATCCGATTTGGCAAAATGGAATTGGAGAGCCAGGCTCGCCAAGGAATACCGGAAATGTAGCTGTCATTGTATGGAATCAGTTCAGTCCGTTCCATTCACACCCTTAGGCTACCTATCGGGACAACGGCTATGCCGTCGGGACGTTGATAGGCGTAGTTGCCGATGCCTGTGAGTACCATCAGAAACGAGGGCTCGGGCATACGGGTGGTGTCGATGGTTTTTGCCAGTTTCTTGAGTGTGGCGGCGCCGTTTTCAATCAGTGTGTCGCCACCAAGTTTGATTTCTACCAAGCCGTAATGTCCATTCCTAAGATGAATTACTGCGTCGCACTCCAATTTGTTGCTGTCTCGGTAGTGATAGACGGTTCCGTCAATGGCATCGGCAAAGACTCGCAAGTCTCTGACCGCCAAAGTCTCAAACAAAAATCCGAAAGTGTTCAAGTCTCTCAGTAGGTCGTTGAGTCCGATGCCCAGAGCTGCGGTGGCTATGCTGGGGTCCACAAAATAGCGAGTGTCGCTGGTGCGGATGGAAGCTTTGCTGCGCAGATTCGGATTCCAAGCCGCCATATCTTCTTCCAAAAATATGTTTTTGAGAATGTTGACATATTCGGCGATGGTCTCTTCGTTGCGGCTCTCATGCTCATTTTGCATCAAGTCGGCTTGTATGGTGGTGATGGCAATCTGACCGCCTTGGTTGCGAGCTAGGCTGCGGATAATGCGCTGCATCAGTTGTGGGTCGCGCTTCACGTCGTCAATCTTTGCCAAATCGCTGTTTATTACGCCGTCGAGGTAGGATTTGGCCACTTTGAGAGCGGGCTTTTCTTTCATCTTAAGCACGCCAGGCCATCCGCCACGGCAAGTGAGGTATGCAAGTCGTTCAATGTCGATATGTGAGGCTCCGTCGGCTGACTTGCCGTTGAATAGCTCGGCAAGACTCACATCTCCTGTGCTGTCGCCCGATTCCCACAGGCTCATGGGACGCATCTTTAACCATGCAAAACGTCCCGTGCCGCTGTGGAAAATTTGTTTGCGGTCTTTCTCTTTGGGAGTGGCGGATCCTGTGAAGATAAACTGCCCAACCTTCTCGTCTCGATGGTCTATCTCAAAACGGGCAGCGTCCCACAATTGTGGAACAAGTTCCCATTCGTCAATTAGCCGTGGCGTGTTTCCTTCTAACAGTCGTTGGGGATTTGTGGCACCAATTGCAAGATTTTGCTTTTTCCAAAATGGGTCGTCCATGTAGAGCTTGCTTTTGGCGTGGTGCGCTGCCGTAGTGGTCTTTCCGCACCATTTGGTGCCTTGCACCAGAACCGCACCCATGGCTTCCAATAAATCCTCCATTTGGGAGTCCGCTACTCGTGGTATATAGTCTGTCATAATTTTAATTTTGTGACTAGTGATTTGTGCTATTTGAGGCTATCTTTTGTGTGGTTTTATTGTTGCAATTTTGTTGTAAATTTTTGATGTTGCAAAATTACGAAAAATAATTGATATACAAGAAATAAAATTAATTTTTCTCGAGTTTACCCCGACGATTGTGGATTTTTTGCCCCGACGATAGTGGATTTTTTACCCCGACGATTGTGGATTTTTTACCCCGACGATTGTGGGGTTTAGTGAAAAGTGAATGGCGGTTGATGAATAGTGCTTTTATTATGCCCATTTGAGAAAAATCCATATTCATGAAAGTAGGGGATGGATTTACTTTCAATGGGTGAGTGCTGCTTGTCTTTTGGTGGTGGGCTTTAATTACTTGGTTATGCCTTGTGGCCCTGCAGGGGAGGGGACATCAAGACTTTTCAAAGCAGCCTACTTTGTTGGCATTGCTTTTTGTTTTGTTGTTTCTGTTCGTGTGCAAGTTCATTCTGCGATAATAAAACAAAAAGCAGGCTGCTTGCAACCTGCTTTGAAAATCTTTGGTAGCGGGGGCTGGATTCGAACCAACGACCTCCGGGTTATGAGCCCGACGAGCTACCTCTGCTCTACCCCGCACTCTGTTATTTCCCTTTGGAAATCGTTTGCAAAAGTACGTTTTTTTTCGCAATTGACCAAATTATTTGTGGATTAATATTTTTTATGTTTGTAGGTGCTTGAAATTTAGTGGATAATTGTGTTCCGAAAAACAAGAGAAGGATTCTGCAGTATGCAAAATCCTTCTCAAAAATGGTGTCGGAAATTCAAATTTCAGTGGTTGAAATCTTTATTTCTTATTGTAGTTTTCAAGGCCTTCGTTGAGGTAGTCAATGAATTTCTGTACGTCGCGGTCGTATTTGTAGTTTTCTTTGGTCAGCACGTTGCCTTCGGGGTCAACCACAACATAGTAGGGCTGCGCATTCATGTTGAACATGGTCTTTTGATACCACAGGTTGCGCTTGCCAAGGGTCTTGAGCACTTTCCCTCGTTCGTCTGTAATCCATTCGTTTTCGGGAAGTTCAATGGTGTTTTCGTCGGCGTAGAGCGCGCACATTACGTATTTCCCAGTCAGGATGGACTTGACTTCCTTGTCGGCCCATACGTAGTGTTCCATTTCACGGCAGTTGGCGCAGGTCTTGCCCGTAAAGTCGATAAAGATGGGTTTGCCTTGCTCCTTGGCGTATGCTTTGGCTTCTTCAAGGTCGTAGAATCCTTCAAAACCAGTGGGCATGTGCAGTTTGTCGGCATATTTTCGGTCGGCAGGCAGTTGCCCAGTGTAGCTTACGGTGTTACCGTTATTGCTGCCAGCGTTGTTGACGATAATCTCTTCGATGTTGAAGTCCTGAGTTTCCATAGGAGGAATGAATCCTGAGATGGCTTTCAGCGGAGCGCCCCACATACCGGGAATCATATAAATTACGAACGAGAAGGTGAGGATGGAAAGGAACAGACGCACCACGCCGATGTGTTGGAGATCATCGTCCCCTTTGAATTTGAGTTTGCCCAAAAGGTAGAAACCGAGCATTGCGAAGATGACAATCCAGAGGGCGAGGTAGGTCTCGCGGTCAAGTAATCGCCAGCCGCAGGAAAGGTCGGCCATAGAGAGGAACTTGAGACCGAAGGCGAGTTCGAGGAAGGCGAAGACCACCTTCACGGTGTTGAGCCAAGAACCGGATTTCATGTTCTTGAGTGCCGACGGGAAAAGTGCCAAGAGGGTGAAAGGAGCGGCAAAACCGATGCCAAAACCTAACATGGTGAGGAGCGAAACCATACGGTCGGTGCTGCTGGTGGTGAGGCCTACGAGGGCGGCGCCCAAAATAGGACCGGTGCAGCTGAAGGAAACCAATACGGTGGTCAGTGCGATAAAGAAAGGTGCCAGTAGTCCGCCCTTGTCGGCTTGTGCGTCGGAGGAGTTGATCCACTTCTCGGGCATTTTGATTTCGAAAAGTCCAAAAAATGACAGTGAGAAGATAAAGAAGATGATAAAGAAGAGCAGATTGGGAATCCAGTGCGTGCCGATGAAGTAAAGCGCTTCGGGACCGAAGCAGAGTGCGAGGATGGCTCCCAAGACGGCAAAGATGAACACGATGGAAAATCCGAAGAACCATGCCTGGCGACGGTTTTTGCGCTTGTCATCAGTGCTGTGCATGAAGAAGTTTACGGTCATTGGAATCATCGGGAACACGCAAGGCGTGAACATGGTGAGGATGCCGCCACCCAAAGCAAACAGGAAGATGACTAACAACGACTGTCCTTTTTCCTCTTTCTCGGGTTCGGCTGCCGCAACTTCTTCGGTGGGCTGAGCTGCTTCGGCAACGGTGGCGTCAACTGCTGCAGTGTCCTCGATCACTTCCTCGGCGTCGCTCGTAAGTGGAGCTGCTTTTATGTTGAAGGAAAAATCCACATCGTCGGGGGGAATGCAAGAACCATCGTTGCAGAGTTGGTAGGAGAGCGTTCCGTTGACGGTAAAAGCTTCGGCGACTTTGCGTTTGATTTTCTGGCGGAAAACGACTGTGCCCATGAAGGAACGAACGGTGCAACCAAACAATTCGTCGTATTCGTCGTGTGATTTAGGCTCCATCACGCCACCGATGCGCTGGTATTTGTTGCTCTCGGCAAACTCAAACACCAAGGCCAGAGGTCCGTTTGGGTCGGTGTGCTGGGAATAAATGTGCCAACCTGCGTCCAGTTTGGCGGTAAATTGCAATTCGACCTCATCGTTGGCAAGGTCTTTCACTTTGTAGTCCCATTTTACGGGGTTTTGCATTTGCGCCATGGCGAAGGTTGCCGTAAGCACAAAAAGCAAAGAAAGTAGTACTCGTTTCATTGTGATTGTTTTATCTAAAATTTGTTTTATTTTCTTGTTGACGTATTGTTTATTCGCTATTTTATTATTTTAAATTGAATTTCAATGTCTTCTCTCCTCGTTCCGATTGAATTCGAAGTGTATAGTTCCCTTTGGGCATCTTGCTGATGGCAATGCGCGAAGCGGCTTTGTAGTTGGGTATGTCTTTCACGATTTCGCCTTTGGAGGACTCGAATTGTACGTGTGCCGTGGCGCTTTCCATCTCGATGATTACGTAGCCTTTTTCCAGGAAAGGTACCACGGTGACTTTTTCTTCGCTTTTGACGGTGCTGCTTGCTGAACCGGCGTTTTCGCTACTTGGTTCTTGTTGTGCCAATGCGGGCCATTGGAATCCTGATAGACATGCCAGACCTTCAAAATCGGTACCCATCCATACGTTGTTCTTCGTGTCGATGGTGATGACTTGTATGGAACCTTCGGGCAGTTGACTGTCTTTGTGTGTAAAAGCTTTCCAGCGGTTGTTTCGGTCAAAAACCGCCACGCCGTTGTGGGTTGCAATCCAGAGGTTTCCGGAGTTGTCCATTGCCATGTCGCAGATTTGGTTGTCGGGCAGGGGAGAATTTGTCGTGTTGTAGGTTGTCCACTGTTCGCCGTCGAAGCGACTCAGTCCGCTAAGGGTGCCAATCCATTTCACGTCGTTCTCGTCGATGACTACGGCAGGGGTGATGTCGTCGCAGATGCCCGAAGTGCCCTTTTTGTAGCAAATCCAACGCACGCCGTTGAACATGCAGAGCCCGTTGTTGGTGCCTACCCATTTGCGGTTGCGGCTGTCGATGGCGGTGCAGAGGATGAAGTCGCTGGGAAGACCCGAGTTGTCGGGCGTGAATTTTTCCCAGTCCTGTCCGTCGTAGCGTACCAAACCATTGAGGGAGACGCCAATCCATTTCACATCTTCCTTGTCAATGGCTATATCTTTGATGTATTGCATGTTGAGCCGTTTTGTCTCCTTGATATGCTCGGTCCACTGGCTCCCGTTGAATTCAATAACGCCGTAGTCGTCGGTGCCAATCCACAGCACGCCGTGCTGGTCAACGACCAGACAGTCAACATATTGGTCTTTGAGTTTGGAATTGAACATGGCGTAGTCGGTCCAGGTGCGTCCCTTGAGTCGGCAGAGTCCCAAGTTGGTGCCCACCCAGAGGTTGCCTTTGCTGTCGGAAGTCAGCGCCATAATGGTGTTGCCTCCGATTTCAGAGTTGCGGGTATTGTAGATGGTCCATTGCTCCTGAGCGTGGCAAGGTGCCATGCACAAGAAACAGAGCATGTAGAAAAAGAATCGTTTGGACCTGGATTTTATTGTGTTCATCAGTATGATGGAAGGTTTAAGTTTTGTGTTTTTCTTTTTTTGCTGCGGGAAAGAGAATGTTGTTGAGAATGAGTCTGTAACCGGGGGAGTTGGGGTAGAGCGAGAGGTCGGTAGGAGGGTCGCCGACATAGTGACGGTAGTCTTCGGGATCGTGGCCGCCGAGGAACGTCCAGGTGCCTTTGCCGTATTCGCCATGCAGGTAGCGAACCTCGCCCAGTTCCTTGTTTTCGGCGAGGATGATGGCACTCGACTTGACGGTCTCTTTGCGGAATGCCGTGGTCTGTCCCATAAATCCGTGAATGATGCGGGTGTGGTTCTGCGTCAGCATGGTGGGTACCCAATCCCATTTTGCGGAAAATTCAAACAGGGTAAAAAAGTCGTTTTTCTCGTTGACACGACTTTGATGGGCGCGGTCGTCAATGTCGATGGTTGCAATTTCGTATTCTGAAGGGTTTGTGCTGATACGGAAGTTCTTGAAAGCAAATGTCTTGTTGAAGTCAAGTAGGTTTTGTGCGTTGGGTTGCATTGGGTCGCCATCGAACATCACGTCGCAAATGTCCACGTTCTCTGCAGCCAACGCAACATCGTAGCTGTCTGGGGCTGAACACATGGCGAAAAGGAATCCTCCGCCCGACACAAAGTCGCGAATCTTGTGCACCACTGCCAGTTTGAGTTGTGATACTTTGCTGAATCCCAGTTTGCTTGCCATGGTTTCTTGTGCTTTCACATCTTCGATATACCATTGCTGGTTGCGGTAGTTGCCCCAGAATTTGCCAAACTGACCTGTGAAGTCCTCGTGGTGCAGGTGCAGCCAGTCGTAGGTGGGCAGAATGCCCGACATCACCTCTTCGTCATAGACAATGTCGTAGGGTATTTCGGAGTAGGTGAGCACCAAGGTCACGGCATCGTCCCAAGGCAGTTTGTTTTTGGGTGAATAGACCGCAATTTTGGGCGCTTTTTGTAGCTTGACGGCGTCCATATTGACCGAAGGATCGGCAATTTCGGAAAGAATGGCGGTGGACTGTCCATCGGCGATGGCCTCGCAGGAAACGCCTCTCAGACGGCATTCACGTTCAATCGCGTCGGCATATTTCATCATAAAACTGCCCCCACGATAGTTGAGCAGCCAAGTGACTTCAACTTCGCGTTCTAAAGCCCAATAGGCTATGCCGTAGGCTTTTAGATGGTTCTTCTGCACCTCGTCCATGGGTATCACCAAGTAGGCGGCCCAGGATTGGACGGCTAGTGTGACAAACACCAAGGTCAAGATGAAATTCCTTATTACGCGCAAAGTATATATAATATTTTGAACTTGCAAAAATACAAAAATAATCCTATTCTCATAGCACTTTTTGCGGGATGAAGAAAAAAAACTATCTTTGTAATTTCAAATCATGAAAGTGAAATCTTTCTAATTGTTTGTAAAATTACTATTCATTAGCAATATGAAAAGTTGTAAAATTCATATAATCATATTGTTGCTTCTTGTTGCGATAGTCTCGTGCAATAGGAATGTTGACACTATGGTACAATCGCCAGATGGACGCATCAAGGTGTGTTTGCAACCTGATGAGGACGGAAAAGTTGCTCTTTGTGTGAGTCGCGACGATAGCGCCGTGGTGGCAATTTCTAATATTGGAATGAAAGTGAGAGAGTCGGTGCCGTTGGACAGTGGTTTCCACCTTGTGGATGTGAGCTTTGCATCTTGCGACAGTGTTTGGATGCAGCCTTGGGGCGAGAATAAGGAAATCCAAGAACATTACAATGCGCTTTTTGCAAAGATGAGCAATGGAATGGTTGATATGTTTATGGAAATCAAGGTGTTCGATGACGGATTTGGATTCCGCTATCGCTATGATTTAAAGGGACATGACAATCTGACGTTACTGGATGAACTTACTCGATTCGATTTTGCTCACGACGGCGATTGTTGGAGCATTCCCGCCAATTTTGAGAGTTATGAGTTCCTTTACCGTCACCAGCCTTTGTCCCAGACCGTTGACGCCAATACGCCCGTTACGATGCGTTTTGATAACGGACTCTATTGTAGTGTGCATGAGGCAAATCTGCGGAATTTTGCCGAGATGACGTTGCGACAGGTTGATTCGCTTTCTTTTCAGAGTTGGCTCTCGCCCGACAATACTGGTTCGGGGTCGGTGTGCATGATGGATGCTGGATTTACCTCGTGGCGCACTATCTTGCTGGGTGACAATGCTGTGGATTTAATCAATTCCTCTTTGTTGTTGAACCTCAACGAGGCTCCGGAAAAAGATGTTGCTTTTGACGGAATACGTCCGATGAAATATATCGGCATCTGGTGGGGAATGCACTTAGGCATCAACAGCTGGACTCCCGATGCCCGCCACGGCGCCACGACTGCTAACGCAATAAAATACATCGACTTTGCTGCTGCTAACAACGTTGATGCGGTGCTTTTTGAGGGTTGGAACCAAGGCTGGGAACAATGGGGTGGCAGTCAGGTTTTCAACTTTACACAGGCGGCTCCCGATATGGATATCGACAGTGTGATTGCTTATGCCCATCGCAAGGGGGTAGAGGTGATCATCCATCATGAAACGGGTGGCAATATTCCTAACTATGAGTCGCAATTCGATAGTGCGCTCTCGTGGTGTCGCGTTCGGGGTATCCAAGCCATCAAAACGGGCTATGCGGGCGGCTTTCCTGATAGACAATTGCATCATTCACAATATGGTATAACGCATTACAATAAGGTGATGCAAGAGGCACTGCAGGCAGGTGTAATGCTCGACGTTCACGAACCTATCAAGCCTACGGGCCTGCGTCGCACCTATCCCAATTTGATGACGGGCGAGGGGGTGCGAGGCATGGAGTGGAACGCCTGGAGCGACGGAAATCCGCCAAGTCATCAGGTGACGTTGCCATTCACGCGAATGTTGGCTGGTCCATTGGACTATACGCCAGGCATTTTCGACATTACCTATAGATTGTTGGAAAGCCATCCCGAGGCGCGCAAGTGGAACCAAAAAGACTCACGTGAATGTCGTGTGCACACTACTATCGCCAAGCAATGCGCTTTGTGGGTGATACTCTATTCTCCTATGGTGATGGCGGCGGATTTGATAGAAAACTACGAAGGACATCCAATGTTCCAGTTTTTCAGCGACTATGATCCCGATTGTGACTGGAGTCGGGCATTGAATGGCGAACCAGGTGAGTATGTGTCTGTTGTGCGTAGGGCTGGAGATGTCTTCTTTTTAGGTGCTGCCACCAACGAGGAGGCCAGGATTGTGAACGTGAAACTGGATTTCTTGGAGCCAGAAACTGAATACGAAGCGTTGGTGTATGGCGATGCTCAAGATGCTCATTACGATACTAATCCAATGGCATATAGCATCCGTCGGGCTACGGTCCACAAAGGCCAAGTGTTGCAATTGAGGTTGGCTCCCGGCGGCGGTGCGGCGGTGAGAATGGTAGAACGGTAAGTAGGGAATTGTGACAGGTGGCATGACAATACAATTATAAACTATAAATTGTCAATTGTCAATTAATTTTCGTATCTTTGCAATCTGTTTTTTATGCGAAAACTTAACTATTAATTAACAATAACAATTATGTCAGAAAATCTAAAAACTTTAAGAGACAGCGCGGCAATGCGTTGGATTGCACTGCTTCTGTTGGCGTTGGCAATGTTCTGCGCCTACATCTTTATGGACATTCTGTCGCCTATCAAGGACTTGATGTTGTCCGAGCGCGGCTGGGATTCTACGGCTTTCGGTACCATGCAGGGTGCAGAGACTTTCTTGAATGTCTTTGTATTCTTCCTGATTTTTGCAGGTATCATTCTCGACAAGATGGGTGTCCGCTTCACGGCAGTCCTCTCTGGTGCTGTTATGTTGGCTGGTGCAGGCATTGAATACTATGCCATCTCCGAGTCGTTTATGGGCAGCAACATGGAAACTTGGTTCACCAACCATTTGAACTACATCCCTGGTTTCGATGAACTTGGCGTTTCTCCTTTCTACCGTGGTATGCCTGCTTCCGCTAAGTTGGCCGCTATCGGTTTCATGTTCTTCGGATGTGGCGCCGAGATGGGTGGTATCACTGTTTCTCGTGGTATTGTAAAATGGTTCAAGGGTCGTGAGACTGCATTGGCAATGGGTTCCGAAATGGCTTTGGCTCGTTTGGGTGTTGCCACTTGTATGATTTTCTCCCCCTTCTTCGCAAAGCTCGGTGGCAGTGTGAACGTTTCCCGTTCTGTCGCTTTCGGCGTCGTGCTGCTCTGCATCGCTTTGATTATGTTCATCGTTTATTTCTTCATGGATAAGAAACTTGACGCTCAAACTGGCGAGGCTGAAGAAAAAGACGATCCTTTCAAAATCTCCGATATCGGCAAGATTCTCTCTAGCATGGGATTCTGGTTGGTCGCTCTGCTCTGTGTACTTTACTACAGCGCAATCTTCCCCTTCCAGAAATATGCAGTCAACATGCTTCAGTGCAACTTGACGCTCACTCCTGGCGAAGGTTTCTGGGCAAGCGAAACCGTTACCATTGTACAGTACATCATTATGCTTGTTGTTGCCGCTGGCGCTTTTGCAAGCAACTTCTCCAAGAAGAAAGGTATGAAGTACGGTTTGATGGCATTGGCTATCGTTGCTTTGGTGGTTTACTGCTTTATGGGTTACAAACGTGGTTCCGCCGAATCCGTATTCGCAGTGTTCCCCTTGTTGGCAGTTGCTATCACTCCTATCCTTGGCAACTATGTTGACCATAAGGGCAAAGCCGCTTCCATGTTGATGATTGGTTCTTTGCTGATGATTCTCTGCCACCTCACCTTCGCATTCATCCTGCCTGGTTTCAAGGGCAATGCAGTTGGTGGCATCATTGTCGCTTATGTTACCATTCTTGTGCTTGGTGCTTCCTTCTCTTTGGTTCCTGCCGCTTTGTGGCCCAGCGTTCCTAAGTTGGTTGACGAAAAAATTATCGGTTCCGCTTACGCACTGATTTTCTGGATTCAGAACATCGGTCTGTGGCTCTTCCCCTTGCTCATCGGCAAAGTTTTGGACAAGACCAATCCTCAGATTGTGGAAGCCCTCAACAATGGTACCATGTCTGCCGAAGAGGCTGCAGTTTCTTACGACTACACCTGGCCTTTGGTTATGTTGGCTTGCTTGGGTATCGCCGCTTTGATTATCGGTCTCATCCTCAAGGCTGTTGACAAGAAGAAAGGTCTTGGCCTCGAAGAACCCAATATCAAGTAATAGCTATTTGAATGCAATAAAAAACTCGGGCAGCAATGTCCGAGTTTTTTTGTTATTAGGAAATGGTGTGATTTCGTTTGACTTTTTAATCCTCAGGACTCCACATTGCCTTTTGGATGAACTTGTTGAGGGGAACGGCGGCACGGAAAACCTCCAGCACTTGGTCGAACAAATCGTCGGTGAGGACAATCTCGTCGGGCATCTCGTAGTTTACGGTGTAGTCCTTGTATTTCAGCAGGTCGGCGTCGGGCCAGTCGGAGGGATAGCCTTTGGGTACGCGACTGAGTTTTTTGAGTGTCCAGAATTCTGTTCCGAAATAGTGCTTGAAACTTTGCGCAGCCATGATTTCCTTGAATTCTTCCACGTTGTAGAAAATTTCCTGTCGGATGGCCTCCAAGGTCTTGGGTTCGGGCATGAAGATGCCGCCGCCGAGTGAGCAACCGCCATGCAAGCCGTAGTCTTCTTGCCCCATCTGAAGGTAGTAGCCTGGCACGCCACAGTTGCGTTTGCCGCCCGTGGGCAGAAAACAGGAGATATGTGTTTTATAAGGTCGTTTGTCGGGGGAGAAACGCAGGTCGCGATAGATTCGATAGACGCAGTCTTTGGCGCTGATGTTGCCGAGCGATGGGTCGAGTGGCAGCATCTGGTCGATAAGCGCTTGGGTAAATACCAAAAAGTCTTTGCGGATGGAATCCCAGCGTTTTTTATTGTCTTGGAACCATTCGCGGTTGTTGTTGTATTGCAGCTCGTCGAAGAACTGCAGTGTGTCGGGATGGATTTTCATTGTTTTTGTGTCTGTGAACGGGTCTAAAAAAGAAATGGCAATTGTCGATTCTTGATTAATTCCATTTCCAGGCTTGTGTATTGAGGCGTGATTCAATCTGTTCTTCGATGTCGTCGGGTAGGGCGGGATAAAAGTCTATCCCCGTGGCGCGTTCTACGGAGTCGATGCTCACGGCGAGTCGTGACAGTGAGGTCTCGAAATCCTTGTGTGGCACGACAAATCCGACGCCTTCTCCGCGCTTGGGATCAAGGATTACCTTGTAGAAATATTCGGGAACGCTGATGCCGCTGTTGCCTATCTTTTTCAGTCCTTTGCGCAGCACGGGACCTGTGACAACATAAAGGGTGTCGTATTTCTTGGCCCAATAGCGCACTTTCGATTCAATCTTGTTCCAGATGCCGTCGTTGAAGTCGTGCAACTGGGGCGACATGTTGCTGAGTAGGAAACATTCGCTCATGGCTTGTGCATTCCATTTCATGTCGCCGGCGGGAGCGAGGTGTCCGCGTGTATAGCCGCTACGTTTGTAGTCGTAGGGCTGCGCCGAACCGGTCGGAACGTCATCGTCGGGACGGAAATCCTCGCTGCGCTTGAGTTCGCCATTGGCGCGTTCTCGGCATATCATATAGGCCACCCAACGGGCTTGCTCGTGTTCTTCGTCGTAGTTGAGTGTATAGGCGAAATGCGTTACAATCTCATCTTCTTTGCCGTAAGAGGGGATTTCCAACCCATCAATTTTTTGATTTTCCTCATCGGAAACTCCTGCTACTGCGTTGTTGGCGGTCTGCCCGTTCGCGGTTTCTTTTTGTGATTCTTCTTTGTTGCTTGCAAATGCGATGATTGCGCCCACAAGGACTACAATCGCCAAGATAAGTGTAGTTTTGTTTTTCATGTTTGCAAAATTACGAAAAAAAGAGCAATTATTGGACTCCTGTGTGCAGACAAAACTATTTATTGGTCACTTGTGAATGGTGTATTTGAGATTTTTTTGTATCTTTGCAAAAAATGTATGAAAATATGAAAAAACTAGTATCTTTTATTTTGTTTGGTTTGGTGTCATTCTGCGTGATGGCCCAGACTCCTCAAGTGTCTATCACTATTGACGCTACTACGGAAACAACGGTATCCGCCAGTTTTGAAATGAATGACTACTGTCAGTCGTATTCAATCCTGATTGCCGAGGAGGGGTCTTTGGATATGTATTTGATGTGGGGAATGACCTATGAACAGATGGTTTCTGACTGGGGAATCTCTTATACAGCTGATGCTTCCTATACTTGGACGGAGCAAACTCCCAATACGCATTTTATTGTCTATGCGCTGGCAAATGGTGCCAATTCCTCCGTTTTATATCAGACAGATGCCTATACTGTCACGCAAGGCGGTGACGGTCCTAGCGTGATTACCATCACGGTATCTGAAATTGGCGACACTTCTGCCCGCGTAATTTGCACGCCCAATGAAGAAACGGCATCTTTTGTTGATATGTTGATTGAAAAGCATGCCTTCGACTCCGTGGGAGTGGATACTGCTATCGCTTGGCTGCAGGATAGCCCTTACATATTGTATGAAACCGATGACTGGCTGTGGCTTACCTTGAAGCCCAATACGGAATACTACGCTTTGGCAATGGGAAAGAATGCCGATGGCGTATGGGGCGAGTTGGCCATGCAGGAGTTCGCCACAACGGGTACGACGGGAATCGTTTGCTTGGAATCGCAACCTTCGTTTGCAATCTATCCCAATCCTGTTGCCGAAGTGATTACTGTGGCTTCATCCAATGGCGTGAGTCGTGTGGAACTTTGCGACTTGCAAGGTCGTGTGGTCAAGACGGAGCAAATGTCGGGTATTGCTACTCGTATCAATGTTTCCGACTGCCCTGCGGGCATCTATCTCCTTCGTGTGACAGACTCAGAAGGTCGTGTTTCGGTTCGCAAAGTCGTTGTAGAATAGATCATTGGAAACAAAGTGACCAGTGACCAGAGCTTGAATCCATCTTAACTCTTAACTTTTAACTCTTAACTAATGTTTGTAACACTTGGTAAGTCGGGACTCAAGGTTCCCAAGAATGGTTTTGGCGCATTGCCTATTCAACGTATCTCCAAAAGTGACACCATCCATCTGGTCCAGAAGGCTTTGGACAATGGCATGTATTATTTTGATACCGCTCGTTTTTATACCGACAGCGAAGAAAAGCTGGGCGATGCGTTATACGACCGTCGCGACCGTGTGATTATCAGCACCAAGACGGGCGCCACTACGGTGGAAGATTTTTGGAAAGACCTTGAGACCAGTCTGCGATTGCTGCGTACCGACCATGTGGAACTTTATCAGTTCCACAACCCCGACTTTTGTCCCAAGCCTGGTGACGGAACGGGATTGTATGAAGCAATGCAAGAGGCTGTCCGTCAAGGTAAGGTGTTGCATATCGGCATCACCAACCACCGCTTGGCGGTGGCGCAGGAAGCCATTGAGAGCGGATTGTACGAAACGCTCCAGTTCCCATTCTCTTACCTTGCTTCCGAGAAAGAGTTGGCTTTGGTGGAGGCGTGCAAACAGCACGATATGGGATTCATTGCAATGAAAGGTTTGGCGGGCGGATTGATCAACCATGCCGCTACGGCATACGCTTATCTGGCTCAGTTTCCGCACGTGGAGCCTATTTGGGGCATTCAGCGTGAGTGTGAGTTGGACGAGTTCATCTCCTTCCAGAAAAATCCGCCAGTGATGACCGATGAGATGCGTGCCCGTATCGAGAAAGACCGTAAGGAGTTGAGTGGCGATTTTTGCCGTGGCTGTGGCTACTGTCAGCCTTGTCCCGCCGGCATCGAAATTGAGAACTGCAACCGAATGTATCTCTTTTTGCGTCGCGCTCCCTATAGTGTCTATCTTACCGATGAATTCAACGAGAAGATGCAGCAGATTGAGCATTGTCTGGGGTGCGGTCTGTGCAAGAAGAAATGTCCATACGGTCTTGATATACCTAATTTGCTGAAACGTAATCTTGAGGACTTCAAAGAGCATTGGGCAAACAAGGAAAAGTACTTTGGAAAATGAACGGTGATTAGTGAATAGTGATTGGTGACTAGAGAAAACTCTTAACTAATTTCCAATTCTCAATTCTTAATTCTCAATCAAACTTCTATGCTTCCTGTTAGAATTACTGTTGTTCGCAAGGCTTGCTATGCCGATTTGATGGAACGTTTTGAAAATCCCATCGAACATGCTTGCGATTTGCAAGAAGGTCAGGTGTTTGTCTCCTACAATTGGCAGAAGCCCGAAGGATTTTGCGAGAGCGCATGGCAGTCCATCTCGCCCTTTGTGATGGCTTTGGCGCATGGTGCCAAGGACTTCTACGATGGCTGGATGCAGAATCCTGGTTCGGCGATGATTTCTTGCAACGATGGTTTTCGCCCCGTCAGTTTTTTATTGGAGGCGATAAATAATTGATTCTCGGTTTACTGCTGCGTATTACCGTACTCTTTGTCAACGGTTTCGTGCGAAAGTTGAATCATATTCTGCATCACGGCGTTGATGTTGTAGGGCGTGGTAAGCGTTTTTTGTGAGCAGAAAGTGATGTCCATGATGCGTGCCACGCGTTCCAAATCACCTTCGTTGTCGTATTTGAGAGAGAAAATGTAGGAATGGCAGGTCATTCCTAAGAGCGCTTCGCGGAGGGCGCAAGCCTTATATACGATTTCGTTGAACATGTGGTCGTTCTGTACGCCGGTCTTGCATTCGATTACAAATAGGGTGTTGGCTTTGATAAAGCAGACGTCAAGTTCGTTGTTGTGCTTTTCTCCTGGACGTGCGATATGTACGCCGATGGCGATGTCTTGTGGCTTTACCGTGCGTTCGATGAGGTTATAGACATATTCCTCAAACCATCCTCCCGTGAGGTATTCCACCTCGTCGGGCGAGATGTAGCCTTCGTTGGAAGGTGTGAAACCAATGTGTCGCAGTAGGCTGGAAAGACGGGGTGCGTTTTTGTGCTCAATGTCGCTGATGCGTGCCGCGCGGCTCATCCCTCGGTATTCGGTGCGTAAGGTGTTGATGGTTTCGTATTCTTCGGAGGATAGCTGCTTCTTTGTAAAGATGTTGAACAGATTTTGGGTTTGCTGCGCCTTGATGATGGGCTTGTGGAAATGTTTTCGGTCGATGTCGTGCGAGAGTCCGTGTACTTGGAAATATTCGGCTAAGGTCATCCTGTAGCGGATAGGGTAGAAGATGTCGTCGTTGTCGTAGATGCTGTTGTCGAAGATGGAACTCACGATGATGTTTTCGCGGGTTTGGGTGTAGAAGAATTTGGTGTTGAACGATTCAAAGACTTGATGGACGGCCAAAGCCATGTATCGGCTGCCTCCTGCCAGATTGACGAGATAGGTGGTGTCGGAATGAAGCTGTGCTTTGAGTCTGCGACAGATGCGCTCGTAGGTGTATTCGTCTGAGTTGTATTTCAATACAATGTCGTCAATCAGATTGGGGTCGATCTTGATTAGGTTTGTGAGAAAATCAATCTTTTCGCCATCTCGCCGAGCGGATACGAAAAGAAGTCGGTCTCCGTCTTGGTAGTTTTCTTTGATGAAAAGATAGGCGGGTAGCGGATCGTTGTGGGATATGATGTTTACGAGTGTGCGGTTCATGTTTTTTTGTAATTTAATATTGATTAGGTGGTTGAGTTAAGAATTTAGCTTTTCGATGGCTTGCTGCGCAATTGCTGCAGTAATGCCCGATTCGGGGTCGGTTTGCAGAAAATGGCTTCGTTGTCCTGGAAGAATGTCGTTTCCGTCGTCGAGAATGACGTATTGATTGACTTCTGGATGTTGGTTGAGGAAGGCTTGGATTTCCCTGCCTCGCATATTGAAAATGCCAAAAGTGTGGTCGGGCATGTCATCCAGACTATCTAATTGTATGGCGGAAAAAAGATTGTCATCGACGTGCAAGGGCGTGATGTCCACCACTTCGCCGGGCATCTCGCGCTCTTTCCAAAGTTGTTGCATTGCTTCAAGTCCTTCGTATCGCCACGAGGATGAAATCACGATTGCGGCTTGTGTCGCTTCGACAATCGTTCTCAGTTGTTCCACGGCGTCGGGCGAGAATTTGGTCCCGAACTCATCTTCCGCAGGCAGCCCGTTCGTTACGAGGTCGTCGTGGTAACTGTCGGTGTTGAGTACGCCGTCGAAGTCCAAAAAGATACATTTTTCGAGTTTTGCCATAACTTTTGCAAAAATACTCATTTTTCCTGAATGATGAATTGCGGATGGCGGGAAGTGATTTGCGAATATAGAAAAGTGAATGATAAACGGACGCTAAAAATCGCTGATAATAAACCGCCTAAACAATGGCATTCCAAGAAAAGGGAAAAAGATTTTGCTGGATTGGAAAAAAGTTGTACTTTTGCAATTGGGTAAGTCTTATACGACCAGCTCCCATTGAATCCCCCAGGGTAGGAATACAGCAAGGGTGTTTGGTTGTAGCGGTGCGATATAATCAGCTTACCCTTTTTTTGTACCCTATAAGACAGTGGACGTTAGACCAAGCAAGCATCCTTATCATCAATTTTAATTATCAATTGCCATACATCTATCTTGTCATAGCAGCGTTGTTTGAGGTGGGTTGGCCTCTGAGTTTCAAGCTCAGCAGCATCCATCCCGACCGTTTTTGGATGTGGATTGTGCTGGGTGGCATCTCAATGTTGCTGAGTGGCGTCTTCCTCTATTTGGCCCAACGCACCATTCCCATCGCCACGGCCTACATTATTTGGACGGGTTTCGGTGCCGTGATGACATTCCTTTTGGGTATTCTCTGTTTTGGCGATTCCGCCTCGCTGTTGCGTATGTTCTTCGCTTTGTTGATTTTGGTGGGCGCTGTTGGACTTGAAATAACTTCGAGATGAAAAAAATACTGCTTTTACTTTTTGTTGTGCTGGGTTTTGTCGCTCAAGGTCAGCGTATTCATGGCTATATTTCTGCGGGTGCCGTGGCAGCTCAGATGGAGGGCGACGAACTCAAAGGATTCAACCATTGGGGACTTTCGACAGGTGTGGGCGCCATTACCGATTTGAGCCGTAATGGGGCGTGGCGTTTGGGCGTGGAAGCCGATTTCAGTCAGCGTGGCGCAAAGAACTCCTCTGCGACTCCTTATAGCATCGATTTGAATCTCAGTTATGTGGATGTACCGGTGACTGTCTATTTTAGGGATCCTTATGGAGGTATTATGTTTGGTTTCGGCTTGGCATATAGCCGTTTGGTTCAGCAACCGCATGATGTCATCAAGTATGATCCTTATAGTTTCATGCCCGACACTTCGGATATGTCGTTCTTGAAAAACGATTTCTCGGTGGCATTGGAGTTGCGTTTCGCTGTCTGGAAGGGCTTACAGCTGAGTTTCCGATATCAGCGATCTCTTTTCCCCATCAAACGCGAATGGGGATTTTCGCAAAATGAGGGTATAAGGTGGAATTCCTGGTCAAACGACTGCTTCAACTCGGCCTTGACGATGCGGTTGCTGTGGGTGTTTGGCGACCAAGATAAGCCTCAGCGTTACATGAAAAAGAAGCATAGAAGAAGATAAAGAGTGTAGCATATCCCATCCAAAATCTTATACGTCTTGCGTCCAATGTCTAAAACAATGAAAATTGCTCTTTTCCCTGGTTCGTTCGATCCCTTTACAAAAGGCCATGAAGCATTGGTCTTGAGAGGACTGGAACTATTCGACAAGGTTGTTGTGGCTGTGGGTCAAAACAGCGCGAAACAGTATCAGTTCCCTTTGGAGGAACGCCTTGATGCCATTCGTCGCACCTTTGACGACAATAACAGGGTGGAAGTGCTTCATTACGAGGACATGACCGTGGATTGCTGTCACCGTTGTGGTGCGCAGTTTATTCTGCGTGGTGTGCGTAATGCCAAGGATTTGGAGTACGAACGTACCGTGGCGGCCGTCAACAATTCCTTGGACTCTGGTATTGAGACCGTTGTGCTTTTTGCCGAACCCGAGATGGCTGAGGTTAGCAGTACCGTTGTCCGCGAACTTCTCGCCCGTGGCAAAGATGTTAAGGCTTATATGCCAAATAATTAGTTTAGAGTTTTGAGATTGAAATGTAAAGTAAAAAGATCCTAATCACCATTCGTTAGTCACAGTTTCCGTCAATGATTGATATCCGCACAACCTCCATCGAGTTTCTCAAAGGCGTTGGTCCTGCCAGGGCGCAGCTCTTGAGGCAGGAGTTGGATATCGGTACTTATGAGGATCTTTTGCTGTATTTCCCTTTCCGATACGTTGATTGCTCCAAGGTCTCTGCTGTTTCCGAAATCACGCAGGAGTGTCCTTATGTGGTGTTGAGGGGCTTGATTGACAATGTTAATGTGGTGCAGACGGGTAAATACACGGAGCGACTATCCGCCCGATTTCACGATGCTACGGGCTCGGTGGAATTGGTGTGGTTTCAGGGGGTGAAATGGGTAAAAGACCGCCTCAAACCAAACGTAGAATACCAAGTGATGGGCAAGCCCTCCAATTATGGGCTAATGGTGCAGTTGGTACATCCCGATGTCGAGCCTGTCAGCTACGACGCACCTTCGCACAGTTTCATGCCCATCTACAATACCACCGAGAAACTCAAGGCCAAGGGACTCAATCCCAAAGGTATCGCAAAACTTGTCGATACGATGTTGCGTCAGGTACAGGGAATGATTCCAGAAAATCTCCCTTTCGAGGTCATTGGCCGCTACAGGCTGGTTTCGCGCGAAAGGGCCTTGCACGACATACATTTTCCTGCCGACAGTGTTTCGCAACAGGCGGCGTCGATGCGACTCAAGTTTGAAGAGCTGTTCTTTCTTCAGCTTGATTTTCAATATGGAAGGACGGCGCGACAACGCTATTCCGAAGGTCGGATCTTTGCGGAGGTGGGCGAGAAATTCAATCGTTTCTATTCCGAAAAGCTGCCTTTCCCACTGACGGGTGCCCAAAAACGTGTGGTGCGCGAGATCCGCAACGATATGCGTAGCGGTCGCCAAATGAACCGCCTCTTGCAAGGCGATGTAGGAAGCGGCAAGACTCTTGTGGCTTTGCTCACAATGCTTCTTGCCGTTGATAACGGCTTTCAGGCATGCCTGATGGCGCCAACGGAAATCCTTGCCTCTCAGCACTATCAGAATTTTTTGCGGATGCTCGACGGACTTGGTCTCCAGGTGGCTTTGCTTACGGGAAGCGTCAAGGGGGCGCAGCGCAAAAAAATAAAGGAAGGACTTTTGTCTGGAGAGATAAACCTTCTCATAGGTACTCACGCACTTATCGAAGATGAAGTGAAATTCAATGCATTGGGATATGTTGTGATTGACGAACAACACCGTTTTGGTGTGCAACAGCGTGCCAAGCTTTGGGCTAAGAGCGATGTGCCGCCGCATGTGCTTGTGATGACCGCTACGCCTATTCCGCGAACGCTCTCTATGACGCTCTACGGCGACCTCGACTGTTCGGTTATTGACGAGCTTCCACCAGGGCGCCAGCCTATCAAGACCATTCATGCAACCGATGCCAAACGCTTGGTAGTTTTCGACTTCATGAAAAAACAGATAGCCCTTGGCCGTCAGGTTTATGTGGTCTATCCGCTTATCAACGAGTCCGATTCGCTTGACCTTAAGGACCTTATGGACGGCTACGAGAGTATCTCGCGCGATTTCCCCATACCGCAGTATCAGGTTAGCATCGTCCACGGACAGATGGATGCCGAAACCAAGGCTTACGAGATGGATCGCTTTAAACGTGGCGAGACTCATATTATGGTGAGTACTACTGTGATAGAAGTCGGCGTGGATGTTCCCAACGCAACGGTTATGGTTATAGAGAATGCCGAACGTTTCGGCCTCAGTCAGCTTCACCAACTCCGTGGCCGTGTGGGAAGGGGCGGGGGACAGTCGTACTGCATCCTTATGACCAAGGAAAAACTGAGCAGCAATGCACGCGAACGCATCAACACGATGGTTGCTACTTGCGACGGTTTCCAGATTGCCGAGGCGGATCTTCGTCTGCGTGGCCCCGGCGACATCGAGGGTGTCCAGCAGAGCGGCATACTCAATCTCCACATCGCCGACATCGTGACCGACGAGCCGTTGGTGCGTGCCACTCGCGACACCGTTCGTAACCTTCTCGATGCCGACCCTGACCTCCAAAAGCCTGAAAACAGAATGCTTCGCTACCACATCGAAACATTGAAAAACAAACCCCGTTGGGGAAAGATAAGTTAAATGGTGGATGGTGATTAGGGAGCAGAAACCAGCAATTTCTTAACTCTTAACTCATAACTTGGTAATTTTCAATTTTCAATGACGCTTCAGGCTGTAAATAAAAGTATCTTTGTCGATGGACAGCTGCAACTCGCTTGCGTGGACGACAATCAGCAGGTTGTGGGGTGCATCGACCTCTACAACTACGATCCAATCAACCAGCGCGTTGAGGTTGGCATTGTTGTGGAGAAATCTCGCCGCCATCAAGGACAAGGAACGCTCATCTTACAGGAACTCGACCGATTCTGTGCTGAACATTTCCACATCCACCAAATCTACTGTGATGTCCTTGAAAGCAACACTGTCAGCTGTGCGCTCTTTCAAAAGGCGGGTTACACCCTCTGTGGCACCTTCTCACAATGGGTGCTCACCCAAAATGGCTACCAGACGGTGCTCCGCTTTCAAAAAATAGTGAAAGGTAATAGACAATAAAACTATCAATTATCAAAATGGCTACTAAAAAAACTCCAAAAACCAAGAAGAAAATAACGAAAAAACATAAGTTCAAAATCGCCAAAAAGTATAGGCCTTTGTTCCTCTTTTTGTTGGTAGTGATCGTTGCGGCCGTTGCCGCCTTGCTGGTTCTCGTTCCCCGCACCAAAAATCCCGAAGAAGTGCGCATCTACATTCCTACTGGAAGCACTTACGACGCTGTTGTCGATAGCCTCAAGACGCACGACTGTATGCCGTCGCTCTCCACTTTTTCGGTGCTCTCCACGGCTCGTAACTATCGCAATCACGTCAAGGGCGGCAGCTATGTTGTCAAACCAGAGATGAGTCTGCTGCGCCTTGTCAACAAACTCCGTTCGGGCAACCAAGATGCCATCAAGCTCGTTATCAACAAGCAACGCACGCCCCAGCAGCTCTGCCAGTACCTTTCTACCAAGCTGGAACTCAACGCCGACTCGCTGCTTGCCTTGCTGCAAAACGACAGCCTCTGTGCCACCTACGGATATACGCCCCAAAGCATCATCGCCATGTTTCCGCAGAACACCTATGATGTTTATTGGAACATCACTCCCGAAAAATTGCTGGGTAGGATGTTGAAGGAGTCTAACACGTTCTGGAATGAGCAACGACTCGCTGCCTGCCAGAGCCTTATGCTCACCACCACGCAGGTGGTGACGCTGGCTTCTATTGTTGAGGAGGAAACCAACCAAAATGACGAGAAACCGTTGATTGCCAGCGTCTATCTTAACCGCTTCCGCAAAGGAATGTTGCTCCAGGCTGATCCTACGGCACGCTATGCCGCAGGCGATTTCACGCTCCAACGCATTACCTCCGCGCAGACCACCCTCGACTCGCCCTACAATACCTACAGATACAAGGGGCTGCCTCCGGGACCTATCTGCATTCCTTCCACCGCCAGCATCGATGCCGTGCTCGAAAATCGACAGACCAACTATCTCTATTTCTGTGCCAAAGAGGATTTCTCCGGCCATCATAACTTCGCCACCACCCTCGCCGAACACCTCCTCAATGCAGCCCGTTTCCACAAGGCCCTCAATGCACGAGGAATCAAGTAAGGACTGTACTTTGTTAATTCACCCAAAGGTAGAAGATGAAATGACTCTTAATGATGTCCTGTTTGCTTCAGTCTTTCGTTGCCGTTGCTTCGGCTCAAAACGAAAATTTTGGCAAGACGTCTGTCAATGCTGGATTCTCGTACTCTATTGTTGGCTACGATTCGACTTTGTCGGTGCGTTGCACCTACAATGAAATACGCTTTTATGTTGAAAGTTATTGCCATATACCTCCATCTGCGAATTTGGCGAGAGGGGATTTGGGCAAATACCATCATAAATGTGTTGGTAATGACGAAAACGAGCAGGCTCAAACCGTATTCCTCGCTCGGTTGGACAAACTTCTAGACATAGAAGTTAGGCATAGACAATTGCCAATAGAGGTGCGGAAAATGGTCTATAACTTTGAATTAATTACAGGTATATCTAACAGCTATGGTGATGGCGATTTCTTAGGCCCTCTGTATATATCCATCGATGCACTTGATGGGTGGAAAAAGTGGTTCAATGAGAACAAAGACAAGCTTGGGTACTGCCCTCAATTCCATGTGCTGTACATTGTACACCAAGAATGACCAGGTGTGACTGATTTCAACCTTTTTTTGTTGATAAGTGCATTATATATATATATTGCAAATCGTTGATTTGTTGTAATTTTACAAATGAATTAGATAATTTGTAAAATTATGCAACGTATTGGAATACTTGTATTTGCTGGGCTTTTGCTTTGCTCTGGTGCTACGGCTATGGGTCAAAAAGTTACCACTTCGCAAGGCCAGCAATTGTCGTTTGAGAATGCCGAAGACCTTTTCCGCAAGGAAAAGTACGCTTCCGCTCAGTTTCAGTTCGATCAGATAGAGAAAACCTCAGCAGGAACCCTTACCGCAGACGATGCCTGCTACTATGCCGCCGTTTGCTCCGAAAAACTCGGCAACGACGATGCCATCAACCGTCTGCAACGGTTCATGACCGCATATCCCCAAAGCAGCCACCTCAACATGGCACGCTTCTATATGGGCAATTGCTACTATCGCAACAAGGACTACTCCAACGCTTTTTTGTATTATGGCAAGGTGAAAAAGGCCGACGTGGACTATGGTTGTCGCAGCGAATATGATTTCAAGATGGGCTATTGCTGCCTGAACATGAATAACAACGAGCAGGCGAAACGCCATTTTGAGCAACTGATGGACGGCAAGTCGAAATACAGCAACGCCGCCCGCTATTACTACGCCCACATCCAGTATCAGGAAGGTGAGTATGATCTGTCGCTCAAGAATTTCGAGTTGCTGAAGAACGATCACAATTTCGCCAAGATTGTTCCAAACTATATCATTCGTCTCTACTATTATCTCGGTCGTGAGGACGAGATGCTGCAGATGGCTCCCGCATTGATCCAGAGCGAGGATGTTTATAAGGAGCCCGAAGTGCATCAGATGGTCGCTGAGGTCTATTATAAACGTGGCAACTACGCCAACGCTTTGCAGCACTACCATGCCGCCGCCGGCGTTGACGGCAACAGCGCCATCGCCTCCAAGGGAATGTGTTCCAAACAGGACTGCTTCTACCAAATGGGTTTTTGCCATTACAAGCTCGGCGCTTACGATTCCGCTGCCGTCTATCTCGGAAAGAAGACCGTTTGCAACGACAGCGTGGCTCAGAATGCACTCTACCTTTTGGGTGACTGTTATATCAAGATGAACCAAAAAGAGGATGCGCTTGCCGCATTCCGACAGGCCGCCAACATGGATTACAATCGTAAGATCAAGGACGATGCCCAGTTTCAGGTTGCCAAGCTCAGCTGCGAACTTAACAAGAACACGTATAACGAGTCCATACGTCAGCTTCAGAAATATCTGGAACAGCACAAAAACACCGAACACAAGGCCGAGATACAGGAGATGCTGGCATCGCTCTACCTCACTACCCGCAACTACAAGGATGCCTACGACCTTATTGAGAGCATTCCCGACAAGAACGCAGCCCTCAACCAGGCCTACCAGCGTATCGCCATCAATCGTGGCATTGAAATCTTTAACACGGGCAAGGTCAAGGCCGCAGCTCCCTATTTCCAGAAGGCAATGACTATCAACGCAACCCCTAAGGTTACCGCCGACGCTTACTATCTTTATGCCGAATCGCAATATCGTATGGGAAAATATGCGGACGCTTCCAAGGCAATGGATCGCTTCTTGTTGGGCAGCTACGCCAAGACTTCGCCGTACTATTTGCAGGCGCTCTACACAGAAGGCTACATTCGGATGCAATTGGAAGATTACGACGATGCCTATGATGCTTTCTCTAAATTCAGTCAGCAGGCGAAGAATGTGGAACCTCGACAGATGCAAGACGTATATAACCGCATGGGTGACTGCAAATACGTAAACAAGGCTTTCGACGACGCCATTGTGAATTACAACTATGTTATCAATGCCAACGGCAAAGACGCCGACTATGCAACCTACCAGAAGGCGCTGTGCTATGGTGCTTTGGGTAAATATCCCGAAAAATTGAACAACCTCAACTACATCTTTGAAAAGTTCAACAACTCTCAGTATGCCTCCAAAGCCACTTTCGAGATTGGAAAGACCTATCTTTTGTGCGACAATACCGATATGTCGTTGCTCTATTATCGCAACTTCATCAACCAGTATCCCGACAACTCGCAGGTGAAGTCGGCCTTGTTGGATATGGGTCTGATTTACTACAATACAGGTCGCAACGCCGAGGCTTTGCAGACTTTTGACCGTTTGCTTACCGACTATGCCGGAACCGACGAGGCTCGTGACGCCTTGAACACCGTCAAGAATATCTACATCAGCGAAAATCGTGTGGATGAGTATTTTGGCTATGTGAAGAGTGTCGCAAAGATTTCCGTTCCTACATTGGAACAAGACAGCACCATCTATCTCGCCGCCGAAGACCGCTACATGGAGGGTCGCTACGAAGAGGCTGTCACTGCTTTGGAAAACTACCTCAAGAAATTCCCCAACGGGTTGTTCTCCCTCAAGGCTCACTATTACGCTGCCGACGCCTATTTCCGCACAGGCCAGAACGAGTCGGCGCTCACACACTATGAGGTTGTTGCCATGGGTACGAAAAATCAGTACACCGAACAGTCGCTCTACAATGCGGCTAATATTGCATACAACCTCAACAACTACACCAAGTCCATAGATTTGTATTCCCGCTTGGTGGAGAACTCCGAAAACGACAACAGCCGTCTGCAAGGTCGTTTGGGCTTGCTGCGTAGCTATGTGGCGCTGTCTTCCTACCGTGAGGTGGTGAATACTGCCGAAGCCTTGCTTGCCGACAGCAAAATTTCCACAGCCTTGAAGGAAGAGGCTTTGATGAGCGAGGCAAGGGCCTACGCCGCATTGAATCAGGAGGATAGTTCGTTGGCGATTTACAATCGGTTGCTGAAGGCCTCCAATGGCGAATATGCCGCCGAAGCTGCTTACCGTCAGGCTGAATACCAATATCTTAAGGGCGACTACGCCACCGCTGAACGTAGCATTGACAAGATCGTTTCCAATCCGCAAAGCGACTACTGGCTGGCGAGGACATTCATCTTGTGGGCCGACGTCTATGCCGCCAAAGGCAATAACTTGCAGGCCAAGCTGACTTTGCAGAGCATTATAGACGGTTACGATGGCGAAGATCTTGTGCGTTTGGCAACCGAGAAACGTGACGCCATTATCGCTTCGGAAACTCCAGAATCCGAACCTGAGGAGAATCCCATCACTATTACAATTGAAAATTGACATTTGGGTTAAGAGTTAAAAGTTAATAAGTCAAATCAATACCTCAACATATTTTTCATTCCTATGAAAACCTTGTTCAGAAACCTTTTGCCAGTTGCGCTGATGGCCTTGACGGTCTCCGCTGTGGCTCAAAATGACGATATCTACAACGAAAACGTGATTGTTACAGGAAACTACAAGCCTGTGTTGGAGAACCATCAGAAAATAAATGTGGCGCCGACAATTGTAGATACTGCCACGAAACTGCAGCACTCGTTCAACTATAAGATCAATCCTACGAGGATGTCCTCTTTTTACGAGCCTTCGCGCATCAAGGCCGCCAATGTGATTGGTGAACCCAAGACGCGTCTGTATAACAACTACGTCCGAATGGGTTTTGGAAACTATTGGACTCCGTTGCTGGATGTTTTCTATAATTCCACAACCTCGAAGCACCTCAACTACGGCGCAAGCGTTTCGCACCTTTCTTCTTGGGGCACTTTGGGCGACAAGGACGATCCTGTGAGCTACTATGGATCCAACCAGAATTCGTTGACCTCGGTTTCTGCATTCGGGAAATATATCTATAAAGAAAAACTGCAGTTCTCGGCCGACTTGAAATACCAAAACGATTATAATCTATATTATGGATTCAACGACAGTCAGTTGGATGCCGTTGGACTGTCGCGTGGCGACATCTCGAAAAAGGACTATCGTGCTTGCTACAATTTCGCCAGTCTCAACGCAGGTGTCAAGAAGATTGCCGCTGGAGGCTGGGGATACAATGCCCAGTTGAATGTGGCGGACCTTTGGTCTACTTACAACCGTAATGAGTTGAACCTGAATGTTGATGGTTCGGTATCGCATAAGATTAAATTGGACCAGAAGTTGCAGCCCACTGCGGCTTTGCGTCTTCAGTTGAGTCATTTTTGGCAGCATTTCGATCCCGAAACAATGCCTTTGGGCTATGATGTGGAAAGTGGATTGCCTACGGCCATCGACACTGCCCGCGGTTTCTTCGTTTTTAATCCCAACCTCTCCGCTGCCATTTTTGGCTTCCAGCTGCATGCTGGTTTGACGGGTGCTTTCGACTATTTCACCGATCCTCGCGACATGGCTTTCTATCTCTTCCCTGACCTTTCGGTTACGCGTAATTTCTTCCGTGAAACTCTGGGCTTGACTTTGGGCGCAGTGGGTAATGCCGCTCCCGTGAGTTGGAATGCCGTCCGTCTCAAAAATCCTTATGTGCAGCCCGATGCTGAATCCCGCCTTACGCGTCATTACGATTTCTTTGCGCAGGCTCGCTATTCTCTTACTCGTAAGTTGCAGTTCAATCTCAAGGCAAGCTACAATCTTTGGTACGACTATCTCTCGTTCATGTTGTCCGACAACTATATGCTCAACAATGTCTTCCAGCCTAAATATGAGTCTTTCAACCAGTGGGTGTTCCGCGGCGATGTGGCTTTTGTGAACGATGAGATGATTGCCATTGAATTGGGTGGCACCTATTACAAAGGTAAAGGTTTGGAATCCGATACCTTGCCAGGATTGTATCATCCCTCCTTTGACGCACACTTGAACATCCATCTCAACTATCACGACAAGATTCTCGTTCATCTTCAGGGATTGGTGCTGAGCAAGATGAATGCCGCTTTCTCTTACAATCCGGAGGATTACAGTTATGAGACAACTGTCACACTCCCAATGCGCTATGGTATCAATCTCGAAGTGGAGTATCGTCATTCCAAGGCGCTCAGTTTCTTCCTCAAGGCCGACAACCTCGCTTTCCAGCGTTATTACTATTGGCAGAACTACCCAAGTCCCAAGGCGCTTTTCATTGGAGGCTTGACTTATACAATTCATTAATGGATAATTAGTGAATAGAAAAAAAGTTGCGTGACGATTTTCCGGCGAATTCCCGGAATGTCTGGTGGAACATTAAATTATCAATTATCATGGACTATTCCGAGACTTTGGATTTCCTTTTCAATTCCTTGCCGATGTACCAACGTGTAGGCAAGGCGGCTTACAAGGCTGATATGGACAACACGCTGGCTTTGATGTCTTATTTGGGCAATCCTGAACGTAAGTTCCGTTCCATCCATGTTGCGGGAACCAACGGCAAGGGCTCGGTGAGCCATTTTACCGCTTCCATTTTGCAGCAGGCTGGTTACAAGGTCGGACTCTATACTTCTCCTCATTTGGTGGATTTCCGCGAGCGTATCCGTATCAATGGAGAGAAAATTCCAGAGCAGGAGGTGGTTCGTTTTGTTGCCGACAACAAGCCTTTTTTCGAGTCGCACAGTCTTTCGTTTTTTGAGATGACCGTTGGCTTGGCGTTCGATTATTTCGCACGCGAGCAGGTTGATGTGGCTGTTGTTGAAGTGGGTATGGGTGGACGGTTGGATTCAACGAATGTGGTGATGCCCGACCTTTCGGTAATCACAAACATCGGATTCGACCACACTCAGTTTTTGGGAGATACCTTATCGAAGATCGCTTTCGAGAAGGCTGGCATTATCAAACCCAAGGTGCCTGTGGTGATAGGGGAGACGCATCCCGAAACAAAGCCGGTATTTTTATCGCGTGCCGCCGAACTTGAAGCTCCCATCACTTTCGCCGACCAATGCTACAAGATTGAGCCTATTCCGACCGACGCTCCCGCCACGCTCTATTTCACAGTGAAACCAATTGCAAATTCTCAATTGTCAATTTTCGATTGTCAATTAGAATCTCCTCTCAGCGGCTCTTACCAACTCAAAAATCTCGCCACGTTGATGAAAGTGGTGGAACTTTTGCCTCAGTTTGGCTACAAGATTTCTTCCGAGAATATTCGAAACGGTATTGCCGAAGTGGTGCGTACCACGGGTTTGCATGGCCGTTGGGAACTCATCGACACGAATCCCAACACTATTTGCGAGACTGCTCACAATCCCGATGGCATCAATGCCATGTTGGAAAAACTTTCCACTTTGTGCTATCGCCATTTGCATATCGTTTATGGTTGCGTGAACGATAAGGATTATGCCTCCATCTTGAAAATGCTTCCAGGCGACGCTTCTTTTTATTTCACGCAGCCCAGCGTACCGCGTCGACTTGAGGTGGCGTCGTTGGTGGCTACGGCTCATGAAATCGGACTTCTTGGTGACGGATTTCCCGATGTCCATGAGGCTATTGCGGCAGCTCGCTCTGCAGCGAATCCCGATGATTTGGTCTTGGTGACGGGCAGCATCTTCTTGGTCGCCGACGCACTCAACAGTGAGCTGTAAGTTGAAAATTCAAGTCTTATGAAAAAAATAGTATTCCTTTGTGCTTTTTTTGCCTTGACGGTTTCTTTTACAATGGCAAAACCCGTTGATAGACAGACTGCTATTCGTGTCGCTCGTAATTTGTGGACTCAAGTGGCGAAGTCTCCTTGCCAACTTACGGATATTAGTCTTGAGATGGGTTATGAGTATCTTTATATCTTTGCCAATATTGATGGCGCGGGTTTTGTGATTCTTCCTGCCGACGATTGCGCAACTCCAATTTTGGGCTATTCAACTGAAAATCAGTTTTCTTTGGATAATATGCCAATCCATGTGGACTCTTGGCTGCGAACTTATAACGATGAGGTTGCCCAACTGGTTGCCTTGGGCGCCAAGCCCGACAAATCGGTTGCCGATGAATGGTATCGCTTGCTTAACAATATTCCTTTGGTTGACCAGTCAAAGGCTGCTGTGGCACCGTTGCTTACCACTACTTGGAATCAGGAACCCTATTACAACAGTCTTTGTCCGCTCTACGACGGTGTGCATCACTCCGTTACGGGTTGTACGGCTACCGCTACCGCTCAGGTAATGAAATATTGGAACTATCCCATTACGGGTTTGGGCTCGCGCACTTATGTCGATACTTTGTCTGAAATCAATGTATTTGATACTCTTACGGCCGATTTTGGTGCTACCACCTACGACTGGGAGCATATGCCAAATTCGTTGAATCAGTATAGTTCCGATACGGAGGTGCTGGCTGTCGCTACGTTGATGCTCCATGTCGGCATCGCTGTTGATATGGACTATGGCAGCTCCAGTGGTGCCTATACTACTTCGTTTGGATTTTTTGACTGGGCGGCTTCCGAAAATGCGCTCAAATATTATTTCAAATACAATTCTGGGTTGCGTGGCGTAGAAAAGAATCATGTCAGCGATGACGAATGGCGCCAGCTGCTCAAAGATGACCTCAATGCGGGTCGTCCGATCATCTATTCTGGAGAGGATCGCTCGGGTGGACATGCCTTTGTGTGCGATGGCTACAATGCTTTGAGCCGTTTCCATTTCAATTGGGGCTGGGGTGGCACTTATGATGGCTATTATGCGATGGGCAGCCTCAATCCTGGCTATTCGTTCAATTATAATAATACTGCTATTCTCGGAATCTATCCTGATACGGTTCTACGTTCCGATGCCATTCATGTCGAGGCTTTGTCGTCCGACACTACAATGGGTGTTGTGGTAGGTGGCGGCGATTACATGCCTTATCAAGATACGGTAACGCTGATTGCTGATGCCAAGGAGGGTTGTCGTTTCCAACGTTGGAGCGACTACAACATCTACACTCCTCGCACGTTCATGCCCAATTCCGACCATTCGTTGACGGCGCAGTTTGAACAGCTTGTAGCCGACTCGGTGACCTATTCGTTCAACCTTTACTTCTCTCGTGTCTCGAAGGATAAATATTACGATTATTTTGGCATTCGTATTCCTGCCGCTTCTATGGCTTCCTGCCGTAATCTTTCGAGTGTGCAGATGTACGACGGTTTGGTGGGTTCCTATCAGCTTTATGTATATGAAGGTGGTGCACAGGCACCTCAGACGCTCCTCTATACGCAACCTTTCGCTACGCGCAAGGCTTTGAAATGGATTTCTGTCGTTTTGGATTCGGTGGTTCCTGTCGACGCTTCAAAACCTTTGTGGGTGGTGGTGCGTTCGTTGGACTCCAATTCCTGGGCTCCGGTTTCCTATTTCTCAGGAAACTACGATGGTACTTGGTATAGTTTCGACAGCGTCAATTGGCAGCACGAGTGGGGCAACCATCCTTACAGCTGGATGCTCCGCGCTCTTTTCTCTCCGCGTGACCCATATACCTTTAATGTAGAGGCTGTTTCGGACAGTCTTGGCACCGTTTCGGGTGGTGGGGAGTTTCTTGAAGGCGACACTGCCACTCTTACTGCCGTTGCCGTCGAGGGCTATCGTTTTGACCATTGGAGCAATGGAAACACGGAAAATCCTTTGACTTTTGAGGTGCGTGGCGACACCACGCTGACGGCTTATTTTGTTGAGGATATTGCCATCAATAGTGTAGAAAATATCAAACTTTTCATCCATCCCAATCCGTCCAGTAGCCTTGTCGTCATCGAAGGCGTAAAAGTACTTCGTGTGGATGTGATCGACGTTGTAGGACGTATTGTGGCGCAGTTCAACGGCACCAATACCCTCAATCTGGGAATGCTTCCCCCCGCCATCTACACCCTCCGCATCTTCACTCCCGAAGGCAAGGTGATAGGCAAGGTGGTGAAAAGATGATGAATATTGTTGAATTAGATAAAAAGAAGCCTCCCGTCGGGAGGCTTCTTTATTTTGATTAGCGAAAAATTTACAGATTGTAGTTCCTGATTGCGCTTCACTCATTTCCGTCATTCTGTTTCTTCTGTCGCTTCACAAACAACATCAATGCGGAAGTCTCAAAGAGGAGATAGACGATATATCCGATGCAGAAGAGGGTGAGGAAAGATGTTGCGGTGTGGAGATGTGAGAAAATATAGACTGTCATTACAATCATGTGGAGAACCAACGTTCCCACCGTTACGGAGAGGAAGTTCTTGACGAACGCCCTTGGTGCCTTGAATGCACTTTTCACTACGAAATAGTGTCCGAGGCCTGTGATGATGCCGAAATAGAGTGGAATCAGCGGCGCAATGGCAACATAGAACGGCGACTTGCACCACATTAGCACGAAACTTGCGATGACAAGCACCAACGTCAAGGAAAGTAATGCGATGAAATATTTTCTCATAAGCAGGAAATCGTTAAAGTATCAAGCTGAAGGATTTGTCGGTTCACTATTCCGTGAATTTCATTGCATCCTTGGTGGTGAACTTCTCGCAGTAGTGGCATCTCAACTTGAGGTTCTCCTTATCGACAACGTCGAACTGGGTGGGAATCTGCTCAAAGTTGGTGATGCACTTGGGGTTCATGCACTTGATGATGTTGTTGATATGGTCGGGAATTTCGGCCTCAACCTTGTTGATGACATCGTAGTTTTCGATGTCGATGATGGTGGCATAGGGGGCAACCAAGGCGATTTTGTCTGTGTCGTCCTTTGTAAAGTGTTTGTTCTTGATTTTTATGATGCCCTTGCGTCCAAATTTCTGACTGTTAAGGTTGTTGCCAATCAGTACTTCGTCGGGGTATTGTTCCAGACCTAAGATTCTGAGTACCTGATATACCGCAGTGGTGGGAATATGGTCGATCACTGTTCCGTTTTCAATTCTGGGAACAACTAATTCTTTCTTTGTATCCATGTCAATTTGTTGATTTGTTGAATTGCTGATTAGTTGAATTGTTGCTTCTGTTCACGCCATTAGCGGACTCCGAGGATGGCTGACATCAATGCTTGACGTACATATACGCCGTTTTGGGCCTGCTGGAAATAGTAGGCGTAAGGAGTCTTGTCCACATCGGTAGTGATTTCGTTGACGCGAGGCAGCGGGTGGAGGACCTTCATGTTCTCTTTGCAGCCTTTCAGCATGGAGGCGGTGAGGATGCAGCTGTCTTTTACGCGTTCGTACTCAAGAGGATCAGGGAATCTTTCACGCTGTACGCGGGTCATATAGATGATGTCAGCGGTGGGAACGATGTCCTTGATGTCGGTATATTGGTAGTATTTCAGACCTGCGTTCTTGATGCTCATCTTCACGGAGCTGGGCAGTTTCAACTCTTCGGGAGAAACCAAGTGGAAGGTGGCGTTGAAATTGCACATGGCCTGAACCAAGGAGTGTACGGTTCTGCCATATTTCAAGTCGCCTACGCAAGCGATTTGCAGGTTCTCCAAGGTGCCTTGGGTCTTGCGGATGGAATAGAGGTCGAGCATGCACTGTGTAGGATGTTGGTTGGCGCCGTCGCCTGCATTGATGACGGGAACGCTTGCCACTTCGCTGGCGTAGCGGCTGCTGCCTTCCTTGGGGTTGCGCATTACGATGAGGTCGCTGTAGCTGCTCACCATAACGATGGTGTCGTGCAAGGATTCACCTTTCTGGACGCTGGTTCCACCGGGATCGCTAAATCCGATGATGCGTGCGCCCAACTGGTTCGCTGCGCTCTCGAAACTGAGGCGTGTGCGGGTTGAGGGTTCGAAGAAAAGCGTGGCGACCACCTTGTCGCTGAGAATCTTCTGTTTGGGATTCTTTTCAAATTCTTCGGCAATGTCCAGCACCTGAATGTATTCTTCTTTTGTGAAGTCGGTGATGGAAATGAGGTTACGTCCTTTAAGTGTGCTCATATTATAGTGATTTATTGTTTATCTGTAGGATAAGTGTTGTTTACATTCAACCTTGCAAAGATACTTAATTATTATCGTTTTTGAATGAAAAAATATTAACATTGGTTAATAGCGTGAGTCGTGAATCGTGACCAAGCAGTTTTTATTTGTTGAATTGGGGATTTGTCGAGCCGAGTAAAGATTCATAACAAGTCTATTCCCAGTTAATTAGATTCTCTTCAGTCCTTCCATGGCGTGTTTGTAGTTGGGGTCGAGCGAAAGGGCTGTTTTGTAGTCGTTTCTTGCGTTGGCATTGTCCCCGTTGAGCTCGTAGGCGGCGGCGCGGTTAACATAGGCTTCAATAAATTGGTTGTCAATCTGTAAAGCCTTGGTATAGTAGTCGATTGCAAGTTCGTAGTCGCCGTAGAAGAAGGCTTGGATGTAGCCGCGGTTGTGCCAAGCGTCTTTGTCGTTGGCGTCAATGTCGAGCAGTTGTTTGTAGGTCTCTTCGGCCGCTTCCATTTCTCCCATGTCTTGATAGAACATCGCCAAGCCGTAGCGCGCCGATGTGCTTTTGGGGTCAAGTTCTATGGCGGTGGTCAGGAATTCTAAGGCGAGCTTGTTTTTGTGGTTGGCGTAAAGAATGCCCAATTCTTCGAAAGCCGGCGCATAGTCGGGGTATAGGTCGCAAATCTTTTGGAACAGTGTGATGGCACTTACTGTGTCGCCTGTCTCCTTGTAAACGAATCCTTTCATGAAAAGGGCGGTACGGTTGTTCGGGTCTTTTTCGGTGACCTTGGTAAGGCTTTCAAATGCTCTTTCGTAGTCGCGGCTGTAGAAGGCGATTTCTCCCAACTTGAGGTTGGCTTCTTGGTTGTCTTCGTCAAGTTTCAAGGCGCTTTGCAGGGCTTTGTAGCTTTGCTCCACGTTGCCGTTGGCGAATTGAGCGTCTCCCATGAGAATGTAGTACTCTATTTTGTCGTCTTTGAGGCGAATGGCGTTGGTAAGGTCGCTGATTGCCTCGTTGTAGCGTTGCATGTCCACTAGGATTTTTGCGCGGTCGTAGTAGAGCGTGGCGTCATTCTTGTTCTTGCTAATCTTGATGTCGAGCACCTGTAAAATCTCTTCCGGGGTCATTTTTTCGGTTGTGGGTTTGCTCTTGCATCCAGCGGCAAATATCATGATTAAAGCGATGAAAATTATTCGTCTTGTCATAATTTTATGTTGTTTTATGTAAAAAGTTCAGATATATTATTAACGTTTGGAATTTGCGTTTATTTTACGAAGTCGGCTATTCGTTGCCTGGTTTCGGCGTAGGTCGGGGCGTGGAGAACTTGTTTTGATTGCGTTTCTGTTATCCCGATGGATTTCCACATCAGGCACCAGTATTCTTTGGTCTTGCGCATGCGTGATTCGTCGGGAATGGGTCTGCGGTTGATGGCTTCAAACAGTTCGGTTACAAAATGGCGCACTTCCTGCTCGGTACAGCTTCCGCCTTTGATTTTGATGGGCAACGCGGGGTCGTAGAGTATGCCTCTTCCAATCATGAAATCTTGAATCTGCGGAAATCGTTTGGTCAGGTATTGGTAGTCTTCCAGTCGACAAATGTCGCCGTTGTAGATTACTTTGTGCTTGAGCATTGCGGCGGCTTCGGCAAATCGCTCTTTGTCGGGCGTACCGCTGTATTGTTGTTTTCCGATGCGCGGATGGATGGTGACGGAATGAAGGGGGTAGTCGTTCAGTATTGGAATGATGTCGAAAATCTCGGTGTCCTTGAAATAGCCGAGTCTCATTTTTACTGACAATGATGCACCTTTGAGTTTTGGAACGACTTGGTCGAGCACCGACTTGATTTCGTCGGGGTAGGGTAGCATTCCGCTTCCACGGTGCTTGGCTGCCACGCGGCGCATCGGACAACCGATGTTCCAATTCACTTCCAATTTGCCGTCAACCGACGAAGGAATGCTGCTGGGGTCTATGACTTCGGCGAGTCGGTTGGCCAGTTCCACAAACTCTTCGGGCTCTTTTCCAAGAATTTGTGGCACCACGGGCATACTGCCGATGTTGTTTTCGGGCAGCACGTCTCCAATCTTCTTCCATGCGTCCGACAGGTTGCCGTGGGTGAGCGAAAGAAATGGCGATATGGCATAATCCATCGCTCCGGGAAAGCACTGTGTATAAACTTTCCTGAAAAGGACTTCCGTCAAACCTTGCATGGGCGCCAAAATCAGCATGAAGAGTGGATTGTAGAATGTAATGTAAAATGGTATAAATGCGCTATGTCTTTACGCTATTTCTCTTCACTCTTATCTTGCCTTGCGCGTGCCTGCTCCGAATATTCGTGCAGCTTGTCGGTAAGGTGCGAACCTAATTTGCGCGTCGGCTCAAACAATGCCGATTTTGCTTTCGTTTCAGGGGTGATGAGTTTCTCGTTATAGTCGATCATCAGTATGAAATTGAGCAGTACACCCAATACGCAAAGGCTTTTTAGCGCTCCCAATACGGCTCCAAGAACCTTGTTCAAGAAATTGAGTTTGACGATTTTTACAAATCCTTCCACGCATTTTCCAATGAAAAAAGAGAGCACGATGACTCCGGCAAAGGTTATGGCAAACGCCGCCAACATGGTGCCGTTGCCTTCAATGTGGATGAGCTGTGCCACCCAGTGCGAGAAATGTACGGCTGCGTAGCAACCAAAAATGATGCCGAGAATTGTGGCGGCTTCAAACACGATGCCTCTTTTCCAGCCTTTGTATAGATAGAAAATTGTTGGAATAAGGATGAGAATTTCTAATACGGTCATATTGTTGAAATGTTGAGTTGTTGAATTGAAATTGGACGCAAAAAAAAATGAAACGCCTCACACGGAGACGTTCCATAAATACATCTTGAAATAAGTAAGCACGCTATAGTTAACGACAAACATTGGAAAAAGTTTCATTTGTTGCAATTTTTTTTTGCCTTCCATTGTTCAAATTTTCGTAACATAAAGTGAATCAGTGCGCCGACACCTATTCCAAGAATTGCCCCACATAGTACATCTCCGGGATAGTGCTTTCCAAGATAGGGACGGCTATAGCCCACTATTATTGCCCAAAGAAACAGTAGTACTACAAGTGTTTTCATCGCCTTGCTGTCACGTTTCCCATAACGCATGGAGAAGAATGTAGCCAGTGCAAACACGTTGGCGGCATGTGAGGAAACAAATCCGTATAGTCCGCCACATGTGGTGCGGAACATTCGAACATCTTCCAATGCATGACAAGGTCGAAGTCGGCAGGCTACCTCCTTGAACGACATCACCGATATGCGGTCGCTCAGCAAAAAGCAGAGTCCAATGCCGACAAGTACCAACCACCAATTTTGCGGTTCCTTTCGGAGTGTGGTGCAAGCCAAAACAATAAGCAGCACAATGGCCCACGACCAAGCTTGGCTGGCAGTCCACAGCGCCCAGTCCGCCACAACGCAGTGGTGGGAGTTGATCCAAAAGAACAATTGTGTGTCGATGGACTGCATTCTTTGGTAATTGATAATTGCAGAGTGTAGAACGAAATCACTAATCACTATTCACCATTCACTAGTTTCTGGAAGATGAGGTCTTTCAACTCGGTGATGTGAAATCCGCTTACGGCTGAAATGAAGATGCTTTCGATGCCTTTGGGAAGGTGTTTTTTAAGTTGCTTCATCATCGTTTCGTCAAGCATGTCGCACTTGGTCACGGCAAGGATGCGCTCTTTGTCGAGCAACTCTGGATTGTATTTCTTCAATTCTTCCAACAAGATGTGATATTCCTTGCTGATGTCCAACTGTTCGCAACTTACCATGAACAAGAGGATGGAGTTGCGTTCGATGTGGCGCAGGAATCGCAGTCCGAGGCCTTTGCCTTCGCTGGCGCCTTCGATGATGCCAGGTATGTCGGCTATGCAAAACGACTGGTCGTCGCGGTATTTCACGATGCCCAGATTGGGTACCATTGTGGTGAATGGGTAGTCGGCGATTTCGGGCTTGGCGGCGGAAACCACACTTAGCAGTGTCGATTTTCCTGCGTTGGGGAATCCCACCAAACCTACGTCGGCAAGCATCTTCAGTTCAATGATTACGGTGCGTTCTTCGGCAGGTTCACCTGGCTGGGCATAGCGTGGCGTTTGGTTTGTCGGCGACTTGAAATGGTCGTTGCCCAAGCCTCCTCGGCCACCTTTTGCAATGATGAGGGTTTCGCCCTCTTCGGTCACCTCACCCAACAACTCGCCAGTGTCGGCGTCTCGACAGATGCAGCCTAACGGCACGTCAAGAATTTGGTCTTTGCCTTTGCGCCCTGTGCAGAGGTTCTCGCCGCCGTTTTGGCCGTCTTCGGCGAAGACGTGCTTGGTGTATTTCAGGTGGAGCAATGTCCAGCGCTGTGTGGTGCCACGCAAAACGACGTGGCCGCCACGACCACCATCGCCACCGTCAGGACCGGCTTTGGCATTGTATTTTACACGCAAAAGATGGGCCGAACCGGCACCACCTTTTCCTGAACGAATGTATATCTTTACGTAATCTACAAAGTTGCTATTCATAGGCGGGGTTTTGATGGTTTGGACAAGGTCATCGGGGTGTAGGCGTGTGGCTTATTTGCTCACACGCTCTACTTCGCTGATGATGTTCTGGGCGATGGCGTCAACGCTGCCCAAACCATTGATCTTTATTTGCTTGCCCTGCTGTGCATAGTAGTTTGCAACGGGAAGGGTCTTGCTTTCGTACTCTTTGAGACGGTTCTTGATGGTAACCTCGTTGTCGTCGCTGCGACCACTGATTTTTGCGCGTTCAAGCATTCTGCGGATGAGCTCTTCCTGCGGAACGTCGAGCTGAATCATGCAGGTGAGTTTACGACCGTGCTTTTCGAGCATTTTGTCGAGTACTTCGGCTTGTGCTACGTTGCGGGGAAAACCATCGAAAAGAATTCCTTGGGTGTCATTTGCTATGGCCTTGTCAATCATCTCGATGACAATATCGTCGCTCACGAGGCTGCCAGAGTCCATAATGCTTTTGATGCGTTTGCCGAGTTCGGTCTGTTCTGCGATTTCCTTGCGGAGCAAGTCGCCGGTGGAGATGTGGTTCAGCTTGAAGCGTTCCACCAATTTATCTGACTGAGTGCCTTTGCCAGCGCCGGGGGCACCAAAAATTACTACGTTAAGCATAATAATGAATTAGTAAAGTTAGTAAACGAGAACCCAGCCGCCAAAAATGCGGCTGGGCGATACTTTGTCTTATTTAACGGAAACAACTTTGATGTCGAAACGGAGGGGAGAGTAGGGAGGAATGGTTCCGTCGGGAGTGCCGGCGTTGCCGTAGCCAAGTGCTGAGGGGAATACCAAAGTCACTTCAGAACCTTCGGGAAGTCCCATCACGCCAGTGTCCCAGCCTTTGATGAGTGCCATTTGTCCAACAACATATTCGAGAGGCTCATAAGGACGGTTGGGATTGTAAACGCCGCCTTCCTTTGCGTCGCTTTCCACGCTGCTGTCAAAAATGGTGCCATCGAGCAAACGACCGGTATAGTCGATGCGAACGGTCTTGCCGGTAGCAACAACGGGACCATGGCCTTTCTTGTTTACGATGACATACAAGCCATCGGCATTGGGATCAACGGTGATGTTGTTGTCGGCGATGTACTGTGCGATGATTGTGGGCTCTTCAGTCTGGCGACGTTCCATTTCTGCATGGAAATTGGCTTCTTCTTGTTTCAGCTCTTCTTCGGAAACGATGTCAATCAGGTGAATCTCATAGTACATCTTCATGCCCTGGTTGGGAGTGTAGTTATCGGGCATAGGGAAGAATTTTGCCAAGGAGTCTGCCTCAACGGCGAATGTGGCCTTGTCGCCTTTGTGCATCATCAAGAGGCCTTCGGAAAGGTCGCCTTGGAACATGGATTCTTGAGGCATAGCCATGCGTTGGGGACTGCCGACGTTGCTGGTGAGAAACGTGGTGTCGAGTTTGAGTGTCATCTCAACAACCAAAGCGTCACCTTTCTGAACTTGGGCTTCTTTGTCATTGCAAACTTCGAATTTGTAATGCAAACCGCTCTTGGTCTTCTTGAAACCAGGAATGTCGGATTTGTTGCAGCCAACCATCAATGTGGATGCAGCTACGAGCAAAACTGCTAATTTGTAGAATTTTTTCATTTTGAGTTGAATATTAAATGTTTATTTTGTTTCGATTGTCAAATCGTAAATCAAGACGGTTCTTGCAGGAATCCTGTCGCCGTCGCCCACCACGCCGTAGCCGGCTTCGGATGGGATGATGACATTGGCGTGGCTGCCATAGTGCAAGGTGAGCAATGCTGCGTCAAGTCCAGTGGGCACTTGGTTGCGCCCCACCACGATGCTTTCCGTTTCGTCTTGATAAATCGTCTTGCCGTTGAGGGTGCTCAAAGTGTAATGAAAAGTTACGGAGTCTTCATAGCCGATGGCTTTGCCGTTTCCCTTGTCGGTCTCCATCACGCGTGCGCCACAGCTCAGTCGGTTCATGTCCCAACCTCTGCGGGCGACGTAGCCGTCGATGGAGGTCTCCTCTGATTTGGCGATGGTCTTGTTGGCGTTGATGAGGTTTTCCGAGATGTCGGGTTTCTGTTCAACCTCGACAACTGGAGTCCTGTTGCATCCTGCCAATGCAAGCAAAACCAAGAAAGATATGTAGAATCGTTTCATTTGTATTAAATTCAATTCTTAATTCACTATTTGGAGGTTGGAAGATTTGGAAATTAGAAGGTTTGTTGAATCGTTGAATTGAGAAATGAGAATTAATTAAGAATGGTCATCGTTGGTCAAGGTCAAGGTCACTAATCACCAATAAACAACTCTTTCACTCTTCGGATGGTCTCTTCAAAGCTGTAAGGACTGTCGGCACCTGCCGCCTTGGTGTGTCCGCCACCGCCAAAGTGGGTACGGGCGATGTTGTTGACATCCACGTCCTTTTTTGAACGGAATGAAATCTTTGTTCTTGTGGCCTCTTCACGAATCAGCACGCCCACCTCAATCTGTTCCATCATCAACGTGTAGTTCACCAGACCTTCCATGTCGGCCGCCGAAATGTGGTGTTCCTGCTGGTCCTGAAGCGAAAAACTGAAGTATGCGAATTTCTCTTTTTCGTAGATGTGCAGCCGTTCGCTGATGGCGAAGCCGAAAAATTGCATTCTCTCAATGCTGAAGGTGTTGTTGATGTGGTTGTGGATGTCTGCGGCGTTGATGTCTTTTGCCACAAGTGCCGCCGCCGCTTCGTAGAGCGAAGGCTGTTCGCAGCTGTAGCTGAACGAACCCGTGTCGGTGCAGATGCCCGTATAGAGGCTCCGTGCGGCGTCTTGGTTGATGGCGCTGTCTCCCCAAACGGCTTGTGCCACCCAGTACACTAATTCGCAAGCGCTCGACAGTTCCGAACGTGAAATCACCACGTCGAAATGTTCCTTGTCGGGGTTGTGGTGGTGGTCGATAAGAATCTTTTTGGCAGGACTTGTCACAAGTGCCGTTTCCAGAAAGTCAACTCTTGAAGGCACGTTGAAATCTACGCCAATGATGAGTTCCGATTCCATCAGCGCCTTGTTGCAGGCTTCCAACTGAGTGTCGCCGTTCAGAATCAATTCGCTGTGAGGCATCCATGTGAATTGTTTCGGGCATCCGTTGGGTAGGAGTGGGGTGATTTTTGCTTTTGGATTCAGGTCGGAAAGAATGTGATACATGCCTAAAAGCGAACCCATGGCGTCACCGTCGGCATTTCTGTGTGCGATGATGGCGATGGATGTGGCTTGTGCCGTCAGTTCCTTGATGGCCGCTAATCTTTGAGAATCAAATTCTAATCCTTTCATCTGAATTCAAAATAACAAATTGCAAAGATACAAAAAATAAGTGAATTGTAAACAGTTTCTTAATATGTAAAAAATGTATTTGCGACAGATTGATTTCGCCAAGCAAAAGTTTGTCTTTTCTTTGAAAGATAAGTCTTGGATAATTTCTTCTACGAAAGGGGAAATGATTCTCTTTCACAGAATTTTGTCAAAGTGTTTGACGTATTTATGATTTTTTTGTAATTTTGCATTTTTAGTAAGAACCAATTTTGAAATGTTGATATATCCTGTATGTGGAGATTGCTTTTGCTTAAAACTTAATACTCAAAACTTAAAACTTGTTTTTTATAGAAAAAATCTTTACTTTGTTGATATATCTGTAAGTTGGGATTGCTTTTGCTTAAAACTTAATACTCAAAACTTAAAACTTATTTTTTATATGAAAAAATCATTACTTTTCCTTGTCGCGGGAGCTACGTTGCTTACCGTGGGCTGTGGCGACAAGAATGTTCCGACGGATGTTATCGGCAAGCCCGAAGTTACCGTCGAAAACGGACAGTTTACCCCTGAAATTATGTGGAAACTCGGCAAGATGGGCGAGACCGCCGTCTCTCCCGATGGCAGTCAGCTTGCCTACGCCGTTACTTACTACGACATGGACCAGAACAAAGGCAATGCCGAACTTTACCTAATGTCCACTACTGGTGGTGATGCCAAGCAGTTGACCACCACTGCCGAAAGCGAGTGGAATCCCGCATGGCTCGACGCAAACACGTTGCTTTTCTGTCGAGGCACCCAAATCGTCAGCATGGATGTCAAATCGGGCAAGGAAACCGTCGTTGCCGAGAACGAAAATGGCTTTGAAGGTTTCAAAATCGCTCCCGACGGTAGCAGCATGACCTATATCGCTACGTTGCCTGTTCAGCGTCCTGAGCATCTCGACAAGCTCTATGCGGGATTGGACAAGACCACGGGCCGCATCAACGAGGACTTGATGTATCGCCATTGGGATCAGTGGGTTGACGAATATCCCCACATCTATCTCGCTTCTTTCCAGAATGGAAAAGTCTCCGAGAATCGTGTGGATATTGTTGGTGAAGACCAGCCTTTCGAGTGCCCGATGCGTCCTTGGGGCGGTATTGAGCAGTATAACTACTCGCCCGATGGCACCAAGATTGTCTATACCTGCCGCAAGAAAACTGGCAAGGAGTATGCCCACAGCACCAACAGCGACATCTTCTTGTATGACATTCCCACTGGCGAGACCAAGAACCTCAGCGAAGGCATCATGGGTTACGACCAGAATCCTGTTTTCAGCCACGACGGCAAAATGGTGGCTTGGGAGAGTATGGAACGTGACGGTTACGAGAGCGACAAGCTCCGTCTCATGGTCATGAACCTTGAAAGTGGCGAAAAGACCGACCTCACCGAGAACTTCGACTACGGCGTTAGTGGCATCCATTGGACCGACAACGACGAGGAACTTGTCGCTACGGTCATGTACAGAGGCATGCTCGAAATCTTCGCCTTCAACCGTCAGACCAAGGCTGTTCGTCAGATTTCCCATGGCTATCATGACGTGAATGGCTTTGAGTTGAATGGCGACAAAATCTATGCTTCTCAAGTAAGCATCCAGTATCCCGCCGAGGTATATGCCTACAACCTTTCCGACTCTTGCAAGGAAGGCAGCAAACTCACCTCCATCAACGACGATGTGCTCTCGCAGGTCCGTATGGGCAAGGTGGAAGAATATTGGATCAAGACTGTTGACGGACAGGAGATGCTCACTTGGCTGGTTTATCCTTACGACTACGACAGCACCAAGACCTATCCCGCTTTGCTCTTCTGTGAAGGCGGCCCTCAAAATATTGTAAGCCAGTTCTGGAGCACTCGTTGGAACTTTGAGGTTATGAGCGGCGCTGGCTATTTTGTCATCGCTCCTAACCGCCGCGGATGCCCCGGCTTCGGTACTGCTTGGTGTGAGCAGATTTCCGGTGACTACGGTGGACTCTGCATGCAAGACTATATGTCGGCAACCGACTACTTCGCTCAGAACTTCAAACAGATTGACCCCGAGCGTATCGGCGCTTGTGGTGCCAGCTTCGGCGGCTACAGCATCTATTGGCTTGCCGGTCACAACGAAAACCATCGTTTCAAGGCTTTCTTGGCTCACAACGGCATGTTCAACTTCGAACAGCAATACCTCGAAACCGAAGAACTCTGGTTCGACAACTGGGATTTGGGCGGTCCTTACTGGGATTGGAACAATCCTCAAATCAAGAAGTCTTATGCCAACTCTCCCCACCTTTTTGTTGACAAGTGGAATACTCCTATTTGTGTTATCCACAGCGAGTTTGACTTCCGTATCGTAGCTTCCGAAGGTATGGCTGCCTACAATGCCGCCCAGATGCGTGGCATCGAGAGCCGCTATCTCTATTTCCCCGACGAGACCCATTGGGTGCTCAAGCCGCAGAATAGCCTCTTGTGGCATCGCAATTTCATCGATTGGTTTGACCATTACTTGAAATAGTGATCAGTGTGATTCACAATGCGGAGGGGGGGGGGGGGGGGGGG
>JAGHVO010000015.1 GCA_018064245.1 Candidatus Colimorpha pelethequi
AATTATCTATATTAATATATAACTTAGCGGTTGTTGCTGTCTCTTCGTCCCTCCCATCACTATTTTTGTATATTATTCAAGTTCATTTCATTTTTTGCTTGTAAGGTGATCCTTCATTTCTCTTTTGCTTGTCGCCACAAATGCTAAAAATTTGTAAATGTATAAAATAATTGCTACTTTTACATCAAATATAAATATTGTGCATTCTTTGCTGTTGTATATAATAAATTAATAAACAATAAAATATAGCAATTCGGTTGTGCGGTATTTCATGGTTGAAAAGGCTATTCTGCCTTTGTTCCAATTGAGAATGGATTGTACTAATATGAAATAATTCGAAATAATAATGCTGAAATCTTATGAGAAATAAATTAATCATCATAGCCGGATTATGCTTTCTTTTTGGACTGTCGTACTGTAAGGCTCAAGGTTTGCCACAACGCAGGATATCAATAACCGAGTTCAGTTCGGAAGACATCCCTATTAGATTAAGTGTGGATTCGTTAGTGAGGCTATATGGAATGCCCCAGAGGACATTTAAAAATCATAAAAATGTATATGACTCAACAGGCCGGAAGTTGTGCTCGTATGAATTTGAAGATTATTGTTATTCAAATTTGCCCTTGGCATATATTGTCTGCCAAGACTCGGCAGAATTGAGTCGTGTCGCCTTTCTTGATAATGACATTCATATACGCTTTAGAGATACCTATTTAGACAGAACCACAACCATAGATCAGATAAATGAATTACTGCAAGTGAACTATGAGGATTATTATCCTATGTATGATATGGGTTGGTTGTTAGGGGTTTGTGATACTGGGTTTGTTTTGACATATTATGGAGATGAATATCCACAGTTAGGATCTGTCGACTTCTATTTCGACAACAATAGGAAGCTTATATATATTGATTTTTCTTGTCCTCCAGGAAGTATTGTATATCGTACTCGTAAAAAGCAATATAAATAATGCTAACGTTTGCGATAAATACCACGTTGATTTATAACCATTTCGGCCTCGCTAGCTGGATGACGGACGCAAGTGGCACCTCCCCTACGGCGAGACCTATGAGAGCGAACATACAATGCGACGTTTGTCTTTTTCATTCGTAGCATGTATTATTATGCCTGCCTGTTTTTTGCCATTTTGGGCTGCAATCGCAAACTGTATGGACAACAACACGCCTGGCGTTGTTTGACAACGTCTGGCGCCGTTATTTTACGTTTTGAAGGCACAAAACATATTGAAGCTTGCTTACGGCAAGCTATATGATGATTTTTTGTGTGGGAATAGCTTACTTTTTCTTTTTCCTCAAGTCACCAGTCGCGTAGAGTGTAAGGAAGATGCCGATGGGCAGGAATACAAACGTGGAAAACCACATGCCAATAGGTCCTACAGCACTTGTGCGGACCATCTTTTCGGCAATCATGCCAATCATGTAGTAAAACACGAAAAAGAGCACCGAAGCTACCAAGGGAACTCCTAATCCACCTTTTCTTACGATGGAGCCGAATGGTGCGCCTACAAGGAAGAGCAACAGGCATGCCAGCGACAACGTATATCGCCGCTGCCATTCTATGTGTAGATAATTGATGTATTCTTTTTCGCTCAGATAGGTTTGCCCTAACGATTGTACGTCGCTCAATGCCATTTGAGACGACACTTTAGCCTGGTTGAGTACACGGCCTTTCACGATGGGATCCAGCTTGGAAATGGCAGACTCTATGTTGATTTTCTTTCCCTGAATTGAATCGTCCGCGGTGCGGTACAATTTGTAGGTCTGCAATTTGTTCTCCATCTGTTCTTTGTAGTTCATGCAAATCGTGTCCAACACCAGGTTCATGGCTTGGATTGTGGTGTCCAGTTGGGAGATGGACATCATGTGGTAGTTTCCCTTGAAGAAACTGTCGTCGCTTTTGTTGAAGGCGAAAGCCGAAACGTCGAACGAAAGAACCTGCTTTTCGAATCCGATTCGGGTGAGCGGACGTTTGGCATAGTCTTCGCCGTACATGGATTCGCTGTAGGTGTAGCCGTCGAAAAGAGTGAAAATCAGATAGGCTTCATCGGCGCTGGAGCGCATCTCGCCGCTTTTCGCCACGATGACGTTGTTTTCTCCCGAGCCGTGGCTGTGGTCGTAGATGGTGATGTCTTCCAATGTTTGTTCGTCTGCCGATTTCCCGTTCACTCGGATCACATAGCCGTCAATTTCGTCGTAGTATTCACTTGTACGGATATTTACCGCAGGTTTTTTGCGCGTTACGTCGTACAGCGTGGTTCGGTATTTCAGCATTGCTATGGGCAGCACGTTGTTGGAAAAATAAAACGCCACTCCTGTAAGCAACAGGCAAACCATCATCATGGGCAGCATTACGCGTTTCAACGAGATGCCTCCGGCTTTCATGGCTACCAACTCGTAATGTTCGCCAAAATTGCCCATCGTCATGATGGAGGCAAACAAAACGGCGATAGGAAGTGCCATAGGCACGAATGTGGCGGCGGCGTAAAATAGCAACTCGGCTATTACCATAAAGTCAAGTCCTTTGCCCACCAGGTCGTCGATATATTTCCACACAAACTGCATCAGCAACACAAACACCGCCAAGGTGAATGTGAGCGCCAATGGCCCCAAGAATGATTTCAATATCAATCTATCGAGTTTCTTGATCATCGCTATATTTTAATCTTCAAATCTAGTGACCAGTGATTAGTGACTAGTAAAATGGTGAACTGTGAACTCTAATCTTCAAATCTCCCAATCTTCAGATCTATCTCCCTCATTGAAATAGTCTTATTATGTCGTTTCCGTTGGCGATAACCAATAGTGCCAGCAGGAGGATCAATCCCACGGTTTGCGCCCGATCCAGGAACTTGTCGGAGGGCTTGCGCCGTGTAATCATTTCCCACAGGGTAAACAGGATGTGTCCGCCATCGAGACCGGGAATGGGAATGACGTTCATGAATGCCAAAATGATGGCCAAAAGTGCCGTGATGTCCCAGAATTGAAGCCAGTTCCATTCGTCGGGGAAAATGCTTCCAATGGAGATGAAACCGCCTAAATTCTGCGCTCCATTTTTGGTAAACAGCATCTTCAACGAGCTGACATAGGTGCCGAGTGTCTCGCAGCCGTAGCTGATACCAGCGGGAATGGCTTGGAAGAAATTGTAGTCGGTATGCTGTACGGCAAACAGTTCGGTGGGCTTCATGAGTTGTACGCCGATCTTGCCCGACGAGGGTACTTCCATGGCAATTTCTTGGAAGGTGTTGCTGCGGTAAAATCCTATGAGGATGCTGTCGCCCGCGTTCTCGGCCAGTGCCGCGGTAATTTCAGTGTATGACGGCGTTGAATCGCCATTGATGCATACCACGCTGTCGCCGATTTTCAGTCCGGCGCTCTTTGCCACCGATCCAGGTACAAAATCTTTCACTACGAAAGGTGAACGTACTCCAAGGATTAGCCCTTTGGGCCGCTCTTGATTGACTCGGGCGATAACTCTGTCGGAGAAGGGAATTGTAACCAGACTGTCGCCACGTTTCAGCGTTACGTTGCTTGGCTTGTTGAGTAGCAGCTTTTGTTGCGACTCTGCGAGGTCGGTAACTTCAACCCCGTCAATCGCCCATACAATGTCGCCATTCTCAAATCCTTCGTCGAGCAGAATCTGGTGGTATTCGTATCCCAACATGGCGTTGCGCATAGGCAGTTCGTCTTTCCCCCAATGGGCGAAGATGCAGGTGTAGATGAGCAGCGCGGAAATGAAATTCACCACCACGCCTGCGCTGATCATGCAAAGACGTTGCCAGGCGGGTTTGCTGCGGTATTCCCATGGTTGCGGTTCGCTGGCTAGGTCGTCGGCGCTCTTGGTTTCGTCAATCATGCCTGCAATGTCGCAGTAGCCGCCCAGTGGTATCCAGCCGAGGCCCCACAGTGTGTTGTCTTTGTCTTCCTCTTTCAGGTTCTCTTCATTCCAGCTTTCGGGGGTTTCGGCGTTGAAGAAGAGAAAATGCCATTTCCCGTCGAATTTCTTCGCCTTGAATATGGAGAATTTCCAGTTGAAGAACACATAGAAACGGCGTACTCGGGTATGAAACAGTTTGGCAATGCCCAAATGTCCAAATTCGTGAGTGATGACCAGTAAGGTGAGGCTTAACAGCAGCGCTAAAACTTTCATGATTTATGTAATCGTAAATAATAAGTTTCGACAAATCAATTCAACAACTCAACAACAACCGCCTCTCACCGCTTTGTCGGTTTCAAACAAATCCTCAAGGGTGGGAGTAGGGATAAACGGAGCGGTTTGCATTTTCTGCTCCACAAAATCGGCGATTTCCAGAAAACCGATTTCCCCGTCGATGAATTTCTGCACGGCGACTTCGTTGGCGGCATTCATGATGCAGGGCATGTTTCCGCCTTTGTGGATGGCTTCGTAGGCCAAGGGCAGGCAGCGGAAGGTTTCGGTGTCGGGTTTTTCAAAAGTCAAGGTAGGATATTTCGCAAAATCAAGTCTAGGTAGATGACTTTCAATTCTTTCTGGGAAACTGAATGCAAACTGTATGGGTGTTTCCATGGTGGGTACGCCCAATTGGGCTTTGATGGAACCATCCACATATTGTACCATTGAATGCACGATGGATTGAGGATGCACTATCACTTCGATGTCGTCGGCCTCTACGCCGAAGAGCCATTTGGCTTCAATCACTTCAAGTCCTTTGTTCATCAAGGATGCCGAGTCTATGGTGACTTTTCTGCCCATGCTCCAGTTTGGGTGTTTGAGTGCTTGCGCCAAGGTTACTTTGGACAGTTCCTCGCGGTTGCGGCCGCGGAACGGACCGCCTGATGCGGTGAGGAGTATCTTGTCGATTGGGGCGATGGATTTTTCGCTAAGTCCCAATTGTTCGCCAATAAGGCATTGGAAGATGGCCGAATGCTCGGAATCAACGGGCAGTATGGGCGCTTGGTTGCGTTTTGCCGCTTCCGTCACAATGCTTCCTGCCACCACCATGGTCTCTTTGTTGGCCAAGGCAATGGTTTTGTGATTTTCGATGGCTCGCATGGTGGAACGAAGTCCGGCGAAACCTACGATGGCGGCGAGCACGATGTCTATGCTGCTCATCTCCATCAGGTCGGCGATGGATTCTTCCCCAGCAAATACTTTGATGTCGGTATGTTCCAGCGCCTCTTGTACTTTGGCGTAGAGATTTTTGTTGGCAATGGCAACGGCGTTGGGTTCGAATTCCAGCGCTTGCTGAATGAGCAGATCGGCGTTGTTGCCTGCACAAAGCACTTCAACCTCATAGAGATCTCTATGACGTCTTATCACGTTTAGTGCTTGTGTTCCGATGGATCCGGTAGATCCTAAAATGGCTATCCTTTTGATAATAATTCTTGTTTAATATTCAACGATAGTAGTCCTTGTTGCTATTTTTTCTGCTTTTTCGTCGTGCCTTCAATCTGTTCCACCTCCTCGCGAAGCAAGCTGTCGGCTTTCGAACGTCGATATTCTATCGCGGTAACACCCAAGGCGCTCAACGAATCTACTTTCTTTTGGATTTCATCTGCGTTGGGCATCACTTTGCCTGACATTACATCTTGCATGGTCTGAATCATCCATTCCTGACGGTCGAGTTGCCTTTCCAGCGAGTCGATCACTACACTGTTGCGGTAGGTTTGTTCTACCATTTCGCTGTTGGTGTAGCCTGGAATGAATTCGCGCAAAGGTGTGAATGCTATCAGCATGATTGTCAGTATAATTAAAACGATTGTGCTGATGCCGAGGGTGACGAAAATGTTGATGCCGGTAAGCTCGAACGAGAATTTCTCTTGATAGGTATTTGTGTCGAGTACTACGAAGCGATGTTTGTTCTTGATGATATCCTTGAGAGGTTCGTTCAACGACTTGAGGGTCTTGCCCCAAGACTTGAAATTAAATATCTTGGTGGCAAACCATTTTTTTATTGAACGAAGTCGCTCTTTCAGTTTCATTGCAACGTTACGGACTTTGATAAAAGAAGAGACGCGACCTTCGGCCGCGTCTCTGATTATGGGAGATCTGAGTCTTGGGCCTTACGACCAAACGACCCATGACCGTGTTCTCTTAGAAGAATTTGTTTCTTTGGTCGACAATCTTTGCGTTGTCTTTCAGCACTTGGGTGAAGGAACGCATCTTCTGCATATAGTTCTGTTCAAACTGTGCGCGAACGCCTTCGGGATTGCTCTCTTGGGGATTCTCTTTGTCAACCTGTACCATGTAAACGCCTGTGGAGCCTTTGATAGGACCGATGAGGTTGTTGCCCTTGTTGGCGGCAACGGCGGCCTGGACTTTGGGTTCCATACCGAAGCGACCGAAATAGTAGCCATTAAAGGTAACGCTGTCGATGGTATCTACGGTGGTGTTCAATTTCACGGCGAAAGAATTAATGTCTTTGCAAGATGCCTTTGCCTCTTCGGCGCGAGCCATCAAGATTTCGCCTTTCTTCTCCAGACGTACATTGTTTTCAATCATGTCGCGGATCTGGTTCAGTTCGGGATAGCCTTTCTTATAGACATCTTTCAAGGCAACAACAACATACATGTCGTTGGCTTCAAATACTTGGTCGGCAACGGCTCCTACTTCGGATTCTTCGTTGAATGCCCACTGAACGATGCTGCGTGCGTTGGGCATACCAGCGATGTTGTTGTCCATCATGCGAACCATTGCACTGCGTACTTGCTTGTTCTCGGCCTGTGCGGCTGCGATCATTTCAGCATAGGTGCGATTCTGGCCAGCGAAACGATTTGCTTCGTTGTAAACGTTGCGGGTGGTAGCCTCGCTGGGAGCGATTTCATGGCTAATCTGGGCAATACGATATTTCTTGTTGGCTGCGGTTTTGTCGGTTACCTTTACAACAAAATAACCAATTTCGTCAGGACGCTGCATGGTGAACACGCTTCCAACGGCTCCGCGAACGATGCCCTCGTTCAAGAAACCATAACCGCCATCAAGTACCCAACCTTGGTCGCCTTTCTTGTCGGCTTTCTGGGGATCGTCGGAATATTGCATAACGGCATCTTCGAAACTCATCTTGCCGCTCTTTACCAATGCTTCTACGCTGTCGGCGAGGGCTTTGGCCTGGGCGTCGCTACGGGTGATTTCGCCACCGGCCTTTTCGTTAAGAATAACAATGATGCTGGCTCTCAAGCTGTCGGGACGTACGTCGGTCTTCAAAACTTTTGCCATAACCCATTCGTTGCCCACAATGTGAGGAGCAATGAAGCTGCCTTCGCCAGCTCCCATTACGAGAGAGTCGAGGGGCTTGGCCAAGTCGCTGGCCTTTACAAAAGTGGAATCATAGCGATGGTCGGATTCTGAATTGACGAAATAAATAAGCTCGTCTTCAGCCACTTGGGTGAATTCAGCATAGGTATTCTGGACTTCCTCTTCAATCTTGGCAAGATCTTCGGGGGTGGGGGTCATGGGATAGGTGATGAATTCGATGCTGCGGAGCTCTTCGCGGATGCGGAATTCGGCTTTGTGCTTGTAGTAGTAGTTCTGGTAGTCTTGTTCGGTCAAGTTGGCATCTTCGTCGGCTACGCTGGAGAAAAGCATAGAGGCCACGCGCACGTCGCTGTTCTTATTGTCAAGAGCTGCAATCTTGTCGGCGACGGCTTTAGGCATATAGAGGCCAGAAGCAACCAAAGCGGCGTATTTCTGCTGCATACGATCTTTCTTGACATATTTCTCGAGTTCTGCCAACTGCTGACGATCTGCGGTGTCAAGGCGATCGATCGAATTGAGCAGGTTGGCGACATATTGGTAGTCGTACTGACCAGTCTGTGGGTTCGTGAATTGACGCTCCAAGTAGGGGTGAATGAATTCACCAGTGTACATGTCGCTCATTTCCAAGGGGGAAACCTGAAGACCTAACAAGGCGATTTGCTCGTCCAGCAGATTCTCATCTACCAAAGTCTGCCAAACTTGCTCACGAATCTGATACTCAACTTCCGAAGGTATCTGATTGAGACCTTGTTGCATCTTGTACATGTTTTCTTGTTCCTCAACCAATTCGTTGAAGTGCTGTGCGGTAATGGTAGTTCCGTTGATTTTGCCCAAATCGGGAATGCCACCTCTCTGTTTGGTGAGGTCGCCAATGATGAAGGCAATAATAGCAATACCTACAAGGAGGACAGCTACCCAAGAGTGTTTTCTAATACTTCCAATAATTCCCATTGTTACTATGTGTTTGAATTTAGGAGGGCGTAGTTCACGCCATTATTATTATAATTAAGGTGCAAAAATACAAAGAAAATTCAGTGTGGAAAAATATTTTCAAAAGAATATTCTTAAATCAATGAAAAATAGTAGTTTATTGTTCTTTTGAACCTGCTTTTTTGAGGATTGTTTTCGCTTTTTGTACACAATTTATCTCTCAATGAGCAAATGGAATTACTCATTCATTTAGTCAAGCATCAACATGAAACTTCTAAGTTTTTCTTCATGCTTTTCATCGAATGTTTCTTTTGAGATAGCAATAGTCAAATTTCGAATACATAATAGGAATTCTTCTTTTACTAGTTCATCTACGAACTCTTTCAATATTTTTGCAAAAAAAGTATATGTAAAGGTAAACAGGTAAAAAATCATATACATACGCTAAAAATTAGTGTATATGGAAAGAACTCTTTGTACATTGCGAATGCGCTTCCTTTGTACTTGTAAGATATCGCCAACTCGCGTTCACGCTAACTGTTTTCATCTCATTTGGCTGCAATGTTCCATTTGAACGAGATGATTTCCTTTAAGGGAACAATATATATGTTGTCCGATGATCAATGCAAATGAAATATAATGTTTTAAGCCAATTGATTATTCTAATTTATACAGATAATCACATTTATATAATAATCAATTAATTGTGGAGTTTTTGTGGTCAACTGCATATAGAATCCGAAAAAAATGCGTATCTTTGTCATAAAATATATGGCGAGTGAAAATGGTCGCAAAATCAAGTTGCATTTGAATAATTATTTGTTAGCATAGTACCTTTAATATTGGAAGTTTATAAAGTTTTCCAAGTAGTACTCTATCATTACGGTCAACCCGCAAAGTCGTAATACTAAAGGTTAGATTTAATAAATATGGTATTTGATTGATATGCTTTCTGTTATTTGAGTATTATGTAATTGTTTCCTAATTATTAAATTTTTTTACTTCTTTACTATCACCATGATTAACAACTTCAAAAAAATGTCGATGCTGCTTATATTTGTGGCAATTGTTTCTTCATACTCTTCTTGTAAAAAAGAAAATGTGGGTGCATCTGATATTGTTTCGAAAAACACTGATAATAAAAATATTAGTGAAATGATTGTTCTTGGGCAAAAGTTAGAAGATCCTTATGAATTTGACAATATGAGAATGGCTTTTGATATTCTGTGTAAGCAAGGAATACAGTTCCCTTTTACATCCATTTCTCCAACAGGAAATTATGTTAGAGTATTGATACATTCTGACGAGGAATTAGAATCTATAGAAGTAGATTCGGCTCTTATTTGGTTTGATTATCCATTGAATTACGAAATAGTTAAGGGTGGTAGTTTTTATGTCGATTCAACCCTAAAAGATGCGTCAGTTTCTTGGCAATATGGAGTTATTCCCTGTGGATACACTTTGCCATCAGGGTTGGTTGTTGAGTATTTGTATGAGGTTTTTATTCCAGAGGACCAGAAAGACTATGATAAGTATGAAGAATATTACGATATGATAGAAGATTTGTCTGAATCTATTTGTGATAAAGAGTTTAAGAAAGAAATCAGCACACAATCTAAAAAATCAAAATGGACCCCATCCGCACATATAACAGTATGGGATGACTTAAAAGAAACCTATGTCCCATTGGAAGGCGTTCGCGTAAATGCGCGCAGGGGCTGTAAGACCAGATATGCTATCACTGATCAAAATGGAAATTGTACATTTGATTCGAAATTCAAGAAAAAAGTTGATTATTCGATAGAATGGCGTAGGCACTATTGGAGAATTGTCACAACTGAAAAAAACAAAAAAACATATCTCACAGGTCCTAATAAGGAAGGAAAATGGACAAAAACCATATTAAAAAGGGACGGAGAAGATTATATGAGAGCTACAATACACAGGGCTGCCTTGATAGCAAATTACAAGTCGTTATGGACGGTAAGTCGTCCTCATAAAACTAATAGTATTGGATTCCATACAAAGTTAAAGATCCGATACAATCATGCGAACAATGGCAGTAGAATTGGCATCGCTCAGCCAGGTAGTTCGACTGATTTAAAAGGTGCAGATGTTGTAATTTGGGGTAAGGACGATTGTGGGGAACTGTACCTTACTCAACATATTTTTAGCAACACATTACATGAATTGGCTCATTGTGCTCATTCATATTGGTATAAGAAAAAAGGGAATGGTGGTTTTAGCAGTGTGAATCAATTTATTGCTGAGAGTTGGGCTTCGTGTGTTCAATGGAAAGTTACAACGGACTATTATGTTGGTTGTTTTAATAATAGAGGGTATAATGGTGGTTTGCAAGATTGGACACCCGAACTTGCATCTACATACTATGGGGTCTATACTCCAGTCTTTATTGATCTTATTGATGATTTTAACCAACATAATTTTTATGGGGAAGCTCCGACAGATAACATAAATGGTTATACTTTAGTCGAGATTCAAGATAACATTTTAGGAGAGTCCCGCGACTTGTCCACCTTAACAATTGCTTTGAAGAATAACAAACTTCACAACACTACGGATGATCAAATTACATATTTGTTACAAAAATATCAAAATCTAGCATTCTAATCACCTGTTTTTATGAAGAATATTAAAACGATTTTCTTTGTTTTGCTGTTGGCTTTTGGTTCTTGCACAAAGGATTATTGGCAGTTTGAAGCTCCAAATTGGAGGAATCGAGTTTTTAGAGTTGCGAATACATCAGGGTATGATCTCACCTTGATTGTTGGAAATCACAATTTTAATGTTGGCGATAAAGAATGTATTTTAATTCCTGATTCTTTGTGGGCGTGGCAATTGACAGATGACGGAACAATTCAGCGTAATGTGGATTCAATTACGATATGTTTAGATTCAACGTTGTGTATTGTTCATAAGTGTTTGGAGAGTTCGTTCTCACCATCGGTGAACAACTTATTGGATATGCAATCGTATTGGCTTTACTATGATGAAAAGATTGAAGGCTATGTGTATCAATGTGCGATATCGTATTATGATTTGAATAAATGATATAATAAAATCAAAGTAAAACCATCGTTTGGGGGTAACCAATGCGAGGTTTAATCGTAATGGTTGAATGTGTAACATTTGAATTTTATTATTTATAATTCAAATAGAAAGGGTAGCAAATCATCCACACGGTCGATGATTCGGATGCGGTCGTTGCCGATGTAGGTGATTACTTGCAAGGGACTTTTCTGCCGCGTCTGTATCTCTGCCATCACTTGTCGGCAGGCTCCGCAAGGGGATGCTTCTACCAATTGCCCTTGTGGGTTGCGGGCTACGATGGCAATGGATTTTATGGTTTTGCCAGGATGTTGGGCGGAGGCGGTAAAGAGTGCAACGCGTTCGGCGCAAAGTCCGGAAGGGTAGGCCACGTTTTCCTGGTTGCTGCCAATGACGATGGTTCCGTCGTCCAACTTCACTGCCGCTCCCACGTGAAAATCGGAGTAGGGCGCATAGGCTGTATCGGTGGCTTGAATGGCATATTTTAATAATTCACATTCTTCTGCCGCCTCGGAATTGTGAATGTCGTATTCTTTGTATCGAATGGTAATGCTTTTTTCCATAATTATTTGTACTTTTGCAATTGTTTTATTGAAATGAATTCCCCAAAAACTCTTAACTATAATTACGTTATTTCCTGAAAAATATTGCCTTCTGGGTCTCTCTCCGATGGACGACGTTACGGATATGCCTTTTCGGCAAATCTGCAAACGCTTTGGTGTGGATGTTTTGATTACTGAATTTATCGCTTCCGAGGCCCTCAACCGCGATGCCGAAAAAAGTTTTCGCAAAATGCAGTTCGATGAAGCGCAGCACCCTATCGGTATTCAGATTTTCGGTGCCGACGAGGATGAGTTGTTGCGATGTTTGGATGTCGTGGAGCAGCGCCAGCCCGATTTCATCGACATCAATTGGGGCTGTCCTGTGAAAAAGGTTGCAGGCAAGGGTGCCGGCAGTGGCATTTTGAAGGATATTCCCAAGATGATCCGCATCACGGAGGCTCTTGTAAAAAGAGCGCACCTTCCCGTTACGGTCAAGACTCGTTTGGGCTACGACGAAACCTCGAAACCGATTGTCGAGGTTGCGGAGCGTCTTCAGGATGTCGGCATCGCCGCCTTGAGCATTCATGGACGTACCAAAACGCAGATGTACAAAGGTGAAGCGGACTGGTCGTTGATTGGTGAGGTAAAGGCGAATCCGCATATGACTATTCCTATTTTCGGCAATGGCGACATCGTCACTCCTGAGCAAGCTGTTGAGGCGCGTAAGCGTTATGGCGTGGACGGCATTTTGATTGGTCGAGGTGCTATTGGCAACCCTTGGATTTTTGAACAGACGCAGCAACTTTTACGAGGCGAAACCCCGAGGGAGGTCTCTATTGCGGAACGTGTGTCGGTATGTAGGGAACACCTCTTGAAATCAGTCGATTTCAAAGGCGAGCATACGGCTATTTTTGAAATGCGGAAGCAATATGGCGGCTATTTTAGGGGGCTGAAGGATTTCAAGCAGTTCCGTATCCCGCTCGTTACGGTTTCCACGCTTGAGGAAACTTTGGGGATTTTCGATAGAATTGTTGAATATTACAATAATTAACGCAGTTTTCCGTTACCTAAAGCAATGGAAGAGAAAAATATCATAGAAATCAAGAACAAGCGTGCCGCCTATGAGTATTTCCTCGTCGACGACTATACCGCCGGCTTGGTGCTTACGGGTACGGAAATAAAATCAATTCGCGACGGCAAGGCCAATCTGTCGGACGCTTATTGTGTTTTTATCGGTAATGAGTTGTTTGTGAGAGAAATGCATATCTCTGAATATCGTTTTGGCTCATACCTCAACCATTCCGCCAAAAGAGATAGGAAACTTTTGCTTAACAGAAAAGAACTCAATAAGTTGCAGAATCGTATCAAGGAACGTGGCTACACCATTATTCCCGTAATGCTGTATGTCAATCCGCAAGGCCGCGCCAAGCTGCTCATCTCGTTGGCACGAGGAAAGAAATTCTTCGACAAACGCGAGAGCATCAAGGAAAAAGACACTCACCGCGACATGCAACGTGAGTTGAGCTACTGATATCGTTTTTTCATTCTTAATTTTTCATTCATTCTGTCTATGTTGGTTTTTAAGTTTGGAGGCGCTTCGGTAAACAGTGCCGATGCCGTGAGAAATATGGCTTCCATTTTGAGGAAATATGCTTCGGAAAAACTTGTCGTGGTTATTTCCGCTATGGGAAAGACGACGAACGCTTTGGAACAACTTGTCCCGGGTGTTTGCGACAAAGATAGAAAGGATGAGATTCTTCGCAACTTGAAGGATTACCATTTCAATATTGCCAACAGCTTGATTCCATGCAACAACGATCCGTTGAGGGCGACGCTGGACAGTCTGTTTGGTGAGTTGGAGGCCAGGTGTTTGAAGACTCCGACTTCTTACAATTTCGACTACGATCAGGTGGTTTCATTCGGAGAATTGATTTCCACTACCATTATCAGCTATTTCTTGAATTCCATAGGAATGCGCAATAATTGGATTGACGTGAGGAACATTATCAAGACCGACGCCAATTATCGTGAAGGTCATGTGAATTGGAATTTGACTCAGAAAAATGCGCAATGTATTTGCAATCAGTTCAATGATGAGGTGTCGATTCTAATCACCCAAGGTTTTATCGCCGGAACGGCCGAAGGCACTACGACGACGCTTGGTCGCGAAGGGTCTGACTATTCGGCTTCTATATTGTCTTATTGTCTGGATGCCGAATCGATGACTATCTGGAAAGATGTTCCTGGTTTTTTGAATGCCGATCCAAAGTTCTTCAGCAATACGGTAAAAATTCAGCAAATACCATACAATGAGGCTATTGAATTGGCTTACTATGGCGCAAGCGTAATTCACCCTAAAACGGTAAAACCTATTCAGAACAAGAATGTTGAGTTGCATATCCGCTCCTTTATCCAACCTGATGAGGCGGGTTCTGTGGTGGGCCCGTATGATTGCATTGTGCCGGAGACTCCTTTGTATATCTTCAAAAACAACCAAGTATTGCTGTCGATTCTTCCCAAGGACTTCTCCTTTATTGCCGAAGACAATCTCCAGGTGATTTTTGGCTATTTTGCGCAGCTGGGAATTCGTATCAATGTAATGCAGAATTCGGCGTTGAGTTTTACTGTCTGCGTTGACGACAATAAAATTTTGCTGGAACAACTTTTGAAGTTACTCCAGCAAAATTTCAGGGTTTATTACAATAAGTCGCTGCAACTGATTACCATTCGGTATTATACTCAGCAGATTGTAGATGAGATTGTTGCAAGACGTCCCATATTAATGGAACAGCGCAGCCGTTCTACGGCTCAGATTGTCGTTAGCGATTCTTGTACTTGTCTATCTGACCTTTCATAGTGTCGATGCAGCCTGAAACAGCTTCTTCAAAGCTGTTGGCTTGTTTGCTGACAAAAAGGGTCTGTCCGGGAAGTGACATCGAAATCTCGGCTACTTTGTTGTTGTCGCTTTCGGGTTTGTCCACTTTCAAGGTCACTTCGCATTTGGTCGCATTGTCGATAAGACGATCCAACTTGGCGATTTTTTCGTTGATGAACTTTTCAAGTTCCGCGGAAGCCTTGAATTTTACGGCATTGATTGTTGTGTTCATAATTACCTCCTTTTATTAGGGTTGTTATTTGTTGTTTTCTCCATTGGCTCTTGGGTGGGCATGCTTGTATGCGTCTTTCAGATGCTCCCGAGTAACGTGTGTGTAGATTTCCGTTGCGGCGAGACTGCTGTGTCCGAGTAACTCTTTTACGGCGTCGATGTTGGCTCCTTCGTTGAGCATTCCGGTTGCAAATGTGTGCCTAAAAACATGCGGACTTATCTTGTCGGCATTGGATAGTGCGCTCATGTATTTCTTGACGATCGCGTAGATCTGCGCCGTACTCAGCGATTTTCCTTTTGGCGTGACGAACAGACTCTCGTTGTCGGGTGAAATCTCTTTCTTTAACGCAAGATATCGCTCAATATTTTGTCCCAACTCATTTTCTATTGGAATAATGCGTTGTTTGTTTCTTTTGCCAAGCACTTTTATGGTCATTGCCGATAGGTCAATGTTGTGTTCCGTCAGTCCGGCAATTTCTGCACGTCGCATTCCGGTCTCGTATAACGTTCTTAGTAACAGTTTGTCACGTTCTCCCTCAAATGTGTCGGGGAATGTTTCGCTAGTGTATAGTTTCGAAACTTCATTTTCTTTGTAGAAAACGGGCAGCTTTTTGTCAATCTTCATCGTGGAAACTTTGGCAAAAATATCCCCTTTGGCAAGGCCTTGTTTGCGCAAGAATTTGTGCCAAGATTTCAACGCGGAAATTTTCTTCATCACGGTTCTGGGGACGATTCCCGCCTCCATTAGGGTAGCTTGCCATTCCCTAACGGCTTTGCTGTCTATTTCTTCGATAAGTTCTATGTGGTTGTTTCCAAGATATTTGTGGAATTCCATCAGGGCGTCGTGATAGGTGCGCACCGTCAATGCCGACAATCTGCGCTCTGTCGCAATGTAGTCAAGAAACAATGCTATGGAATCTTCCACTTTCATGATTACAAAGTTACTACTTTTTTTGCATTATTCGTCAATTCTAGGCTTTTTTATTTTCAGTTCCTCTTTTGTGGGGATAAGCCTTGGTGTTCGGGCAAAAAAAAAGATGTCCGCAAAGACATCTTCTTTTCTTGATTCGTAAGAACGGAAGCCTATTTGTCCAATTCGCTCTGACGGAGCTGCTGAACGTAGATGGCTTTCATTTTGCGTTCCCTTGCGATAACTGAAGGTTTAGTGAATTTCTGACGCTCGCGCAGCTCTTTCACTACACCAGTCTTTTCGAATTTTCTTTTGAGTTTCTTGAGAGCTCTTTCGATGTTGTCGCCTTCTTTAATAGGAACTACGATCATAGTAAATACCTCTTTCTTGTTAAGGGTTGATAAAAAATGTTTATTAAGACTTTGTTAGGTCTTCAAGTTAGAACTGGAGATGTCCCTGTGCCTCTGCGTCGGCAAGTGCAGCAAGAATGCCTTTCTTGTTGATGATGCGGATGCCCTTTGCGGAAACTTTCAAAGTAATCCACATGTCCTCTTCGGGAATGTAGAACTTCTTGGTCTGCAAGTTGGGAGAGAATTTTCTCTTGGTACGAATGTGTGAGTGGGATACATGGTTACCGCCAATCACTTTTTTTCCGGTAATTTCACAAATCTTCGACATGATGATATAATTTTTATTGTTTTTGTACGTTTTTTTATTGTCTTTCTATTGACGAAAAACGGGTGCAAAAGTCGGTTTTTTTTTTGATATGGCAAAACTTTTCAACAAAGTGGAATTGCTTATTTTTGTTTTTTAACATAAAGTAATTTGCAAATAGCTATGAAATAGTAAATTGTATTTTTTTGATTTTGCATATTTAACATTGTTGATTTGTCGTCGTATTGCTCCAAAATGGCGTTTTTTGAAATCCATTTTGGCAATCGAATCACTTTTTGAACCTTTTCTGATGCAAAAATTCACCATTAATAGCTAATTGATTGTCTTTCTCGAATAAAATAATCCAATGGTATCGTGCCGAAGGCAGGCAACTGCCGTGGCGTAACGTTGATAATCCCTATTTCATTTGGCTGTCGGAGATTATCTTGCAGCAGACTCGCATTGAGCAGGGCATGGAATATTATTTCCATTTTATCAATACCTATCCTACTGTCGCGGATTTGGCGTCGGCGACGGAAGAGCAGGTGCTTAAGAGTTGGCAGGGTTTGGGCTACTATTCGCGGGCCAGGAATCTCCATTCCGCAGCGCAATATATCGTGAATCATTTCAATGGGGAATTTCCTGATAATTATAAGGATATTTGCTCGCTCAAGGGCGTGGGACCCTACACGGCGGCGGCTGTCGCCTCTTTCGCCTTCAAACTTCCGTATCCGGTCATCGACGGCAATGTCTATAGGTTGATTACAAGGCTTTTCGGCATCTATACTCCTGTCCCTTCCAATGCCGCCTACAAGGAAATCGAGACTTTGTTGAAGTCGTTGATTGATGTCGAACATCCTGATTTGTTCAACCAAGCGTTGATGGATTACGGCTCGACGGTTTGCAAGCCGTTGAATCCTGATTGCGCATCATGTATTTTCGCCCGTGAGTGTATCGCTTTACAGAAGGGCAAGGTTGAGGTGCTTCCTGTTAAAATGGCTCCTCCCAAGGTAAAGGAAAGGTTCTTTTATTATTTTGACATAGAGTGGTCTATGGGTTCACAACGATACACTTGGGTGCAATGCCGCAAGGGGAAGGATATTTGGCAAGGTTTGTATGAATATCCGCTCGTTGAATCGGATTCTGAGTGGGACGATAATTGTTTGGTGGATAATGCCAAGCGTTTTTGTGGGGATTTTTTCTCGGCACAACCTGTCGAATTGTCCTGTTTGGCGCAATTTACGCACAAGCTTACCCATCAAACCATAAAGGCTCGTTTTGTGCACTTGGTTTTTGATGAAGAACCATGCTCAAATCCGATAAATTCGCGGTCGGTGCCTTGTTCGATGCTTAAAACTCTCCCTGTTTCTCGTTTGATAGACAGGTATTTGTCAAAAAAGTGAATTTTTCTCGTCGAAAAGTACCGAAAAAGGAGTATCTTTGCATTCGATACGCGCTATTTTGATAACTAAAACAAGCTATATAATGATTGGAGTAAACAAAGTAATTTTGATTGGAAATCTGGGTAAGGATCCAGATGTTGTATCTTTCCCTCAAGATAATAGTGCTGAGGGCGCTGTCGTAAAAAAGGCCTCTTTCCCTTTGGCCACAACAGAAAACAGAAGAAACCGTGACGGTGAGCGTATTGAGCAGACTGAATGGCACAATGTCGTTTGTTGGCGTACCTTGGCTGAAATAGCCGAGAAAATTTTGCGCAAAGGCACTTCTATCTATGTCGAAGGTCGTCTTCAGACTCGTTCATGGGAAGATAAAGATGGCGTAAAACATCGCGTTACAGAAGTTGTCGCCGACAATTTCATCATCTTATCCAAACGCAACGACAATCCGCTGAACAACGCTTCGCGCGACCCGTTGGCTACTATCTTAAACGACGAGACAGAGCCTCTGGGCGATTTGCCTTTCTAAACAATGCGATGTAAATGTATGATTCGCTCTGTTGGAATGAATTGTAAAAAATGAAAGCGGGGTCCGATCGGACCCCGCTTTTTTAGTGCTTGTTAGTTTTCTGGTTTTCCTAAAAACTTGAACATATTGCGTTTGTACGCCTCTACGCCAGGCTGGTTGAATGGGTTGACTCCCAGCATATATCCGCTGATTGCGCAAGCAAACTCGAAGAAATAGATGAGCTGTCCCAGTGTGTATTCCGTAATTTCGGGAAACTCTATTCTCATCACAGGCACGTTTCCGTCGATGTGTGCCATAATTGTGCCTTTTTCCGCATTGTAGTTGATTTCGGTAAGGCTTTTTGTCGTCAGATAGTTGATTTTGTCAAAATTCTCCTCGTCAGAAGGAATGGAAACATGGTTGTGAGGACGGCATACGCTAATGAATGTCTCGAACATCAACCTTTCTCCGTCTTGGATATATTGCCCCATGGAGTGAAGGTCGGTTGTAAAGCTTAAGCTGTGGGGAAGAATGCCTTTCCCGTCCTTTCCTTCGCTTTCGCCGTAGAGCTGCTTCCACCATTCGCTGATGTATTTGAGGTTGGGCAGGAAATTGGTGAGAACTTCTACTTTGCGACCTTCTTGATAGAGAATGTTTCGGGTGATTGCGTAAAGCAATGCGGGATTCTTTTCGATGTCGTTTTCATGTATGCAATGGTCGCGCATGTCGCGGGCGCCTTGCATGAGTTTTTCAATGTCGTATCCTGCCATGGCAATAGGCAGCAGTCCCACGGGTGTAAGTACGGAGAATCTTCCGCCGACGCTGTCGGGAATGACATACATACTGTATCCTTCCTTAACCGCAATGTCATGCAAGGCACCTTTGCGTGCGTCGGTGATGGCTATGATTCTTTCCTTGGCCTCGGTTTTTCCATATTTGCCCTCGAGATGCGACTTGATGATGCGGAAAGCCACGGCGGGTTCGGTGGTAGTGCCGGATTTGGAGATGACGGCCAATGAGTACTCTTTTTTATCTAAAAGATCTAGGAGTTGGTGATAATAATCTTCGCTTAAGGTGTGGCCTGCGTAGATGACAAAAGGATGCTTTTTGGCGCAATCAAAGGATTCGAATTCAGACTGTAACGCTTCAATCACAGCGCGGGCGCCCAGATAGGAACCTCCAATGCCGATGACAACAAATAGTTCTGATTTGGGAGCCAATCGTGCAACATCTTGGCGAATGCTCTCAAAAATTTTCGGGTCGGTTTCTGAGGGGAGGTCAACCCAGCCTAAGAAATCGTTTCCCAAGCCATTTCTTGAAAGTAAATTTTTTTTCGCCTCAAGCGCTTTGGCTGAAAATTTCCCTATTTTTTCTTCTGTGACGAATTTTTTGCTCCCGTCTATTTCTAATTTAATGTCTATCATTCTGTTATTTGTTGTTTTAGTTAGTGAAGATTGTTGCTTCCGATGTTGGATGTAACATAATTTACCTAATTAACGTTAAAGGAATTAAAAATATTTTTATTGTTTGAAAAAAATTAGTATTTTTGCACAAATGTTGCTCATATTGGGCAAAAGGTTAATTGTGTAATTTCTAATTGTTAAAGAAAAACAAAACAACAAAAAACTCAGTTAATATGTTAAAAAAATTATTATCAATCGGTGTATTGGCAAGCGTAATGGCTTTTGCTAATACTGGTATTGCTCAGGAAACGCCGGAGTATCCTCACTACGGTTTTTGGAGCAATTGGTCCATTGGCGCCAGCGTTGACTTTGCTAAGCAAGGCAACATGGGCTGGGACTTTAAACAAGGTACCAACATTGGTGCTACGTTTATGTTCGAAAAGGAACTGAACTATGTATGGGACTTGCGCCTCTCTTTGGCAGCTCCTGGTCTGCTTATCGCAGATGAAGATGCAGAGTGGACGTTTGACCGTTACGTGAACGCAGCTATCAGCTTCAAGTTCTCCATCAACGACGCTATTAAGGGTTACAACCCCGATAGAAGAGGTTCTCTCTATTTGTTGGCTGGTGGTGGTCTTGGTTTCCACCGCAACCATGCAGGTGTAAGCGAGTTGATGAGCCTCGACGAGTGGGAAAACACCGTTTTCGCTCAGATTGGCCTCGGCTTCAGCTACAAAGTTTGCAAACACAGCACTTTGTTCTTGGAAGTTATTGCCGACGACCATGCTTTCCTGCCCAAATTTGTTGACCACAGAGCTATGGCTGACATCTACGTTAGCTTAGGTTACTTGTACAACTTCGGTCCTACCGCTGCTGACGAGGCTTTGCTCGCTCAGAAGAACCTCCTTACCCAGGAAAACTTCGACGCTTTGAACAACAAGGTTGACAACCTCGAAAAAGAACTTCTCGCTGCTAAGCAGAACGAGCAGAAATTGAAGAACCGCATCGCTGAACTTGAAGACGAACTCGCTAATGTTCCTCAGGGCAATACCGCTGCAGCTGATAGCTTGCAGAAGGTTATCGACCAGATCAAGGCAGATCAGATGACTTATTATGCACTTCCTTTCTCCGTTCTTTTCGATGTTGACCAGTACAAGGTTAACGATACCGAAATGGTTAAGATTGACGCTGTTGCTCGCGTAATGAAAGACAATCCTGATGTTAAGTTCAGCCTCTATGGTTTCTGCGACCACACTGGTTCTGACGCTTACAACCAGAAACTTTCTGAAAAGCGTGTGAACGAAGTTAAGAGACTTCTCGTTAAGAGAGGCATTGCAGAAGATAGACTTACTTGCGAAGGTAAGGGTAAATCTGTAAGCTTCGGTGACTCCAAGTATGCTGTTAACCGTCGTGTCTCCTTCTATCGCGTTATTGAATAGTTCTATTCAGAACTCGCTATAAAAAAGGCGGCCAAATTTGGCCGCCTTTTTTATTGTCTATATAATAATGAAATGCTGAATATATAATAAATAATGAATACTTAATATGGGTCTTGCCGTTTCGGAACAGGGATTGTGCTTATTTGGAGATGACTTTGAAAGCAACACGGCGATTTGTGGCGCGACCTTCTTCGGTGGCATTGTCTGCTATAGGCGATTCTTTGCCGTAGCCTTTGTAGCTGAGTCGTTTTGCTTCTATGCCATGCCTCACTAAATAATCCACTACGGCTTTGGCCCGTTGTTCCGATAGGCGTTGGTTGTAACTGGCGGAACCTTGGTTGTCGGTGTGCCCTTGAATCTCGATCTTCATCTTCGGATTCTCTCTCAGCAAATCAATAAGGCGAACGAGTTCTTTGTAGGATTGTTGTAACAAAGTGTTTTTATCGAATTCAAAATAGATGTCTTTGAGCACAATCGTGCTTCCGACAACTATGGGTAATGTGGTTTTTTCGTTTGAAGGATTGTCGGTAACTTCTACCTCAGGATAATCGATGCACTCTAAATGTATGTCGTCAATATAATAGTAGGCTCCGGGAAGTAGGTTTTCAAGACTGTCGGGGAAAATAAGGTTCGATTGCGAAGCGCTGAGGAAGTTCCCGATGCTCAGGAATTCTTCTCCGCCGGAAGCTACAAATGTCCCTTCAATTTGTTGCCATCCTTTTGTGTCGTCCAAGATGCGTTCTTTGGGATTGACGACTTGCGGCTGGTAAAAGGTGTTGATGGTTTGTACCACCGAGGCCGAAATCCTTTTGGTCTCTCGGTGCATCAAGATGCCTTGCGTGGTGTCGGTTATGCGCTCGTTGGTAAAGAGTCCTCCGATAGTTGCTATGGCTCCTGTGGAGTATTCCGACAGGCTTACGCGAAACGTCAATCGATAGGTGGCCCCTTTTACGAGAGGTTCTTTGAGCTGCGTTTGCAAGTATTCCCGATAGTTGTCTTGGCTGACGTATATTCCGCAGTATCCTTCCCCGTCGTAGGCGTCTTGAATGCCTAACTTGTTCTTGGGAATATTGCATTCCTTGCTTCCGCAAATATTATAGTAGTCGGCGCTTCCCTTTGTGGGTTGATACCATGCATCAACAACAGTGAGAACGCCAACGGCGTTGATTTTTCTCGGACAATCGGTGTGACTCTCGAATGATGGATTGTAGACCAAATTGTCTGTAGTACACCGCACTGCTTGCGACCGTAAGAAGGGCGCAGCACTGAGAAATACAAACAAAAAAGTCCAATGTCGAATCATTAGAAAAGAATCTTGGAAGTTCTTAAATGTGTTTATTTAGAAATCTTTCATTTCTCAACGCATTTCATCATGCTTTCCCAAAGGAGGCGTGCGGTAATGTCCCAGGTGAATTTCTCTCGTTGAATGCTTCCTCTTTCTATCAGTTGGTTGCAAAGTTTGGCGTCGTCTTCAATGCGTGCAAGGGCAGTGGCGATTGCGTTTGTGTCGTACGGGTCTATCAGTAATGCCGCATCTCCTGCAATTTCGGGCATGGAAGTGCAATTTGAGGTGATGACGGGCACCTCTGCATGAAACGCTTCAATAATGGGAATGCCAAATCCTTCAAAAAACGATGGATAGACAAGAGCTTTTGCCGCAGAGAGAAGTCTGGAGAGAGTTTCGACGTCGGCGCGACCTGCGAAAATCACGTCATCCTGATGTTCCATTCGGTCGAATGCTTCCTTTAGCTCGTCTTGCCACCATACCCGGGCGCCCACAACAACCAGCTTCATGTCGCTTTTGCTTGTCGTCTTGAACTGATCGAAAGCTGTCAATAGATTTGCGAGATTTTTTCGCCGCAAAATGGTGCTGATAAATATGAAATAAGGCTTTCCTTGTGTGTATTCGTCTCTTGTCTTTGTGTTTTCCGCGGTACCTAAAGGTGTGTAGGCGTCGTGAGCGCCATCGTAAACCACGTCAATCTTTTCGGATGCAATGTGGTATGTTTCGGCAATGTCTTTTTTCGAATATTCTGACACTGTGGCAATTCGCGTGGCAAGTTGCGCATATCGAGGAAAATAGTGACTCATGAACCTTTGATGAGAAGCTTTGAGGTTGCCTTCAAAATGTTCGAAGTTTAGGTCGTGAATCACAGTCAAGGTGGGGACTTTGCTCTTGGTTGAGATAAAACCGTCTGGCGAAAGGAATAGTTCGATTTTGTATTTCTTCAAGGCCTTGGTTACGCTCCATTCAAAAAACAGGTACCATAATATCGGGTGTCTTGCTTGAGGGTGAAGTATTACGGGATGTACGTTGTTGCCTGAAACAAACGACGACTCGGGTTTCCTGTCAAAGAAAAGATAGAAATCATCTTCCGGATGGTCTTTTACGATTCGCTTCACTGTTTCGGCAGTAAACCATCCGATTCCATCCATCTTGTTGGATATCAGCAACCGTGTATTGATAGCTATGCGCATTTACTTGCTGTATGTGGGATTAAATATTATTGTTCGGGCTACTATTGATATTCTCCGCGAACGAATTTCTCAATCACGATGGGGAAATACTGATGCTCCAATTTATGGATTTTTTGTGCAAGTGTGTCTGGCGTGTCGGTGTCGGAAATCTCGCATTTTGCCTGGAACAATGTAGTGCCTTTGTCGTAATGGTTGTCTACTACATGTATGGTGATGCCGCTTTCTTTTTCGTGATGGGCTATCACTGCTTCATGCACACGCTCGCCATACATGCCTTTGCCTCCGTAGTTGGGCAGCAAGGCGGGATGAATATTCACTATTTTGTTAGGAAAAGCCTTGAGGAGGTTTTCTGGAACCAGCAATAGAAATCCCGCCAAGATGATATAGTCGACACCTCTGTCTTGCAAGAATCTCAATACGTTGTCGCTTTCAAAAAAATCCTTCCGATTGAAATACTGAGCTGTAATTCCCAGGTTTTTCGCGCGCTGCGCGATATAGGCGTCCTTTTTATTATATATGATACAATTGATGTCAATGTCATTTATTTTGGAGAAATGCTCGGCTATGCGCTGTGCGTTCGTGCCGTTTCCCGAACCAAATATAGCCAGTTGTATATTTTTGCTCATAGTGTTGATTTTTAATAAAATATAATGATTGTTCAAAAAAACAACATCTGTTATTGTTTGCAAATTTATGAATTTTCGTTGATTTTTTCTCCCAAAACTATATTTTTATCATAAATTGTCAGATGTATTAATTTTTTTTAACCAATATAAAGTCCAGTAATACAGTATAATATAGAAATTAACATACATATTGTTAAGCAAAAAACCTCCCTATGTGGTTTTTTTTTCGTTTCTTTGCAAATCGTTTAACTAAAAAATCTTCAAAAAATGTCTGAAATTGCAACGAAAGTACAGTCTATCATTGTTGATAAACTTGGTGTAGATGAGAAAGATGTTACTATGGAAGCAAGTTTTACCGCCGATCTCGGTGCAGATTCTTTGGATACCGTTGAATTGATCATGGAACTTGAGAAAGAGTTCGATATCACTATTCCAGATGAGGCTGCAGAAAATATTGCTACCGTTGGCGATGCAGTTGCTTTCATTGAAAAAGCTCAGCAGAACTAACTAATCATCTTATGAGTTTCAAAAGAGTAGTTGTTACAGGCCTTGGCGCGCTTACCCCTGTAGGTAATTCCGCTCAACAATTGTGGGATTCGCTGATCAAAGGTGTAAGTGGTGCCGGCCTAATTACTCGTTTTGATGCAGAAAAGTTTAAATGTAGAATCGCATGCGAGTTGAAAGAATTTGACCCGTTATGCCATTTCGACAGAAAAGAAGTCCGTAAGTTAGACCCGTTCACTCAATACGGCATTGTTGCCGCCGAAGAGGCGATTGTTGATGCCGGGTTGAATGTAGATACAGTTGACAAGTCTCGTGTCGGTGTTGTTTGGGGCACTGGTATGGGTGGTGTACTTGCATTCCAACAAGAAATTTCCAGCTATCTCGAGGGAGCATGTGTCCCTCGGTTTAGTCCTTTCTTTGTACCGAAGGTTATCAGCGACATCTGCGCCGGTCATCTTTCCATCAAATACGGTTTTTGTGGCCCCAACTACGCTACGGCGGCGGCATGTGCATCTTCTGCCGTGGCTATCAGCGATGCGTTGATGCTTATCCGTCTGGGCAAGGCGGATGTGATTGTTTCGGGTGGCTCTGAAGCTGCCATCACCGAATGCAGCATTGGCGGTTTCGGCTCTATGATGGCCCTTTCCACGCGTAATGATGACCCTCTTACGGCTTCACGTCCTTTTGACAAAGACCGAGATGGTTTTGTTCTTGGCGAGGGTGCGGGTGCGTTGGTGCTGGAAAGCTTGGATCATGCTTTGGCACGTGGCGCGCATATCTATGCTGAATTGACAGGTAGTGGACTTACAGCCGACGCCTATCACATCACAGCGTCGCATCCTGAAGGTACCGGCGCAAAGGAGGCCATGCGACTTGCCGTCAAGGATTCCGAAATGCAACTTACCGATGTTGATTACATCAATACGCATGGTACCTCCACGCCTTTAGGCGATGTCTCTGAATCAAAAGCTGTCGCGGATCTTTTTGGAGACCATGCCTACAAAATCAGCCTCAACTCCACAAAGTCAATGCATGGACACTTGCTTGGAGCGGCGGGATGCGTTGAAGCCATTGCAACAGTGCTGGCCATTCAAAACGGAGTTGTCCCTCCGACCATTAATCACTTTGCCGACGATCCCAATATCCCTCAATTGGATTTTACGTTCAATAAACCCGTCAATCGCGACATCACTTTTGCGCTTAGCAATGCTTTTGGATTCGGGGGACATAATGTCTGCCTGGCTTTTCGAAAATATCTATAAGTAGGGACCGCAATGTCTTCCTTCCTTTATTTTGTTTCCCATCCGGCTGCTTTTAAAGAGTATGTCTGGGCTGCAGTATTCCATCGTGGAGGCAACAGGCAGTTTTACATGTTTTTCCAAAATGTATTAGGCTATACGCCTAAGAATACGAAAATATATCAAGTCGCCTTTTTGCACCGCTCAAAATCCATCCAAGTGCAGCATGGATATAAAATCAACAATGAGCGCCTTGAGTATTTGGGCGATGCGGTTTTAAGTAGCATGGTGGCGCATTTGCTCTATAGGAAATATCCCATGCAGGGAGAGGGCTTTTTGTCTGAGCTGCGATCTAAGATAGTGTCGCGTTCCAACCTCAATAAGCTGGCGGAGAAAATCGGGCTCGATCAGCTCATCAACTATAATCGGGCACAGCAAGGCGTGTTCAAGTCGATGGACGGCGACGCCTTTGAAGCGTTGGTGGGTGCCATCTATTTGGAAAAAGGGTATGATTTCACTTACAAGGTTATCATTGACCGAGTGATGAAAGATTATTTGGATATTGACGCTTTGGCGAATTCTGAATGGAATTTCAAAGGCAGGCTTATCGACTGGGGACAGCGCAACCATAAAGTGGTAGCGTTCGAGCAGGTACGAGCCATTATGCATGGCCCTAACAATCGTCGTCAGTTTGAATGCCGTGTGAGCATAGATGGCGTACCAGGCGCATCCGCCATAGACTATTCAATTAAAAGTGCCGAGCAATTGGCTGCCGAAAAGACATACAAGCAACTCGGTGAGCAGGGACTGTTGGTGTAGCTTCCGTGGAAGACTCCAAGTTTTGATTGCATAAGCTTCCCGAATGTGTCGTTATAGCGTGCTTTTCCCTCCCAGATGATCAACAAAGAAAGAGATTTTTCGTGTTGGATCCTTCAAAATTCCAGCATTTTGCTTTGTGTTTTCCTGTTTTTTTTTATGTTTTGAACAATTAATTGAAAATTTTTACGATGCATAATTATTTGATATAATATGTTTTGTAAAAAATATTATAGAAATTTTGGAGAAATGTTTTTTCATTTGTGGAAAAAGTTGTATTTTTGCAACCTCAATTGAAACGAGAGAGTTGTTTGAAGACGCTGAAAAAAGCCGATGTAACTCAGTTGGTAGAGTAGCTGATTTGTAATCAGCCTGTCGGGGGTTCGAGTCCCTTCATCGGCTCGAATTTCTCAAGCGCCAACGAGAATATGGGGAAGTCGCATAGTGGCAATTGCAACAGACTGTAAATCTGTCCTCTTCGGAGTTCAGTGGTTCGAGTCCACTCTTCCCCACAAACATCAGAGAAGCGGAAGTAGCTCATTTGGTAGAGCGATAGCCTTCCAAGCTATAGGTGGCGGGTTCGAGCCCCGTCTTCCGCTCAAACATAGAGGCGGAAGCGTGCAAGAGTCAAGCCAACGCTTCGAAGTAAAAAGCTGCAGTAGCTCAGCTGGTAGAGCGCATCCTTGGTAAGGATGAGGTCACCGGTTCAAATCCGGTCTGTAGCTCTTTTTTTATGCAAAAAAATTGAGGA
>JAGHVO010000057.1 GCA_018064245.1 Candidatus Colimorpha pelethequi
CAACTTGTCCCGATTTTTTTCAACCCGCACTTTTCTCCTCCCCCAAAGCCTTCCAAACAGCGTTTTCGACCACAAAACGCCGTACAGACTGGTACAATTCAATTGGCATTCTTCTATTTACACACAAATAATCAGGTTTTTATCTTGACTTTTGCTTGTTGTAAAGGTACAAAAGGTTTTTTAATTTTGCAAATTTTTAACATTTTAGGTTGCAAAGTCATTTGCCATTAAAATGCCAAACAAATAATAAAAGGACATTTGCAGATATCACCTTTGCATGTATTCTGCCCAAGACATTTGGTCTCATGTTTTTCCTTAACCAACATCGTCTGCGCCCCATCGACTGGACAAAGATACAATAAAAAAGCGAGCGTCGCTCGCTTTTTTTATCGCTTTTAGAAACTAAAATTGGCGCCGAAGCAAACCAAGACGGGCAACTGATTGACTCGGTCGAAAGTCACACGATCAAAATAGAAAATGTTGCTTCTGTTATACACATTGGTGGCGCTCAGGTTCAGCTCCAAGACGGAACGTTTCCCGATAGAGAACTTACGCTTGACACCCGCGTCAAAACGGTGATAGGCTGGCAAACGTCCGCCGTTGTAGTCGGCATAATAGAGACCCATCTGTCCATTCGATCCATTGAAATCATAATCAATGGATGACGGATTCTGTTGTTCAAACACCCCTTGCGTCTGCGTAAACGGGAAACCCGACCCATAACTCCAACGTGCGCTAAACTCCCACTCGCGTTGCTTTCCCAACGCATAAGTCGCTAACAAATTTATGGTGTGACGGCGATCGTAATGAGGATAGTAAGTCTGCGCTTCGTCGGTGCGTTTCACATAGCCCAACGAATAGGTAGCCCAAAGGTAGAGTCGTTCCAAATCATAGCACAGGCTCACGTCCAGACCATAAGCCTTTCCTTGCTCAACAACATAATCGGTAAGAAGATATTCAGGCTTGTAATATTCACTGTTTGGATTAGAATAGACAGGGTCGGAACGGTCGTACATCCTATTGTGATTTGAATTCAGCAACTGACTGAAATTCTTAAAGTAAAGTTCAGCATTCAGCGTAAGATGCTCCAATGCGTCGAATTCGGCGCCAAAGATAAGATGTTGCGCCCGCTGCACGCACCCCGTCACATCATCGCCAAGGAACGTATGCGGCTTGTTGAGCGTACCCGAACCCGTAAGGAACCCATTGAAAAGGTTCACGATGTCGTTATCGGAACGTGCGTCAAGGAAAATCTGACTATAAAGACCTCCCGCGAACTTGAAACGAAGCTTGTCGGTGGCATTAAACTTGATAGCCAAACGAGGTTCTGGACTTCCTTCGTTGAGCGAATTGTAATACACAAAACGCAGTCCTGCATCGAAAAGCCACTTGTCCTTGCAGTATTTATAGGTAATGAAACCGGCAATGTCGTTGGTATGCTCTTCCTGCTCGGAGCGAATATCCATGGCATTGTAGTACTGGTAGTCAGTGGAATAATTCTCCATACTCAAACCGTAAGTAAGCTTGTTTTTTCCATAGAAATTATTGACGACCAACGACATATTAAAACCGCCGATGCTGCTGTACTTTTCTTTCCCCGAAAGGTCGTTGAGCGTGATGTTGTAGTTAGAATAAGCCACAGAACCTTCCACCAAAGCCGAAGAGCCGGTCACCAATGCAAAGTTCGTTCCTGCGCCGAAATTGCGCCAATGATAGTCATTAAGACCCTGATAGCCTTTTACTTGATCGTCGAAACGGAATCCAAACACACTGATCTTGCTTCCCGTTCCCGAGCTGGCGGTGAGTTTTCCATAAAGATCGAGAAAATCGAAAGGCAATCCACCATCAATATAAGGATAGATGTATTCCGAACTCTTGGAAAGATAAGAATTTTTCGCGGTAAGCAAATAAGTAATTGTAGAAGAACTATTTGCGGATTCCTTTTTCAAAGGACCTTCCAAAATGAGATTGGCGCCAAAAGTATTCACGCCAACCTTGCCCGAATGGCGCTTGCGGTTGCCATCACGAGTAGTGATGTCCATAACCGAAGAAAGTCGTCCGCCATACTGGGCGCCAAAGCCACCCGTATAGACATCGGCGTTGAGAATGACATCCGTCTCGAAAATAGAATAAAGACCGATGGAGTGGAAAGGATTATAGACAATCATTCCGTCGAGCAAACAAAGGTTCTGGATCATAGAGCCGCCACGGATATAAAGCTGTCCGCCCTGGTCGCCTGTAGAATTGACGCCCGGCAGCACCTGAAGATACTGCGCCAAGTCGGCCTGGCCTCCAATAGACGGCATCTGCTGGATCTGCGAAGCCGTAATTTTCTCCACCGACACTTGAGTCTGCACCTTTCTTTCTTCCGACTTGCTATCAGTAATCACTACCGCATCCAATACAGTGGCGGCGGTTTTCAACTTAATCGTCTTAGTCACCGATCTACCCTTTACAAGCTTAATCGTGTCGCAATACTCGTCGTAACCCACATAGCGAACCTTCAGCACATAAGTCCCTTCCGGCACTTTATTGATTAAAAAGAAACCGTTTATGTCGGTGGAAACTCCATAATTGGTGCCTTCCAACACAACATTGGCAAAAGGAATCGCCTCGCCATTATCGTCGTCATACAACGCACCTTTTACAGTGCACTGCGACAATGCCATTATTTGGACTCCCACAACGAAAAAAGCAAAAATCAGGGAGGACTTGACGGATCTCAACATAGGAAGAAAATTGAATTGTAGAAAATAGAAATCAAGAAGAAAATGGGATAGATTTAATGTATGATCTTAAAAACAAGTTCTTTAAGCAGTTCGCCATCCGTCACAGTGCCTGCGTTGCGGATTCCTTTGGAGCGCAAATCGGCATCATAGAGATAGCCGATGCAAGAAACCAACTTTCCTAGAGAATAGTTATTGGCAGCAACAGCATAATCCGAGACAAATGACGGGGGAATCTTCAAAACAGAAGCGGCTTTGGACTTGTCAGGTTCTTGTATGTAAATCATTACCTTAATAAAATAGCCATACAAGAGCGGAAGAATTTTCTGAATAGGATTGCTCTTGGGATTTGCAGCAAAATAATTGACTATTCTATTGCATTTCACCACGTCGCGACGACCGATGGCTTTTTGCAACTCAAAGACATTGTAATCCTTGCTGATTCCGATATTACGTTCTATAAACGACTCGTTGATGACTTCGCCTGGAGCCAGACCAATAAATAATTTCGAGAGTTCATTGACGATTTTTCCCAAATCGCTGCCCAAAAACTCCGAAATCAAGGAAGCACCTTTCTCCGTTATTTGGAAACCCTTATTATAGACATAGGTAGCAATCCAGCCCGGAACCTCATTGTCATACAATTTCTTTTTTTCGTAAACAACGCCAACTTTGTCAATAGCCTTATAAACCTTTGTACGCTTGTCGAAGCTTTTGTACTTATAGCACAACGCAATTGACGAAAAATCAGCAGGATGATCCAAATAAGCAGCCAACAGTTCCCAATCCTTTTCACTTCGCATTGGAATATCTTGCGCCTCACGAACCAATACAACTTTGCGAGGAGACAACATCGGACATTGCTGGGCGAGGCCCACCACGGTGCGCACATCAACATCTTTTCCATATACCACAGAAAGGTCGAAATCGCGGCAATCCTCGGGAACGATATTGTTTTCAAAATAGTCCGCCATCAAGTCAATATAATAGTTTTCATCGCCCGTAAGCAGATAGATTGGCTTGAAATGTTGTGCCTTCAAATCGGAAAGTAGCTGTTTTTCAGTTATTGCCATACCATTGAAAGGGGGTTAATAAATAACAAAGATACAAAATATAATTAAGTAACGACCAAAATAAGTCAAAAATGTTGAAATGAATTTGGACCGCTGCTTTTATGGAACGATTTCAAAAGATATACCAGGAATTTTAAGGGTTGCAGAAAGGTTCAAACCCGCATCGAATTTCGCCCCACATTGCGCAAAAACCAATATTACAAAACCAATATACACAACCAAATCTATGGGATAAACGACCAAATGCAATATTTCATCCCTAAATTCCGTTATCTTAGCACCAACATCGCTATTTTCGTCACTTTTGACAACCTATATCAACAAAAGCAACGGAATTTTGTTTTTTGAATGTACTTTTGCACCACAAAAATCAAGTAAGCACTTATCACAAATGACTACAATCAAACAACCGCAAGGCGAGAAAAGGCTTTTTGACCTCCTTGAGAGACGCCGTCGCATTGCGCCCCAACATCCAGTGTTCAACTACAAAGAAAACGGACAATGGACAAAGCACTACATTGATGAATATATCGAGAAAGCGAACCTTATCAGCTATGCTCTGCTACAATTAGGCGTACAACGTGGCGAGAATGTCGCTCTCATCTCCACAGGCCGTCCCGAATGGAACTACATCGACATGGGCGTACAACAGATTGGCGCCGTGTTGGTGCCCATATATCCAACCATCAGCGAAGAGGACTACCTTTATATTCTCACACATTGCGAAGTCAGATATATTTTCCTTGAAAGCAAGGAATTGCTACGCAAAATCAAGAACATTTTGCCAAAACTGGAACGTATCCAAAAAATCTACACCATCGTTCCTTGCGACACCGAAAGTTCGCTCGAAGACCTCTATCAACTTGGAAAAGAGCATCCTGCAACAGTCGAAGTGGAAACCATCAAGTCCAGCATCACCGAAGACGACACCGCCACGATGATATACACCTCCGGCACGACAGGAACTCCAAAAGGCGTAATGCTCTCCCACAAAAACATCCTTACCAACGTACTGGGAATCAAAGACTCGCCCGAAGACCACTGGAACAGGGCGTTGAGCTGGATGCCCTTATGTCACATCTACGAGCGCATGATGAACTACCTCTACCAGTTCCTATGCATGGAGATTTCCTATGCCGAAAGTTTGGCGAAGGTGGCAGAAAACGCACAAGAGACAAACCCCTACATCATGGCGGCGGTGCCTCGTTTCATCGAAAAGATGTACGACAAACTTTTCCGCAAAGGAGAAAAGCTTACCGGATTGAAGAAGAAAATCTTCACTTGGGGCATCGAACTCGGATTTGAATACGAACTTGACGAATCGAAACTTTCCCTCGGATACAAGATCAAACGCCGCATCGCCGACAAATTGGTTTACGGACAGATTCGCAGCGCCTTGGGCAACAATTTTCGCATGCTGGTTTCAGGCGGTGCCTCCATCCAGCCACGACTCACGCGCTTTTTCAGTTGCGTAGGACTCGATCTTTATGAAGGCTACGGACTTACCGAATGCTCGCCATTGGTAGCCGTGACCAATTCTTATGCGCCAGAAGGACGCAGAATCGGCTCCGTGGGTTTCGCACTACCTGGCATCGAAGTGAAAACCGATCCCGATACCAACGAATTGCTCTGTCGAGGCGCCAACGTGATGAAAGGCTACTACAAAGCACCCGAACTCACAGCAGAAGCCATCGACGAAGAAGGCTGGTTCCACACTGGCGACACTGGTCGCATTGAGCCCAGCGGACATATCTTCCTCACAGGAAGAACAAAAAGCATGTTCAAGACCTCGATGGGCAAGTTTGTCAATCCCGAAGTCATTGAAGAAAAATTCAAGGAATCTCCATTCATTCTTGACATGATGGTGGTGGGAGAAGGACAGAAATTCGCCGCAGCCATCATCGCGCCCGATTTCGACATGGTAAAAGACTGGTGCAAGCGCCACAACGTTGCTGCCCAAAATCGCGAAGATATTGTCGCCGACAAGACTGTCTTGGCACGTTTCCAACGCGTGATGGACAAATACAACGCACAGTTGGGCAACACAGAGCAGGTAAAACGTTTCAAACTCGTCACCGACACATGGTCGGAGAGCAACAAGATGCTCACTCCCACGTTGAAAATCCGCCGCAAGAACATCACCGCAACCTACAGCAAGGAAATCGAAGAATTGTTCAAATAAAGCAAAAATTTTAATACGCAAATGAGGGGCGGGGGGGGCGCGGGGGCCCCCGCCGCCGTTATATGTTTAAATATAAAAAAAAAAAAAAAAAAAAAAGGGCGGAAGGG
>JAGHVO010000052.1 GCA_018064245.1 Candidatus Colimorpha pelethequi
TACGACCAACGTGCTTCAATATCATTCGCCTGAATGAGCGAGAGATCGGTTTGCTTGCTCAATAGGCAGATGTGGTTGAGCTGTTGCTTGTCGCCAATGACTGCTACACGTTTGGCACGCATCATGAGCGGAACCATTGAAGCAATATCACATTGACTTGCCTCGTCAATAATCAGCAAATCATAGACGGCTTCCTTGAACGGCAAACGTCTGCGAGCACTCAAGGAAGTAATGGCACTCACAGGCAACATCGATTTCAATTGATGTGTGTAAGCGTCCACGTTATCGTGCTCCACCATGCTGATATAGTCGTGCATTGCTCCACGACTCTCTGTTGTGAAGGTGCAAGTGTGCTGATCAAGCCAGTAATTCCATGCAATCTTTGCTTTTGCCTGCAATTCAACGTGTTCGCCCATCATTGCAGCATCAAGTTGTTCCAAAGATGCTGAATTTCGTATCTGGATGAGTTGGAAATTATAATCAACTATTAGTCGCAAATCGTCCATCAAAGACTTGAAGATTGTATCGAAGTGCATCCACTCGCGTTCAGACATCTTATCGTAAACCGACAATCCGGGATGATACTTCTGCATGAACGAATTCAATACATCTGCTGCCTCCGAAACGGATTCGCCATTGCGTTTCTCCCATTTAGAGCGGAACAGCTTGTCCTTGATACTCTTTGGACCTTCCGCAAGATTCTTTCGCCCTTCCACGAAGCTGTCGTACGCTTGTTGGGCTTCATTTACCTCTTGGTCAGTCAGCACACCTATCAACTCAGCATACTTACCTCTCAAAGGACACACAGCTTGCTCCAGTTCATCAAGCCTGTTTCGTGCATCCATTGTACGGCGTTTCTGCTCTGCCTTGGCTTCATAACTGTCATAAACGCGCTTGTAGGCATCAAAGGCTGCAGAAGAAGGCGTTTCTTTCGCTTGAGCATTCTCCCATTGCTGTACGTACTCCGTGATGCATTGTTTGGCACTCTTTTCGTATCGCAGTACCAACGGCAACTTCTTGTTCAAGGCATTCACTCGCTTCACAACAACATCAACAGCATTGTTGTTCTTGCTCGTAAATAACACATTCTGACCTGCAAGTGCCACGTTGATAATGAGGTTTGCAACAACCTGCGTCTTGCCTGTTCCTGGAGGACCTGCGATGAGTGTTACATCTGCACTAAGGGCAGAACGTACAGCGGCCTTTTGCTCTTCATTAAGCGGTAGTACTTCCAGTATTTCTTTGTCGTAAGGCTTGTTCTTGAAGAACTCTTTGTGAATGAATTTCCAAAGGATGGAATGTCGAATGTCAAGGTCACCCATTTCCTCAAGACGCGCCAACTCGTTGCCAAGTCCAACGGTGTATGGTGTAGGATCCTTTGCAAAGAGGACAGCTCGATTCAGTATGCCATCAGCATCCGTAACCCTTAGCGCACCTTTACGCAGGTTATTGTAGTCAAGAGCATCCGTCCACTCCCAATTAGGACGAATCGTTCGCAAGAGTTTGGCCTTCTCTGCGATGTCTGCAAAGGATGCCTGACCTTCAGTAAATCCAAGCTCACTCTCCAGTTCACGCAACTCATAGATATTTTCCGTCTTGTCGTTGGTGGAATATTTATCAATGATGTCCTTGTTTATCAAGATTTCATCATCTACGGTAAATCCCATCGGTTTACCATGAGCACCATCATTATACTTGACCTGAATGATGAAGATTGGAGAAAGGAAATGTTTTGATTTCAGTATAGGATAACCAATCAGCAAATCCTTCTCCTTATCGAGATTGCCACGCAGGAACGCACCAATCTCAGGACTTTTCAGAATCTTATTGCTAATCCACGGCAACTCGATGAAAGAACGTTCGTCCTTCATCGACGCCCTCAGCGTTGTGTTGTTCTCCAAAGCTACACAGCTGATGTAGTATTTGCAAAGTCCTTTGAGAGTCATATCTTTCGTCCACTATATTTTGTATTTCGTTCCTTCATATGGAAGAATTTCCGCCAACACAACTTTCCAATTTGCAAATATACAATAAAAAAACGACATATACGGCAAAAAAGCACATATTAAATTGCTGTTTTCTGTGGTTCCGACTACAAGCAAAACAACGATTTCTCTGTCTTGTTTTCTTTTTTCAGTAAAATTTTGTATATTTGCAAATTACCGACAAAAACAATAATTTAATCAAATATTTGATATGCAAAGAGATACTGAAATTTTCAATCTCATCCAAAAGGAAAGAGAACGTCAGACCAAAGGCATCGAACTGATTGCCTCTGAGAATTTTGTCAGCGAACAGGTTATGGAAGCCATGGGTTCCGTAATGACCAACAAATACGCTGAAGGCTATCCTGGAAAGCGTTACTATGGTGGTTGCCAGATTGTTGACCAAAGCGAAACCATCGCCATCGAGCGTGCCAAGAAACTTTATGGCGCAGCTTGGGCAAACGTACAGCCCCACTCTGGCGCACAAGCCAACATGGCAGTCTTCATGGCTTGCCTTAAAGCCGGCGACACCTTCATGGGCATGGATCTCAACCACGGCGGTCACCTCAGCCACGGCAGCCCCGTAAACTTCTCCGGCCTTATGTTCAACGTTGTTGGATATCAGGTTAAGGAAGAAACCGGTACCGTTGACTACGAAGACATGGAGAAGAAAGCCCTCGAGCATCATCCTAAGCTCATCATCGGTGGTGGTTCTGCCTACAGCCGTGACTGGGATTGGGCTCGTATGCGCGAAATCGCCGACAAGATTGGCGCCATCCTCATGGGCGACATCAGCCATCCCTCTGGCCTCATCGCCAAAGGCTATTTGAACGATGCCGTTAAATACTGCCACATCGTTACCACTACCACCCACAAGACCCTCCGTGGACCTCGTGGAGGTATGATCCTTATGGGTCAGGATTTCGACAATCCCTGGGGCAAGACCACTCCCAAGGGCGAAATCAAGAAGATGTCCGCATTGCTCGACAGTGCAGTGTTCCCCGGCACCCAGGGCGGTCCCCTCGAGCACGTTATCGCCGCTAAGGCAGTTGCTTTCGGCGAGGCATTGACCGACAGCTACGACCAGTACATCCAGCAAGTTATGAAGAACGCAAAATCGATGTGCGCCGCTTTCATGGAGAAGGGTTACAAGGTTATCAGCGATGGTACCGACAACCACCTCATGCTCATCGACCTCCGCACCAAGTTCCCCGAAATGACTGGCAAGGAAGCCGAGAACGCACTCGTTGCCGCCGACATCACCATCAACAAGAACATGGTTCCTTTCGACAGCCGCAGCGCTTTCAAGACCTCTGGTCTCCGCGTTGGAACTCCCGCAATCACCACCCGTGGTTTGAAGGAAAACGAGATGAAGGACATCGTAAACCTCATCGACACCGTTCTCTGCAATCCTACCGAGGAGGTTATCGCCAAGGTTCGTGGCACCGTGAACGAGATGATGCAGAATCGTCCTCTCTTCGCTTGGTAAGCCGAAAAGAAAACACAAATTGCACAAAGCGCAGCCTTCCGGCTGCGCTTTGTTTTTTACCATTTTCAAGCACCCCTACGCCACAAGCACATTTCCAGGAAAAGAAATTGTTGATTTTTGGATGAGGAAAACGCAACGAAAAACAAAAAAAAATCGTATCTTTGCAAATTCATATATTATAGTGTACAAAAACGTATTTATGAGAAAATACATACTCACCCTCGCTGCACTTTGTCTATTGTACAGCAGTGCTTTAGCTCAAACATTGGCATTCGACAGCCACAGCATGACCTACGGTTACAAAAACAGTGACGGTTCGTGGAAGATAGCTCCGCAGTTTCAGCAAGCCTATGACTTTCAAAATGGACAGAAACGTTTCGCCGTCGTAAAGCAAGACTACCGCTGGGGTTGCATCGACGTGAACGGACAGATGATTGTGCGCAACATATTCTTTACCAAAGAGGAAGCCACCACCGCAGGCAAGGAATGGCAGTCGGCCGAAGAACCCGGCAAATGGATATACCCCGCCGAAAACGGCACCGACCGCAAATGGGGATTTGTAAACTACTACGGACAGTGGAAATTCAGTCCAATCTACGAAGACGCCCGTCCCTTCATCGGCAAGGCTCCCATGACCTTCGCCACTGTAAAGATGGAAGGACGTTGGGGTTGCATAGACGGCAAAGGAATATTGATAATCAACAACATATTCCTCTCCCAAGAAGACGCTGAAGCAGCCGGAAAACAATGGATTTTCGGAACACAATACGACATCTGGCGTTGTCCCACAACAAACCCCAACACCAAGAAATGGGGCTATGTGAACTATTTGGGTCGCTGGGTGATTGACGGACAATACGAAGACCACGACTTCTTTGGGAAAGACAACAAATATATCTACACGCAAGTGAAAAAAGACGGACGCTGGGGCAACATCGACCGCAATGGCAACATCATCAGCGAATGCATATTCTACACAAAAGAAGACGCAGCCTACGCACTCCATCAGATTGAAAGCGGACGCCCACTTAACGAATGGCGTCTGCCCGTGAGCAACCCAGAGACAAACCTCTACGGTTGGGTGGATGCAAAGGGCGAATGGGCCATCAAGCCTCAGTATGAAGACGCCACGCATTTCGCCAACGATACTGGATTGTTCGCCACCGCAAAATTGGATGGCAAATGGGCCTGCATCGACAACGAAGGCTATCTGATTTCCAAAAACGTATTCACGCTTTCCTCCGAAGCTTGGCAAGCAGGCAACGAATGGGACACCCATCAAGAATTGGGACATTGGCTCTACCCTATCCGCGATCCAAAGAACGACCATTGGGGATATGTTAATTACAAAGGACAATGGGTAATTAACCCAACATTTGAAGATGCGAAACTCTTCATCAAGACATGGAACAACCGTGTAGCCCCCGCCAAACAAGACGGCAAATGGGGTTGCATCGACCATACGGGACAGTTTGTTGTGACAAACATCTACAACACCTCCGCCGACGCTTTCGTCGCAGGCAGAAACTGGGCCGAAAAACAGAAATTCTAAATTCCTTCGGCACCCCGACATTGACAGTTATAAACAGCAGGACAAACAACATCACTTCCCTCACATGGACTACATCATCAGGAATGCGATTATCGTCAACGAAGGGGCTTTGAGAAAAGCCTCTTTGTACGTTAAAGACGGACTCATCGCCGACATAGCGGACAGCATTGCCGACAACGGAGCGCAAGTTATTGATGCAGAATGTTGTTACTTGTTACCAGGCATCATAGACACGCATGTACATTTCCGCGACGGCGGAGACGGCAGCAATCCCGCCGGTGACTTCTACACCGAAAGCCGTGCCGCCGCAGTGGGTGGCGTGACCTCCGTAGTGGACATGCCCAACACGAATCCCCAAACGACCTCATTTGCTTTGTTGCAAGACAAGAAACGCATGGCCGAAAAGAAGAGCGTTGTGAACTACGGATTCATGGTTGGAGCCACCAACGAGAACATCGACGACATTCTTGCCATTCCCACAGAACAATACGCAGCCATCAAGTTGTTTCTAGGCAGCAGCACCGGCAACATGCTGGTGAACGATCCTGAACGACTGGACTATCTTTTCGAGCATTCCAAAAAACTCATCGTGGCGCACTGCGAAGAAGAGGCGAACATCCAAGCCAACATGATGGAATACAAGCACCTCTACCAAGGCACTCCCGAAGAGACGGCCGCCTTGCACCCCAAGGTGCGCGACACAGCCGCTTGCTACGTTTGCACTTACAAAGCCATTGAGCGTGCCCGCAAATACGGCACGCATTTTCACATCGCCCACATTACAAGCGCCAACGAAGTGGACCTGCTCAGCAACCAAGAGTTGGGCGTGAAAAACGTCACGGCCGAAGTCACACCCAACCACCTCTGGTTCGACGACCGCGACTATGCCGAACTAGGCAATAAAATCAAATGCAATCCTGCCATCAAGAGCAACAACGACCGCATGACATTGTGGGCGGCGCTTTATGACGGCAGAATCGACACCATAGGCACCGACCACGCCCCACACACCAAAGAGGCCAAGGCAAAGCCCTATTTTGATGCTCCAAGCGGCATACCATCCATCCAGCACTCGCTGCAGATGATGTTGGAGCCTTTCTTCAACAGCTGCACCTCGAATTCAGAAAGAGAAGAGCTCATCAAGACCTGGCTGCCCGTATTGGTGACCAAGATGTGCCATAATCCAGCGACATTGTTCGGCATCGGACGCCGAGGATTCATCCGCCAAGGATACCATGCCGACTTCGTTTTGGTCAACCCAAACAAAACAACAAAAGTCACTGCCGAATCGTTGCAATACAAATGTGGCTGGTCGCCTTTGGAAGGAAGCACTTTCCACTCGCAAATCTCCCACGTGTTCGTCAACGGCACTTGGGTGGTAAAAGAGGGTCGTCTGACAGGCGAAAGCAATGCGGCGGAACTCACCTTTTCAAACTGAATAAAACAAAACAATTAATAACTAACAATTAACCTAACAAAACAATGGACATTCCAAAAATTCATTCCATTTCCAAGAAAATACTTGTGGCATTGCTGGGAGGCTTTCTACTCATCTTCCTCCTGTTCCACATGTGTGCAAACCTCTGTGTGCTGCGCAACGATGGCGGTGCTTGGTACTCCGCTTTCTGCCATTTCATGGGCACCAACTACGTCGTAAAGGTTTTTGAGATAATCCTTTTAGGATTCCTCGGCCTCCACATACTGATGACCCTCTGGCTGTGGTTTACCAACCGCCTTGCGCGTCCCGTGCGCTACCACCAGCCTTCAAAATCCAAGACCTCCACAGGTTCCAAGATTATGATAATCTCCGGCACCTTGATGCTTCTCTGCATCGGTTTGCACTTCTATGATTTCTTCCTGACCAAGTTCGGTTTGAAGAACAGCGTTTCCCAATACATGGTTAAAACCGAAGACCTTCATGCCAACGAAGCCATGCAACTGAGCAACTATGCCGCCCAATACGGTATGACTCCCGAAGAATTCCTGAACTTCTACAAAGAGCAGGTGAACAGCATGGGAGAACAAATGCCTATGGACCAGCGTCAAATGGCTGAAGAAGAAATCATGAAATTGGAGCAGAGCGTAGCCGTTGCCAACTTTATGACCAGTGCCGGCGACCGCATCACCGAGGACGGCAAGTGGATCAAGCAAATCACTCCCGAAGAGAAGAAAGTGCTCAAGGCCGCCGACGCAGAACTCGACATCGAGCCTGATTTCTACAATATGGCTCACAATCTCTTCAACAAGCCCATCATCAGCATTCTCTATCTGCTGTTCTTCCTCGTTGTGGGACTTCATATTCGTCACGCCTTCGAGTCCGCTTTCCAGACCTTGGGCTTGAACAACTACAAATATGCCCGCATCATCGAGGTTCTTGGCATCATCTACGCTTGGATAATCTGCATCGGATTCGCCATCGTTCCCATCGGTGTAATGCTGCTTTTCTAAATCCATATACCTTATATTATATTTAACAATTTTCCAAGATGATTTTAGACTCCAAAATACCCGAAGGTCCTCTTTCCGAAAAATGGACCAACTATAAAGCCACGCAGAAACTTGTGAATCCCGCCAACAAGCGCAAGCTGAACATCATCGTTGTGGGTACCGGTCTTGCCGGTGCCTCAGCTGCCGCTTCCCTTGGCGCGCTGGGTTTTAATGTGGACATTTTCTGTATCCAAGATTCACCCCGTCGCGCGCACTCCATCGCCGCACAAGGCGGTATCAATGCCGCAAAGAACTATCAGAACGATGGCGACAGCGTGGAGCGTTTGTTCCGCGACACCATCAAGGGCGGCGACTACCGCGCCCGTGAAGCCAATGTCTATCGCTTGGCAGAGGTCAGCAATGACATCATCGACCAATGCGTAGCACAAGGTGTTCCCTTTGCACGCGACTACGGCGGATTGCTGGACAACCGCTCTTTCGGTGGTGCACAGGTAAGCCGAACATTCTATGCCCGTGGTCAAACCGGCCAGCAGCTCCTTTTGGGTGCCTACAGCGCCTTGAGCCGTGAAATCGCTCGCGGCAGCGTCAAACTCCATGAACGTCAGGAAATGCTTGAGCTTGTGTTGGTGAAAGACAAAGACGGAAAGGAACGCGCACGCGGTATCATTACCCGCAACCTCGTTACTGGCAAGTTGGAACGCTACGCAGCCCACGCCGTTGTATTGGCAACGGGTGGCTACGGCAACGTTTACTATCTCTCTACCAACGCAATGAACAGCAACGGCAGCGCCGCCTGGACTTGCCACAAGAAAGGTGCTTTGTTTGCCAATCCTTGCTATGTGCAGATTCACCCCACCTGCATTCCCGTTCACGGAGAATATCAGTCAAAGCTTACCCTAATGAGTGAAAGTCTTCGCAACGACGGTCGAATCTGGGTTCCCAAGAAATTGGAAGACGCCGAAGCCGTGAGAAATCACACCAAAAAGCCCGAAGACATTCCCGAAGAGGACCGCGACTACTATTTGGAGCGTCGTTATCCCGCCTTTGGCAACCTCGTGCCTCGTGACGTGGCTTCCCGCGCCGCCAAGGAGCGTTGCGATGCCGGCTACGGCGGAGCCACCGGTTTGGCTGTCTATCTTGACTTCTCCGACGCCATCAAGCGTCTTGGCAAAGATGTTGTCGCACAGCGCTACGGCAACCTTTTCCAGATGTATCAGAAAATCACCGACCTCAACCCATACGAGACACCAATGCGTATCTACCCTGCCATCCACTACACGATGGGCGGACTTTGGGTGGACTATGAGTTGCAGACCACCATTCCTGGCCTCTTCGCCGCTGGTGAAGCCAACTTCAGCGACCACGGCGCCAACCGTTTGGGCGCTTCCGCTCTGATGCAGGGTTTGGCCGACGGCTATTTCGTACTTCCTTACACCCTTCAGAACTACCTCGCAGACCAAATTTACGTTGGCGGAATCTCCGACCAGACTCCCGAATTTGACGAAGCCGAGCAGAAAGCCCTCGAGAAAGAGCAGCGCGTGATGAACATACACGGTACCAAGAGCGTGGATCATTTCCACAAAGCTCTCGGCCACATCATGTGGGAATATGTAGGTATGGCTCGCAACACCGAAAGCCTCAACACCGCCATCCAGAAAATCGACGAACTTGAAGCCGAATTCTGGAAAGACACCTACGTTCCCGGAACCATCGACGAGTTCAATCCCGAGTTGGAAAAGGCCTACCGCCTGGCAGACTATTTCGAACTGGCTCACCTCATCGCAACCGACGCCTTGCATCGTGAAGAGTCTTGTGGCGGCCACTTCCGCACCGAGCACCAAACCGAAGACGGCGAAACTCAACGCGACGACGAAAAGTTCATGTACGTTGCCGCCTGGGAATACAAAGGACACCACCAGCCCGAAGAGATGTCGCGCGAAGACCTCAACTACGAGCACATCAAGATTGCAAAACGCAACTACAAATAATTGGAGGATTTAGAGTGCAGATTGATAAATCCAAATTCTAAAATCTCAAATCAACAAATCAACAATTCTCAATACTTGAAATCATGAATTTCACACTACATATCTGGAGACAGGAGAACGCCAAGGCAAAAGGTAGATTCGAGACCTATACCGTTGAAGACATCTCCGACGAATGCTCCTTCCTTGAGATGCTCGACATCCTCAACGAGAAATTGACCACAAACAAAATCGCCCATCCCGTTTGTTTCGACAACGACTGTCGTGAAGGTATCTGCGGAATGTGCGGACTTTACATCAACGGTCGTCCTCACGGCAACGACGACGGCATCACCACTTGCCAGCTTCACATGCGCAAGTTCCACGACGGTGACGAGATCTGGATCGAGCCTTGGCGCGCCAAGCCTTTCCCCGTCATCAAGGACCTCGTGGTTGACCGCACCGCTTTTGACAAGATCATCCAAGCCGGCGGATACATCAGCACCACGACTGGTGGCGTACCCGATGCCAACTCCATTCCCGTTTCCAAAGAGCAATACGAACAAGCCATGGACGCAGCCGCTTGCATCGGTTGCGGCGCCTGTGTGGCGGCTTGCAAAAACGCCTCCGCTATGCTTTTCGTAGGTGCAAAGGTTTCCCACCTTGCCATCCTGCCCCAAGGTAAAGTCGAGGCTCTCGACCGCGTACAGAAGATGGTTTGCAAGATGGACGAACTCGGTTTCGGCAGCTGCACCAACACCTACGCTTGCGAGGCTGAATGTCCTAAGCAAATCAAACGCCAAAACATCGCCCGCCTCAACCGTCAGTGGATTGGCAGCATCTTTGGCAACGACCATAAAAAATAGTACGCGTGCCGTTTTTACTACACGCGCCCTTCGAAAGGTCGAACCTCAATAACAAAACGAAAGACGCATCTTTATGGTGCGTCTTTCTGATATACGAGCGACATGGAAATATTCTTTCTTCAGCACAAATTAACACTTTGCGACCACAGCGAAGACACAGACTCACCCACTCTGGCTTTTGAGCAGCTGGAAGCCGGCAACAACGTCAATCTGCGCTGCTCGTTGCGAGAACTCGTCAAGACAATAAAAGAAAGATACATTTTCGTGAAAGCGGCGGGAGGCATCGTAAAAAACCAGCAAGGACAAATGCTTATCATCCATCGCGAGGGACGCTGGGATTTGCCCAAAGGCATGGTGGAACAACATGAGACGTTAGCGCAAGCGGCTTTGCGCGAAGTTGCGGAAGAAACTGGGCAACAACATTGCTCAATAGAATCCACCTGCAACAAAAGTCTTCCTCTTGCAAAAACCTACCACATCTACGACAAATACGGCGGATGGCATTTGAAGCAGACAACATGGTTTCCAATGATTGCCACACAATTGTCCGACATACGTCCCCAACGGGAAGAAGGCATTGACAGCTGCCAATGGATGGAACCTGAAATATGGAAACAAAAAATGGAAACCTCATTTCCGAGTCTTCAAAACCTAATCAAGCAACTATAATCACCATGGACGACAAAATATTCCAAATAGCATTCACAATGATTCCCAGACTGGGATGCCGAAGTCAACGACAACTCCTATCCATGTCTATCAAACCCGAAGAGCTGTTTAAGATGGACAAAGCCGCGTTGCAAGAAATCTTTGGCACCCACAAAAGCATCATCAACGCCATTTTGGAAAAGACCATGATGGAAGAGGCGGAAAAAGAAACGGAATTCTGCTTGCGCAACAATATCACACCACTCTTCTGCACCGACAAAGACTATCCCCAACGCATGAACCAGCCAGGTTGCGCCGACACACCCGTTCTCATCTACCGACAAGGTTCCTGCGACCTCAACCCAAAGAAATCTGTAGCCATAGTAGGCACTCGTCATGCCACTGAATATGGGAAAACCACAACCCAACACATCGTCGAAGAACTGAGTTCGGAAGGCGCTACCATCATCAGCGGCCTCGCATACGGCATCGACACGGCCTCCCACAAAGCCGCCGTGGAAATGCAACTGCCCACGATTGGCGTGCTTGGACATGGCCTCGACCAACTTTATCCTCCCCAAAACCAAGAATTGGCACGAGCAATGCTTGCCAACGGCGCCCTTGTGACGGAATACCCGAGTTTCACAAATATCCACCCAAGTTTCTTCCCCGCCCGAAATCGCATCATCGCAGCCCTAAGCGACGCAGTAATCGTTGTGGAAGCCTCGGAACAAGGCGGAGCATTGATTACGGCAGGCATTGCCGAAAGCTACCACCGAGATGTGTTTGCCGTTCCAGGCAGACTTTCCGACACTTACTCACAAGGATGCAACAATCTCATCGCCAACAACAAAGCCTTGTTGTACCGAAACAGCAACGACCTAACCTACATTATGGGATGGAATAGACATAAAAAAGGAATCCAGACAAAACTATTCCTTTCACTCTCCAAAGAAGAGCAACCCATATACGATATCATCAAAGAAAACGACGGCTTGACAATGGACGAACTGGTGGCAAAAATGGACACATCCATACACAAAATCGCTGCCACGCTCCTCAGCCTCGAGTTACAAGGAGCCATTACCTGTTTGCCAGGCAAAATATACAAAGTACTTTAAAAGCATAAAATCCAACAATATCGAAACTTTTCGGAAACTTGCTGGCATAAATGAAAAAGAAATCGTATATTTGCACTTTGAAACAAACTCTACGATTTAAATAAACCTATCATACATGGAAAGCGTTATCAAAGGAAGAATTTCTCAAATCATCGGCGCAGTCATCGACGTCGCCTTCGAAGATGAATCCAATTTACCAGACATCTATGATGCACTATCTGTCACTCGTCCAGACGGTTCCAATATCATTCTCGAATGTCAGCAAGACATTGGAGAAAACACAATGCGTTGTATCGCTATGGACAGCACCGACGGTTTGCAGCGAGGTATGGAAGTCTCTGTCCTTGGCGGCCCAATATCCATGCCTGTAGGCGAAAACATCAACGGTCGTCTGTTCAATGTTATCGGTCAAGCCATCGATGGAATGCCAGACCCCGAATGCGAAAAACGCTACGGCATTCACCGCGATCCGCCAAAATTCGAAAACCTGTCAACCTCACAAGAGATTCTTTTCACTGGCATCAAGGTCATCGACCTCATCCAGCCCTTCCTTAAAGGCGGAAAGATCGGTCTGTTCGGCGGCGCAGGCGTAGGTAAGACCGTGTTGATCCAAGAACTCATAAACAACATCGCCAAGAAATATAGCGGAATGTCCGTATTTACAGGCGTTGGAGAGCGCACCCGTGAAGGCAACGACTTGCTACGCGAAATGATTGAAGCCGGCGTTATCAAATACGGAGATGAGTTCCAGAAAAGCATGGAAGAAGGCAGCTGGGATTTGAGCAAGATTGACAAGGAAGCTTTGAAAGACTCCAAATGCACCATGGTATTTGGACAGATGAACGAGACCCCAGGCGCTCGCGCCCGCGTGGCCTTGGCTGGATTAACACTCGCAGAATACTATCGCGATGGCGACGAGAATACTGGCGGACGCGACATCTTGCTTTTCATCGACAACATCTTCCGTTTCACGCAAGCTGGCTCCGAAGTTTCCGCCCTGTTGGGACGTATGCCTTCGGCCGTTGGGTATCAACCCACCTTGGCTACCGAGATGGGTTTGATGCAGGAACGAATCACATCAACAAAACGCGGAAGTATCACATCTGTACAGGCCGTTTACGTGCCTGCCGACGACTTGACGGACCCCGCACCCGCCACAACATTCGCCCACTTGGACGCACAGACGGTATTGAGCCGTAAGATTTCAGAACTTGGCATCTACCCTGCCGTCGATCCTTTGGACTCCACTTCAAGAATTCTTTCCCCGAACGTAGTCGGCGAACTTCATTACAACACCGCCCAGCGCGTAAAGCAAATCCTGCAACGCTACAACGAATTGCAAGACATCATCGCCATCCTTGGTATGGAAGAACTCGGCGAACAAGACAAACTTGTCGTCTCTCGCGCACGCCGCGTACAGCGTTTCCTCTCACAGCCATTCTTTGTGGCGGAAGCATTTACTGGTTTGGAAGGCAAATTCGTCAATATCGAAGACACCATCAAGGGATTCAACATGATTCTCGATGGCGAGGTGGACTATCTTCCCGAACAGGCATTCTTGATGGTAGGCACCATTGAAGAAGCTATCGCAAAGGGTGAAAAGATTTTGGCCGAAACAAAGTAACAAACGATGAAAGTAAAAGTAACCAAACCAGATTCCATCCTCTTTGATGGCGAAGCAAAGTTGGTGCAATTGCCAGGAACAAACGGCTTGTTTGAGATTCTTCCACACCATGCTCCCATTATTTCCGCACTTGCAAAAGGCCAGCTTCGCATTATCACCGACGACAAACAAACGCACACCTACGACATTCGTGGCGGCGTGGTGAAATGCCAACATGATGACATTATTATTTTGGTGCAATAATTCAACACTCTATTCATCTGATTAATGAGTCAACCTATTTTCATCAAAGGAGTGCTCCTCAACGAGCAAACCACTGACATCTTAATAGAAAACAACAAATTCGTCGGCATAGGCAACAATCTGTCTGCGCCGACGAATGCCTTTATTATCGACGGCAGTCATTTTGCCGCCTTTCCCACATTTGCCAACAACCACACGCATGCCGCCATGACACTGTTCAGAGGATTTGGCGACGACCTACCCTTGGACATCTGGCTTAACGAATGGATCTGGCCCAAAGAGAAAAACTTGAATCCAGAAATCATCTATTGGGGCACTCGTCTTGCATGCTTGGAAATGATCAAGAGCGGCACTACGGCATTCAACAACATGTACTTCTTCCTGGAAGATGAAACGCATGCAGTCAACGACAGCGGAATACGGGCAATGTTGGGATGCACCCATTTTGGCGATGCCGACATGATGGCCGACCTCGACGCCAAACTTCCCGAAATTCCCTGCGAAAGAATCAGCTATAGCATCGCGCCCCACGCAATATACACCGTCTCGGCTTTAGGTTTGAAACGTTGCGCCGATTACTGCAAGCATCATGGACTTAAGTTCCACATTCACATGTCAGAAACCCTCAAAGAGGTAGAAGACTGCATAAAGGCCAACGGATGCCGTCCCTACGAATATCTCGACCGATTGGGAATCCTTGAGCAGATGGGCAACGACCTTATCGGCGCACATAGTCTTCATCTTGACGAGAACGAGATTGCTCTTATCGGCAAATACCACTGTAGCGTGGTGCACAACCCCAACTCAAACCTTAAACTTGCTTCAGGACACGAGTTTTACGCATTGGAGATGAAAAATGCCGGTGTAAATGTCACACTTGGAACCGACGGATGTTCCAGCAGCAACAATCTCGATATGCTGGAAGCCACAAAGACAATGTCGTTGCTTCAGAAAGGCTGGAGAAAAGATCCGACAGCGATGCCTTGCGCCGAAGCGTTCCAAATTGCCACGGTAAATGGATTCAAGGCGATGGGAATAGATGCAGGACGCATCGAAGTGGGGAAACTCGCCGACTTGATGTTGGTGGACCTGAACAATATCGCTTTCATTCCAAACAACAACACGCTGTCAAACCTCATTTTCTCAGCCCACAGCGATGCCATCGACACTGTAATCTGCAATGGTGAAGTGGTTATGGAACATCGCCATGTAAAGGACGAAGAAGAAATAATCAGCAACGCACGACGAGTCGCCAAAATACTCTTAGCATAACGACAACCTCTGCATGATACGGAAAATTTGCTTTTTTCTCGCAATAACATGTCTCTTCATGGCTTGCCGACCCAACAGTCATGAAGGCAAGATGATTTTCCGCTACAACGAATCGGCGGGCATCGCCACATTGGATCCTGCCTACGCCAAAGACCTGGCTTTGATTTGGGGCTGCAGCCAAATCTACAACGGCTTGATTCAGCTTGACTCGAACCTCGAAGTGCAGCCTTGCATCGCAAAATATTGGGAAATTTCTCCCGATGGGAAAGAATATAAATTCGTACTGCGCAACGATGTATATTTTCATAAAAATGAATTGTTTAAAACGCCCGATTCCACACGCAAAGTGGTAGCGAATGATTTTGTGTACAGTTTCCGACGCATTCTTGACCCAGACATCGCGTCGCCAGGGTTGTGGATTTTCAACAATGTCGCAGAAAATGGTTTTATCGCAAAAGACGACACCACATTCATCATCCGTCTCAAAGAACCGTTCAGTCCTTTTCTTAGCCTTTTGGGAATGCCCTATTGCAGCGCAGTGCCACACGAAGTGGCCGACCACTACGGAGCCGACTTCCGAAACCATCCTTGCGGAACGGGACCCTTCAAACTTCAATTGTGGAAAGAAGGCGTGAAATTGGTGCTGCGTCGCAACGACAATTATTTCGAGACCGATGAAGCGGGCCATAGCCTGCCCTATCTCGACGCAGTATCAGTGACCTTTATCGTTGATGAGCAAACCCAATTTTTGGAATTCATCAAAGGCAACCTCGACTTCATGAACTCCCTAAAACCCAGCTACAAAGATGAAATACTTACCCGAACCGGTCAACTGAAAGCCAAATACGCAGACCGTATCAATATGGTCTCCACACCCTATCTAAACACCGAATACCTAGGTTTTTTAATGGACAATGAACAGTCGCCGCTACACGACAAGCGCATTCGTCAGGCACTGAATTACGGATTCGACCGCAAAAAAATGATGAAATACATGCGCAACAACGTGGGAAAACCTGGTCTTTACGGATTTATACCCTACGGGCTTCCCGGATTCGACACTACGACGCCTGGATATGGCTACAATCCTCAAAAAGCCAAAGAACTACTTGCAGAAGCCGGGTTCCCGAACGGGAAAGGTCTCCCCGAATTAACACTCGCAACAACAGCAAATTATGCCGATTTGTGCAAATACATTCAACAACAGCTCAATCTCTTGGGATTTGACATAAAAGTGGACGTAAATCCGCCCGCGTCGCTTCGTGAGCAGATGGCTCAAGGAAAAAGCGCATGGTTCCGCGGCTCTTGGATTGCCGACTACCCCGATGCAGAGAATTACCTATCGCTGTTCTACAGTCCCAACAAGGCGCCAAACGGTCCGAACTACACGCATTTCAAGAACACACGCTACGACAAGCTTTACGAAGAGGCGAAACAAACTTCCGATGAAGCGACACGCATCAAACTCTATCACCAAATGAACGAAATTCTCATGGAAGAGGCTCCCGTGATTGTTCTTTACTACGACCAAATACTTCATTTCACACAAAAGAACGTGACAGGCTTGCGCAGCAACGCAATGAACGCACTCGATTTGAAACGTGTAAAGATTGAACCAGCAAGATGAAAAAAGGACTTTTTCATCCTAATAAAGAAAAAAAAATAACCTTCAATAAGAAAAAAAAGGACAAAAATCTCTTTCAAAAGAAAAAAAAACTTTATCTTTGCACTTTAATTCACACAAACAATTAACCTATTAAAAAACTACATTTATGAAAAAAGTATTAGTACTTTTGTTTGCAGTAGCCGCTTTCGGTTTCGCTGCTAACGCACAGAACAATGCAATCGGTGTCCGCGTAGGTGGCGGTCAGGGTTACAATGCAGAACTTTCCGGTCAGTTTGGTTTAGGTGGTGGCCGTCTCGAAGTTGATCTCGGTTGGGGTCACAGAGATTGGGGTAGCGACCTCAGCATTACTGGTGCTTACCAGTGGACTGGCACTATCGTAGGCAACTTTGGTTGGTATGCTGGTGTAGGTGCTCACGTAGGTTTCTGGTCATATGATCATCCCGCAGGATCCGATACCGACTTCGCACTTGCTCTCGTTGGTCAGGGTGGTGTTGAATACAAATTCGACGCTGTTCCTATCCAGCTCTCTTTGGACATCCGTCCTAGACTCTATCTCATCCCCGACACTGATTTCCATTGGGGTGACATTGCCTTCGGCATCCGTTACTGCTTCTAATACGAAACAGCATACAAGAAAAACCTTCCGATTACTCGGAAGGTTTTTTTTTGCCTTTTTGTAAGAAAACACACTTTTATTACGTTTACTACACAAAGGACCTTCAAGAATGACTACCGACCAATTCAAACACCTCATCATCACCCACCAGCCCGCCATGCAACGCATGGCGGCGGCGATGCTCAGGGATGACGAGTTGGCGGAAGATGCCGTTCAAGAAGCAATGATCTCGCTTTGGCGGCACAAAGACAACTTGGAGCGACAAGTCTCGGTAGAAGGCTACTGCATCACTACCGTCAAGCACAGCTGCATAGACCTAATGCGCAAACAACATCCCACGCAACCCATAGACAGAGAAACCTTAATGCTACAGGATCTGCCACCCGACGACCTGGAAGAACGCTACCAGCAAGCTATGGATGTCATCGAACGCCTGCCCGAACTGCAACGCAAAGCAATACTACTACGATACAAAGAAGAGAAAAGTACCGAAGAAATAACGAAAGAACTGCATATCTCATCCGCAAATCTCTATACAACAATCTCCCGCGCACTACAAAACATCAAAACAATCCTTAAAAAATGAACAACGCAACCTTTGACACAGAAAACCTGCTCAACACCCTTACCGAGCAAGGGCGCAACGAGCGTAGGCAACAAAAGTTGCTTAAACAGATAGACCAACTCGCCAAATCAGAGATGCCGAAACGGAGAAAGCTGTTGCCTTGGATTGCCTCGGCAATAAGTGTTGCGGCATGTCTTCTGCTCATCATTTTCACAGGCAACAAAGAGCCGCAAACCATAGCATCGGCTCCGCAAAAAGAGGTACTGATAGAGCAAGAGCAATCCGCCATCAAAGAGGCGACCATTAGCAAATCCACAAAAGATTTGCAACAGCGGACTACCACCGAAAAGACAAGAATACAGAAACCTGAAAACACTTCGGAACAGATTGAAATTGAAACGACAACAGCAATTCCTGTCCAAGAGGGAACCCTCATCGCCGAAGCGATTATTCCAGAAACATATCCTCAAGAAGAAATTCCTGCAGCCATTCCGCAACGCAGAGTAGTAGAAACCAACAGTCTAATTGCCTACAACGACGGCAAACATGATTCCAAGACCGAAGGTTCGATAAAAGTCGTACCCAAAAGTTTCTTAGGAATCCCCTACGACGAGAATATGACCAACACCCTCTTTGCCTACAATTTTGCATCCAATATAAACAAAAAACAATAATCCACAAATAGCATCGACCCTCGCGCGAAGTCACTGCTCCACAAATCAAAATCCAAGCATCATGAAAAAACTCATCGCAATAGCATTGATCTGCCTCACTTGGCACGCAATGTCGCAAGAAGTGGAAATCCGCCAAACCATAGGCGACAAAATCAACACCCTCAACATCAACAGGGGCTGGGACGTACGCTTTATCCAGACGCAGGAAGACACCACATCATCTATTTCTCCCAACAACACCATGGTCTCCATCATCGTTCCCGAAGAGCTGGAGCAGTTGGTGCAAGAGCGTTCGCCATTGGAGTACAAAAACAAGACGCTGACCCTAAAGGAGAACGACTACCTTCCGCAAGGCACCATTGTCGAGATCTCAAGTCCGTTCAATTTCAGCATTACTCTCAAAAGCCATGCCACGGTAAAAACCGACCATTTCTTCAATACGAACTATCTGAATATCGATATTGACGCATATTTTAGCGCAAAATGCTTCCATTCAAAAGCAAAATACACATCCATAAAATTAGGGTATAACGCAACATTCGAAGTTGATACGCTACAAGGAATCTGCAAGATCTTTGACTATGACGGCATGATACGAGTCAGAAACTTCCAACAAGAGGAACTCTACATCATCGAGGAGCGTGCCATCTATTCCAACGAGCACCATCATCCCTCTCTCATTCCCGAAGGTGAATTTGTTGACCCCGAGAACAAGTATATCCAGAACGACACTATCCGCAACATAACCGTAGAACACTTTCATTATAGTTCCATCGACCAAGCCAAAATATATATCAACCTAGGATATTACTACACTTCCTCTTACAGCGGCAACGAAGAATTTCAATCAAGTCCCTATTATTCAAGACAAAGTATGGGCATGAGAGTGCCAATTACACTAGAAATGCCATTGAATAAAAACTGGAATATAAATTTTGGAATCCAATACGATATGGTCGTTCACACTATGTGGCACATGGTTGCGGTTGACGAAAACGATCACTTGGGGATAACTCGTCCTGAGGTCGCACAGCAAAACACACTAATAGCCAACTATCTGGGACTTCCTTTTGAGATTGTATTTCAGGATAGGCAATTTGACATATCGACAAAATTTGGCTTCGACATCACACCGTCCATACGTTGCGGTTCATCAAGATTGGGCGCACTGCATTTCAACGAATTATGGGCAAAAAAGGGAGAAAAGGTATCTGTTTTGAACCGATTCAAACTGGAAATCGGACTCAGCATGTGGACAAATCTTTTTGGGCGAGGTTACAAATTCAGGATATTCACCAACCTCCTGCCCCAATACAACAAAGAGTCGGGTGCACCCAAGGCTCACTCTGTCGGACTAGAATGGTATTTCTAAACAGTCGGAGCCGCCAATGGCGGCTCTTTTTATTTGGGGAATGACTCCACCTCAATTGCAACATTCCTAACAATTTGTTTGATTGAAAATTTCTTTGTAACTTTGCAGCGTAAAAAAAATTAAACGACATGAAAAAATTACTTACCATTTTTGCAATAGCTTGCAGTTTTACGATTGTGTCGTGCGAAGACGACGTTTTTTTCAACAACATTCTGGACGAGGTACTTGGTGAAGCAACCATCAACATTACCGACAATAGCGGCGATAGCTATGCTTTTGAATTCTCAAACTGCGCCAACGACATCATCATAGGAGATAGTCTTGACGAAAATACCGACTACAGAGGGATGTACAACACATTTGTATTGGGTGCCAACATCAACTTGACAGACAGTGTTTTGGAACAGATTCCCTATCCGATGTTTGCCATGAAGTTGAACGACGTCACTGCTAAGACCTACCAATTCGACACCCTACTGAACCCCGCCATGCTGGTTGAAGGCTTTGATTTCCGAAACATTATCACCCACGCATCCGACGAGAACCTTATGGTTTTGGCGGAGAGCGACAACTCTTGGTATTGGGCCATCTCCGGTTCCTTTACCGCAGAAAGCTATCCCGCTGAAGTCGGCGATATGCTGACGGGTACCTTCAACAATGTACATGCATTCCACGTCACGCAAAGCGCCATTGACGATATTGAAGAAGTTTATAACCAATGCGTACAAACTGGGGACTACACCACCCTCATGAACCTGAGAATGGAAGATTATTTCCCCATCGTGACCTTTAATGGTAACGTTGAGAGCATGAAACTGAACATTGAAAACCTCATCAATACGTTTAGTTCCGAAAAATAGTCGGAAACGTCTATCCACAAAACACCTGTCTATCGCAATAGACAGGTGTTTTTTCACAAATACGCTCAATTAAGCATAGAAAAACAGAAAACGGCAAAATAATATTAATTGATTTTAATTTATTGGCAAAAAAATTGTATTTTTGCAAATTAGAGAGAAATAATATTCAAATAAAACATACCTTATGAAAACACCCTTACGATTTGTTATGGCACTTGTTTGCGGAGTGATGTTTTTTACCAGTTGCATGAAGGAAGAAGACAAGGAACTGCTGCGGCATCCGATACATATCCAAGGAACAATCGACCCCACTTTAGGAATTCCCATTGGCTATGGAGAAGTAACCATCCACGATGTACTAAGAATGCTGAACGACGACTATACTGGCATTCTGGACACGACTGGCGACGTTGTAAGCATCTGCTACAAAGGTTCACTTGACAGTGTTTTGGGAGGCAGAAACACGACGGGAAACACCACAAAAGGTCTGACGATAAACAAAGCCAAGGGTGGCGTTCTGTGGAGCAAGGACACGACCTTGACGTACAGCATGGACATTGACTATTTCAACAAGATAGATCAATTTTTCGGAGACACTACAGAAGTGTATTTCAACAATTTGCTGATAAACTTTGACGCTTCTGTATTAGGTCATGCCGCTCCTGAAGCCGTGGAAACTTTGCGAAGATACGTTACCGCAAGCCTCGACAGCGTGAGAATCAGTTATGTGGACCACCAAAACGTAAGACACACCTACCACAATAGCGACATTGAGGCTGTGGAACTCGACATTGAAGATATTGTGGAGGGAGCAAGCGAGTCGTGGGAAAACCTCGACCTGTCCGACATTGTGAATGCACTTCCCAAGAAACTTATTTTCACCTTCCGATTTAAGATGATGGTGGACCGCACAATTTTGCTTCCCGAACCAAACACCATAAGTTTCGGAGAACTGATGGACTCGCTGAAAGTGGCTTCGATGGACTACCATCTGGGCGTTGATGCGCATTTCCCCTGCAATTTCTATTTCGAAAATATGCCTTACACCGTGGATTTGGACCTTGGCGAAGGACTGCAACAATTCAACTTCGACTCAATCATCAACAACATCCATTCGGGCATCAATTCTGAAATTCAAGAATCGGAACTGAACTTGGAATTCAGCAACGGACTGCCTTTGGGATTTGTAGTCTCGGCAGAGGTTCTGGATGCGCAAGGCGCAACGCTCTTCTCGTTGGTAAATGGCGCAAATATTCCAGCCGCAATGGCCGACAAGCTGCTGCAACCAGGAATACATACAGTTTCAACGGCGAAAAAGAGCACAACAAGCATCTCTATTGACGAAGAAAAGCTCCTAAAACTAAGAAATGCCAGAGCCATACACCTGAAAGCATTGGTTTCCACATCCAACAACGTTCCTTCGGGTGAAACTGTAGCCATAAGAAAGGACAACTTTTTGGGCATAAGGGCTTATCTCAAACTCAGTCCAAAAGTCAGCATCGACATTCCCTTAACGCAGGAAGGTTTCGTCAAATAACAGAAAGGAAAGACTATGAAAAAAGGATTTGTTTTTTATTCCGCACTCATACTTCTGTTCCTCTCTATGGCGAACAGTATGAACGCACAAAGTTACAATGAAGAAAACGCATTGCTGCTTCATTCGTTCCGCACCCCGCAATCGCTCATTTTCAACCCGTCACTATTTCCCGAAAACAACAAAGTGTATGTGACACTTCCCGGAGCGGGATTACATTTTGTTTCACCTGCTTCGCTGGGTGATTTTCTGCACTACGACGCAAACCAGGATTTGACGATTTTGGACTTCAACCAACTTTGCGACCAACTTTCAGAGTCGAACAAATTACGATTGGGAATGGATGTGAATCTGCTGGGATTTGGTTTCAAAATCAACCGAATGTTCTTTACGTTCAGCAGTCGTATTGCAGCCGATTTTTCCATGGGACTTCCCAGCAGTACCATAGATTTTCTAAGAAAAGGCAACATTGACGCCAACGGAAACCCCATTGAGAGTATGGACATTGTGGACGGAGATCTTCTTAATTGTCAAGCGTATAACGAGATAGCCATTGGTGGTGGTTATGAATTATCCAAGTTGGGTCTCACAGTGGGCGCGCGACTAAAACTACTTAACGGATTGTTGAACTTGACCACCGACCAAACAAAAATTGAACTTCAAACCAGTTCGGACTACAGCAACTTAAGGGCAAACGTAAGCTACCAACTTAACATGGCGTCGGTGGCCGAATTTGATACCAACTGGAACCCCGACATCCATTTCGGCGACATAATCAACCCATTCAACTCCAACAATGGCGTGGCTTTTGACCTTGGCGCAAAATATGAGATGGGGCCGATTACGATTTCCGCCTCTTTGATCAACCTCAGCGCAGGTATTCATTGGAAACAAAACGCCTACAAGGTTGTACCCAAGAACGGAAACACTTCTTTCGAGTTTGACGGTCTGAATATGAGCTCGCTGGTAAACGGAGGTTCCATCAACACCGACTCGATAATGAACACGTTCAAAGACAAGATGGACAGTCTTGCTTTAGACAGAAACAACGACCTCGACTATTGGCACTATATTCCCACTCAAATTTATGTGGGCGCGAACTACACATTCAACAACCTGCTTAGAGGAGGTTTGACCCTTCACGGACAACTTGACAAAGGCCTGTTTTGCAAACGCAACGATGGCGATGTAAAATCGGGCAACACATTCCGATTCAATACCACACTCACCGCCGGCGTTAATGTTTTCAACTGGTTGGAAGTCACTTTGGGAAACTCCTTCGTTTTTGACGGAGGAAAAGCAGATTTCTTCAATCCTGGCGCCGCGTTGGTTTTCACTCCTGGAACGGTATTCCAAATTTATCTTGTTACAGATTACATTTCAAGCATCTATATTGTTGACAACAAAGCATTCAACTGCAAGATTGGCATCAACTTGCTGTTTGGGAAAAACAAAAAAGAGGAATAACACAATCATCCTCATCGATTAAGAAACACATCAATCTATTCACAAAACCTCGATCCCATGTCAAACATTGTAGCTATAGTAGGACGGCCCAACGTAGGGAAGTCAACACTTTTCAACCGACTGACCGAATCGCGCAAAGCCATTGTTGATGAGACAAGCGGCGTAACACGCGACCGGCAATATGGCCATTCCGATTGGAATGGCAAAAAATTCTCCATCATCGACACCGGAGGCTATGTTGTTGGAGGCGATGACGCTTTTGAAACAGAAATCCGCAAACAAGTACAGCTCGCCATAGAAGAAGCCGACGTGATTCTTTTCCTGGTGGATACTCGCGAGGGACTCACTCCAATGGACGAAGACGTGGCGGAAATGCTTCGCAGATGCAAGAAAAAAGTGCTGTTGGTAGCCAACAAGGTGGACACTCCTACGCTGACCAACGACATCACGGAATTCTACCAACTTGGCTTGGGTGACCCCTACCCTATTGCCGGCATCAGCGGAAGCGGCACAGGCGATTTGTTGGATGCCGTTGTAGAGGATTTCGACAGCGGCGAAGAGGAATCCTCCGACTTGCCGAGAATTACCGTCGTAGGACGTCCCAATGTAGGAAAAAGTTCGTTTATCAACACTATTACAGGGCAGGAACGCAACATCGTTACTCCCATTGCTGGCACCACGCGCGACTCCATCTATACGCACTACAACATGTTCGGGTTCGACTTCAATTTTGTTGATACTGCAGGACTCCGCAAAAAACAAAAAGTGAGCGAAGACTTGGAATTCTATTCTGTAATGCGTTCCATCCGCGCCATCGAAAACAGCGACGTCTGCATCTTGATGCTTGATGCCAGCCAAGGAATAGAGCAACAAGACTTGAATATTTTTTCGCTCATCCAACGCAACAACAAAGGCGTTGTAATTGTAGTAAACAAATGGGATCTTATCGAAAAAGGAACCAATACCCACAAAGAATTTGAAGCAATGATTCGGGAACGAATCTCCCCATTTGAAGACGTTCCTATCATCTTCACGTCAGTCATCAACAAACAGCGTATTTTCAAGGTTTTGGAAACCGCAAAGCAGGTCTATGAGGCGCGTACCCGCAGAATCAGCACATCGGAGTTGAACGACACAATCCTTCCCATCGTGAAAGAACAGAATCCCCCACCATCAGTCAAAGGGAAATGGATCAAGATAAAGTACGTCACACAATTGCCCACCGCATATCCGCAGTTTGTGTTTTTCTGCAACCTGCCACAGTACATCCGTGACCCATACCGCAGATTTGTGGAGAACAGAATGCGCGAGATGTGGGACTTCCATGGTGTGCCCATCTCTATTTATTTCCGCGCAAAATAGAAAAAGAAATATTCCAATCACAAAAGGATGGCTTTAGCCATCCTTTTTTTTACATAATCATCAACCAATAAGCATTCTTCCGAAACGTGTTTTGAGCAACAGCATAGTAATAACAACGCTTGGAACCAAAGTCAGGACCAAAACCAGCCACGGCATAATCCATGTTCCTATTTCTGTTTCACAGCACCATTGTGGCAGTGGGGAATAGTAATAAAGGTATTTCATAAAAAACATGTGCAATACATAGACGCCATAACACACTTTGGAACAACTTCGCAAAAAAGTTCCTGGTTGCGAATCTGGCGACTTATGCTTATCAATCCATACCATAACAGAAACATATAATGCAAGAATGCCAAAAAAAGTGTGGCCAAGAGCCATAAGGCGCAACGTCAACTGACTGCATTCCAACAGCCATTGGGGACAATGGAAAGTACATCCAGGCATTTGGTAATGAGTTGCTTGTTGATGCAATAAGACAAAGAAAAGATACAAAACCCAAAGCACAACAGCCAACCATACAGTTTGTTTTCCACTATAGTCAATACGATTGTGTTCTGCGCGTATCCAATATCCCAAATAGAAATAAAATATAAAATAAGGAACACGCGTCAATCCGAAACGCAACCCCGTCACACGAAGCAATGAAAGGCCAGCAAAAGCCAATAGGAAGAGCCATCCCAACACCCTATAATAATTAGGAACGTGATTACGAATCCAATCCAGAATCCAATCAATAGCCCAAGTCAGCAAAAAACACCAAAACAGCATCGGCAAAAACCAGAGGTGTTCAATGCCATTTGCGACCTTCCAAAATGCCACATTCCAAGAGAACTTTTCCGGATTGAACCGAAATAGAAAATAATACAAAATTCCAAATACAAAGCACGGAATAATCAGACGTTTGAATTTTTTCCAGACAAAGGATCCAAAAGAATTCCGCTTAGACAATTCAATACATTGATAAGAAAAAACATATCCACCAACAAATGCGATTGTCTCAATGCGAAAACCACTAATCAAATGTCCCAGCCACCAATAAACACTATTTGCAGGAACTCCCTCCGGTGCGACCCAACCTTTTGTAAAAACACACAAGGCGTGATAGACCACTAACAAAAAAATAATCAATGGTCTAATAATGGATATTTCGTAAAGTAGTTTTTTTGTCACAATGCAAAATTACTAAATAATTAGATTCCAACTACAACATTCTGCAAGTAAAACAAGAAACGAACCTTCAACAAAGAAAGAGACCCCGAACTTTCGGAGTCTCAAACATTTCCATATTCTATCCAAACAACTTAGTTCTTGCCTTTTGCTTTGGATGCATTTGTCTTTCGTTTCTGCATTATAGCCTTCTTAACAGCCTCAACTTTATCCTTATCAACATCTTTGCTGTCATATTTGACGCTTTTCCCAGAATTGCTCTTGGAGAGTTTTTCGTGAAGCGTGTCATATTGTTCTCTCGTTAGGACCTTGTCTAATTTAAGTTTCATACGATACATCTCTTTGCTAATCTCGGTCTGGATTTTGGCTTCACGCTCATACATAGGGAAAATCTGTTTCGTGTGGTCGCCATACTGGTCGGAAAGAGTGCGGATACTGTCACGTACGGCACGCAAGTCGGAGCGCATATTGTTGACTCGTTTCAAGTACTGAGATGAGATATCGTCAATCTTTTTCTTTTGATCGGCAGAGAGATCATCAACAAAATTTTCGATTTTGAAATCATGAGAACGCTTGTGTTCGCCTTTCTGTTGGGAATAACCAGACACTGAAACCAAAAGGAACAACGCAATGAGAATTACTGTTTTCTTCATATTATTACAAAAATTAATCATCAAACAAACACATAGCGACATCCATCTGCTGATAGGCAGCCTGGTCGTCGAGACCATAATTAGTATTGTAGTCGTAAACATCTGCCAAAACTGTGCCGACAGACTCTTCGTTGTAGCCACGGAACAGGTATAGCGACACATTGACTAACAGCAAAGCGGCAATGCAAGCTGCGGCAATTACCCAAATACGATGCTTACGAGCCGGCACCAAGATGGGTTGTTTGGATACTTGCTCCATCACAGCATCCACCACGTCAACCTGGACCGGATATTCCATCTTGCGCATATCATTCAGCGCGGACTCAACGTCGAAATCTAAATTTGTGGACATGGGTGTTATGTTTTTTTCTTTATTACTTTTTTTGAGATTCGTTGGTTAGAATTTGATGTAGGTTCTTCTTTGCCCTGAAAATCAGCGATTCCACTTTGGCAAGCGAGACTTGCATCACATCGGCAATGTCTTGATAGGAGAAATCGTTGAAGGTGTAAAGCACCAATGCTGTGCGTTGTTCGTGCTTCAAGGTTCCTATAGCTTTTCGCAGTTGTTGTTCTCGTTCCGTCTTCACTATTGCTTGCTCAACATTGTTTTCGTTCGACGGTAGATTTTCCGAAGCGGCTTCATCGGGAAGAAGAACTCGCGACTCATGATTCAGTGCCTTGCTGACAACATTGACCGTAATTCGATAGATATAAGTACTCAGTTTCGCCTTAAACTTGAATCGTGGAAGGGCTGCATAGAGCTCTACAAACACCTCTTGGACAACCTCTTCGACCTGAAGTCTATTACCGCAAATCTTGTAGCAGAGGTTCGCCACATGTTGCTGATATCTTCCTACAATAGCTGCATACAACTGCGTTTCTCCTTGCAGGACTTTCTCAATGAGTTCTTCATCGCTTAGGTCGGAAACTATAGTTTTGTATGCCATAGTTGCTATTTATTGCAAAATAATCTATTAAAATTCATTAAAAATATTTCAACTCGTCAATTTCACGACGGTCACGCTTCGTTGGGCGTCCAACACCTCTGTCACGATGCTCGAAAGAATACTGTCGAATCATCTGAATACGCTCGTATTCCTCCTGCGGTGTGCGGTCGAGCATAAAATCCGGCACCAACTTGGCGGAAACGCGGTTGCCCAATAGGTTCTTGACCTCTACCACACGATGCATCTGCTCGATGGAGAGTTCATAGACCTCCCCCACCCTAATTTCGTGGGAAGGCTTCAACGCCACACCATTCATCTTGACACGACCCGACCGACAGGCATCGGTAGCGATGGAGCGGGTCTTGTAGAGCCTTACAGCCCAAAGGTACTTGTCAATACGAATAGATTCGTCCATGAGTTAGCGTTTTCTAAAGACATAAGTAATTGTTCCAATCTGCGCTTCCGAAGCAGTCTCAGATGCAGAGAATGTAGCTTGGAGTGCAGCGGCTTCGGCGCGCTTTATCATACCCTCGTCGGCGATGGTGGAACCTATCTGACCCTTGGCATCAGCCTTGATGACTTTACCGTCTCGATTCACCCATATCTTCACGACAATCTTTCCCTCAGCGCCAGAGTTATAAGATGGTTCGGGCAGACGGACCGACTTACGTCCTTTCAATGAATAGCCCGCGCCTGGCGTGCCAGAATAGTTGTCGGCGTCTGACGTACCATCGGGATTGCCTTGCTGGCCAGCTCCCGTGGAATTTCCTTGACCAGCACCTCCAGACGTTTGAGTTTTCTTACCCGGGAACAATGCATTTTTATTGATTACAGGCTCGTTGTTGCGAGTTTCCTGCGTCTTAGGCTCTGTTTGTGGCTTGGAGACATTGCCTATCTTGCCCGTATTGAGCGAAACCGACTCTTCGGTGGACTGCGTAGAATAGTCCTCATTGGCCGAAGGTGTGGAATAATTTGGGGCGGATTCGGTAGGCATGGCCTCACCCAAACCGCTTTCATCGTAGCCCAATGCCACCTCTACACCCTCCTCAGGGATGGGCGGGTCGGGCGCATATAGTTTTATGAGTGCGCACACCAATATAACAATCCCTACGCAGAGCAAAGTAATCGCCGCGGATATCAAACGATTTTTGTTGGTGTTATCGATATTCATTTTCAGTAGATAATAGTGAATGGACAACTAATTTGCCTTGGGCGAGGTTGCCATGATGACTTTGTGCTTCGAACCCGTTTGTTCGTTGATGGCGTTCACGGCATCAATTACATTGACAACATACTGAACCTCTACGGTCTTGTCGGCACGCAAAACAACACAAGCGTCGGTGATGCCCGACTCAATTCCAGCAGAAATGGCAGGAGCCAACTCGTCGGGAGTCACTGCCGTTTCGCCCACGAAGAAATTGTGCAATTCGTCGATATAGACCGTAACGTTCTGCTTCGCCATAGTCTTGCTGGTGCTTTCGGGAAGCAAGAGTTTCACGGCGTTGGGGCTAATCAACGTTGATGTAATCATGAAAAAGATCAGCAACAGAAACACCAAATCCGACATAGACGAACTGCTGGTCTCGATTTTTATCTGGTTTTGACTTCGAATCATAGCGTAGTCAATTAGAGGATTAATTATTAAAGATTAGGGCAGTATTGGGATGCTAATGCAATCATGCTGGTTCATGCAACAAGTCCATAAATTCTGCGGCATTCGCTTCCAAATCAAATACAACCTTGTTGATTTGGGCAACAAGAATGTTGTAGAGGAAGTAAGCAATGATACCTACAATAAGACCGCCAACGGTCGTAACCATAGCCTCATAGATACCGCTGGAGAGGAGTTGGATATCGATGTTGTTGCCAGCGACAGACATGTCATGAAATGCGCGAATCATACCCGTAACGGTGCCCAAGAAACCCAACATGGGTCCCAACGAAGCAACGGTAGCCACCAAAGAAACGCGTTTTTCCATCGAAGCCACTTCCAATTTGCCAACATTTTCGATAGCAGCCTGAATATCAGGGAGTGGACGGCCCAAGCGAGAAAGGCCTTTGTCAATCATGCGAGCGATAGGTGATTGCGTCGCTTTGGACAGCGAGCGAGCTTCTTCAATATTTCCCTCGTGGATATACTGGCGAATATTATTCATGAAATGCTTATCCGTTTCGCTGTTGACCACCTTGCGCAAGGTGAGATAACGTTCTACAGAGATATAGATTGCCAATACAAGCAGTATAGCCAGCACAAGCATAACCCAACCGCCATTGACGGCAAGTTGAAGGACTGACAAATCTTGAGGTGCGGAAGACTCCATAGATGCGAGTGTATCCACGGTCACTGCCGCATCACTCTGAATCATTAAAATTGAAGAAAACATGGTAATTGATAATTGATAGTTGAATAATGATTATTTACAAATTTTTGTTCTACAATGAAAACGAAAGACCTATACCTGGTACAGGATGCAAGTCGGGCGTTGCCATCAATGAGGGCGACATTGACATAGATATATTATCATCAATTTGGAAATCAAACAGATGACCAAAAACGTAAGCATCCAAAAGATTGAGTCCGTAAACCACTACAGACACGACAATCATCAACTGGAAACGCTGGTTATAGGTCTGATAAAGGTTGTAGATATTATTGTCGGGATAAGATGCGTAGTCCTCCAAAAGACACTCACCGTTATTGTTCACGCGGTGCAGATACTCGTCCTTGAACATCTTGCAATCCTGATAATTGGTATAGACAAGATATCCCAAACCGCCTAAAAGTCCATAGATGATAGGCACTTTCCAGGCTTGCTTATTATAAATCTGGCCTCCGCCAGGAATAATAGAAAGACGCAAAGCCTTGCTGGCAGAATGCTGTTCTGGAACAAGGCTTGAATGGACGGAGTCGGCTGTGATTGTTTTGGTCAATGGCATTGCATTGTCATCCTGAGCACAAGCAATAGAGCTCGCGCCCAAACAAAGCAACAACATCAAAACAAATCTATTCACTACTTTTCTTTTCAACAAGAAGACTCATAATACGCTGGAAATCGGCATCATTGTTAAAATGAATGGTCAACGTGCCTTTCCCTCTGCGCGAACGTTTCACATCAACTTCAGACTGAAGATATTTCTTCAACGATTGCTGGCCAGCCATAATATTCTGTGGCACTACGGGTTTTTCGGCAGAAACCGGCTTCGGCTTTTTGCAAGACTTGGCAAGTTGCTCAGTCTGGTGGACAGACAGTTGGCGACTGATGACCTCATGAAGCAAAGCAATATGCTGTTCAGGATCTTCAACATTGATCAACGCACGCGCATGCGCCATGCTGATTTTATCCTCGCTCAACGCAATCTGCGTCTCGGCGGGAAGGTTCAGCAGACGGAGGTAATTGGTAATGGTAGAACGGTTCTTTCCCACCCGCTCGCTCAATTGCTCATGCGTCAGCTGACATTCTTCCAACAATGCGTTATAGGAAAACGCCACTTCCATTGCGTTAAGATTCTCTCGCTGAATATTTTCAACCAAAGCCATTTCCATCATCTGGCCATCGGTGGCAACACGCACATAGGCGGGAATTTCTTTCAATCCAACCTGCTTGGAAGCGCGCAAACGACGTTCACCGGCAATAAGCTGATAACGGTCGTCAGGCATTTTTCTCACAGTGATTGGCGTGATGACGCCTTGGCGGCTGATAGACTGCGCCAATTCATCCAAGGCTTCTTGGTTGAATTCCTTGCGGGGTTGAAATGGATTGGTATCGATTTTGTCAATAGGCACGAAACTGACTGATGAAGTAAGATTGGCGTTTCCGTCAACATTCTCAACACCGAAGTCGCCCAAAATGGCAGACAAGCCACGGCCCATTGCGCCCGTTTTCTTTGTTGGCATTATTTGTTTTTCTTTATCTTGTTACGTTTAAGAATCTCGTTGGCGAGGTTCAGATAGTTGACTGCGCCAGTGCTGGTTGCATCGTGCATGATGATAGACTCACCATAACTTGGAGCTTCAGCCAATTTGGTATTTCTATAAATCAATGTATCGAATACCAAGTGTTTGAAATGCGCGCGGACATCCTCCACAACTTGGCGGGCCAAACGTAGCCGAGAATCGTACATGGTAATCAGCAGACCTTCGATGGTAAGGTTTGGATTGAGACGAGTTTGGACGATACGGATGGTGTTAAGCAGTTTTCCAAGTCCTTCCAATGCAAAATACTCGCTTTGGATAGGAATGATGACTGAATCAGAAGCCGTAAGCGCATTTACGGTCACCAAACCCAACGAAGGTGAGCAATCGATGATGATAAAATCATAGTCATCCTTGATAGCGGCCAACGCCTTGGATACATAATACTCACGGTTCTTCTCATTGACTAGTTCCAACTCGGCACCGACCAAATCAATACGCGTAGGAAGCACGAAAAGATTCGGCATCGAAGTTTCAACGATCACATCTTTCACGTCGGCGGTGCCCAGAAAACATTCATAGGCACTTTTTTCCAGATTGTCAGAGTCTATACCCAATCCAGATGTTGCATTCGCTTGAGGATCAGCATCGACAAGAAGCACCTTATACTCAAGCACAGCCAATGCTGCGCTGAGATTCGTCGCGGTGGTAGTCTTGCCCACACCGCCCTTCTGGTTGGCGACAGAAATGATTTTACCCATTGATAGAATTAAAGATTAAAGTTGATGTCGTCCAAAGCTGCAGAGCCTTCGATATTGATATCTCCTGAAGGAACTTTGTTTTCGTCCTCTACGACAACTGGCGGGGGGACAATGCCGGTTTCGATAAAAGTGAATGCATTCTGCAACCCCTTGTGGAACTTTTCAAAATCCTCCTTATAGAGGAACATTTTGTTCTTATCGTAATAAAACTCGCCCGTAGTATTGTCAAAAATCTTACGACTTTCGGTAACCACAACATATTTATCGCCACCACGAGTAGCCTTAACATCAAAAAAATAACGACGCTTTCCTGCAGGAATAACCTGTGAATACAGTTCATCCTTTCTGTTCTCTTTGTAATCCATTTGATTTATTGTTTTTTGATATACTGCTTAATATGAAATGTCAGAATAACTGATTGCAAAATTAGATTTTTATTTGTTTGCAAGGCACAAATGCGTGAAATAGTTATCAACACGGCGATGTTGAACCCACTTCACCCACATCAACACCCATAGGATGCCGTGGTCAGGATTTTTTATGCGTCATGATGTCCAGAACCACATCGTCGGTCTGATTCATGCCGTCGTGACCCAAGCGACCCAAATTGTGGATAGACTCGTCCAAATCACGCTCACTCAAGCCGTCGGTAGCGTCAACCACATGTCCATGATAGGCAAGTTCAGCACAAACAAAAGCGCTGTAGAGACCTGTGGACATTTTCAAGGCGCAACTCGGCTTCGCTCCGTCGCAAACCATACCCGCCAGGGTGTTGATCATGTTCTTGACAGCATATCCAATCTGGTCGAAACTGCCACCATGCAAGAAAACGATACCCGAAGTTACGCCGATCGATGCATTGACAATGCCGCACAAAGCGCTCAAGCGTCCAATGCCGCGTTTTACATAGATTGACATCAAGTGCGAAAGGATAAGCGCACGCGTAATCTGCTCGTCGGAACAGTGTTTCAATGTGCCATATTCATAGACGGGAACCGTACAGGCTATACCTTGGTTGCCTGAACCTGAATTGCTATAGATTGGCAACGTGCAGCCGTCCATGCGAGCATCGCTGGCCGCCACAGTACGAGCCACAACCGTGTGAACGATGTCGCCCGAGGCATTCATGTTGAGAATCTCGCCGGCGTGCAAGCCATAGCCTTTCAAGCCCTCTTTCGAAGCAGCGACGTTGTATTTTACTGTCTCACGAATGAATTCAAGTTCTTCCAGCGGAGCTGTCGTGGCGTATTCATAGACCATACGTGCCGTAAGTACGACTGAAGGTTGGGCAGAAGCCGTCGCCGCCGCAGATTGCCCGCAATTATTCGCGTCGGACGAAGCCGACAAAATCTTTCCATTACGAGAAAGAAATACAAAATTGGTGTGACGTTTTGCAATGACCGCCTGAGCAGTTTGGTCACCTTTACGACAGGTTGACTCAATATATAATTTGTCGGAAGTCTCTTTCACCCCGATATGGATACGATCCGCGTTGTTGGCGAGCCATTCTTTCGCCTGAGACACTTCCTGTTCGGGAAGCATCAACACTTCAAGCTGTCGTTCCGATCTTCCTGAATTCAAAGCCATGGCCACGGCGATAGGCAGACCTATCATTCCCGTTCCTGGGATGCCAACACCCATAGCGTTTTTGAATACATTCTTACTCATCAAAACCTCTACAGAGTCGGGCATTTCACCCAACAGTTCACGGCTTTTTGCCACACACAGCGCCACAGCACCAGGCTCAGTACAGCCCGTTGCCAGCACCACTTCCTGATGCAAGATTTCACGCAGTTGCGCTCTCAAACTTTGTTCCATTTTACGGTTCACTAAGAGTGAAATTGGCTGGTGAAGCGTGCCTCATCAGCCAATTTCAAGAAATATTTATTTTGCAAAGATTTTCTGCCAGTTCTTGTATTCGCGATCTTTCCAAGAATTGTTGTGGTAAGCGTAGGAAACGATTGCGGGGATAACGGTGGTACCTTCGGCATATACCATCTGCTGAAGTTTGTCGTCAACCTTGCCCCAGCTGCCAGCCTCAAGCAGCGTAGAGCTTGAGCAAGCGCCGTCGCGGACGTCGGCCACGGTAATCTGGATGGCATATTTGTGCATGGGAACTTCGTGTCCGAGGATTTCGGCGCATACAACGGTATCCTGTGCAAAGTTCTTGGGAGTACCGCCGCCTACCATGAAGAGGCCAGTCTGAGGAGCCGCCATCTTGATTTTGGTAAGTTCAATGAAGTCGCAAACAGAGTCGATGCTCAGGTATTTTTCACCCTTCTGAGCACGTTCCCACTGGTGCTTGCCAATGCCGAAACCAGCACTGCTGTCGCTGAATGCGGGACAGAAGATAGGAACGCCACACTCATAGCAAGTCTGGATAAGGCTTTCTTTCTTCACGCCACGGCCATTGTGCAACCATTTACCCAATTCATAGAGGAATTCACGGGAGCTGTAAGGACGGGCCTCAAGCATGTTGGAGAGTTCATAGGTAGCGTTGTCGCAAGCCTGGAGTTCCTCCTCGTCGATGAAAGTATCATAGATACGGTCGATGTAGAGTTCGCGCAATTTGGTGTCTGGGATGACATTTTCTTTGGTTCCGATATAATGTTTGAAACCAAGAGCCTCGAAAAGGTCCATATCGATGATGGATGCGCCGGTAGAAACCACAACGTCAACCATCTTGTTCTTGACCATGTCAACATACACCTGCATGCAGCCAGCAGCGGAGGTAGAACCTGCAATGGTCAGAATGTTGGTGCAATCTTTCTCCTTGCACATCATGGTAAGAATGTCGGCTGCACGGGCAGTGTCGCGAGAAGTGAACGACATCGAACGCATAGCGTCGATCAATTCGGTAGAATCATACTTTTTGATGTCAATATGCTTGACGGTTTCTTTTAAAAGGTCTTTCTTTTCCATTTTTATATTTGTTTTTTTGTTATCTAAAAATGTGACTTATTGACGGTAGCAATACTAGAACGGGACTTCTGTGTCGGGCGGCAACGAAGGAGGAATTTCCCCACCATCCTGTTGGTTCATCTTAGAATCCACGACAATAGTATTTGACTGGGCATCAAAGCCCTCGCTTGCGCTCATACCAGCAAACTGATTCACAGGAACATAGTCCGGATTTTCGAAACGGACATATTTATTTACGAATTTCAAACGCACCTCACCCGTGCTGCCGCTACGATGCTTGGCAAGAATAATATCCGCCATACCTTGCGTAGAGCCCCTTTCGTCACTATCGATACCATAATAATCAGGACGATAGATGAACATTACGATATCGGCATCCTGCTCAATAGCACCCGATTCACGCAAGTCGCTCAACTGCGGTTTTTTGCTACCACCACGCGTTTCCACGGCACGGCTCAGCTGAGACAAAGCCAACACAGGAATGCTCAACTCTTTGGACAAGGCCTTGAGCTGTCGCGATATCGTGCTGATTTCCTGCTCGCGGTTGCCGTTCTTGCTGTCGCCTCCGGCGGTCATCAATTGCAGATAGTCGATAAAGACCATCTGGATGTCATATTTCTGCTTGAGTCGGCGACACTTTGCCCTCAATTCAAAGATAGTAAGTCCAGGAGTGTCATCGATATAGATAGGAGCCTCGTTCAGCGTCTGCGTCTTGGTAAGAATCTGTTCCATCTGCCAAGGCTGGATTCTGTCGCCCTTCTTCAAATCCTCGCCAGGAATTTCCGCCTCACTGGAGATCAGACGCATAGTCAATTCCACAGCCGTCATTTCCAACGAGAAGAAAGCGATAGGTTTCTTGAAATCCACAGCGATATTGCGTGCCATGGTTAGCGCAAAAGCAGTCTTTCCCATAGCTGGACGGGCTGCGAGAATGATCAATGTACCAGGCTGGAAACCAGCAGTAGTGCGGTCCAATTCAAGGAATCCCGTAGGCAAACCCGCGCAATTACCTTTGTTTTCCTGGGAGGCCTTGATCTGTTCTGTAGCCTGACCCACTAGCGAACGCATATCGTGGTAGTCGGCGCGGAAGTTCTTGTCGTTGATGTCCATCAAACGTTGCTCCGTTTTGTCAAGCAAATCCACCACATCCGTGGTATCGTCGTATGCAGAGGTAATGGTTTCCGTTGAGATGCGAATCAGTTCTCGCTCAATGAATTTCTCGCTCAACACACGCACATAATACTCAATGTGAGCGGCACTTACGACCTTGTTAGTCAACTGTGCGACATAGTAAGAGCCTCCCGCAGCCTCCAATTCTCCATCTTGACGCAAGCGATCGATAACGGTCATCATATCGACAGGCTGCGACTGTTCGAACAATTTGAAGATTGCACGGAATATAGATTGATGTTCAGGCTTGTAGAAAAACTCGACATGCAAAGTCTCGATGGTGTTGCTCAACGCAATCTGGTCAAGCATCAGCGCACCCAACACAGCCTCCTCAAGATCCAAAGCCTGAGGGGGCACTTTTCCATTCAAGTCAAACGCATTGGCGTAAGACATTCTATCCTTGCGTTTTGCAACGGGCATCGGCACAGTTTCCATAGTTGCAAATTTACGCATAATTTTTCAAATACTAAAGCTCCATTTTTAAAACAATTTCAACAATATAATATTGTTCCAAATAAGCAATTCACACAAAAGAATAATTGCTCCACTAATATTCGTAAATTAAAAGGTGATGCAAGCACCACCTTTTAACATACATGCAATATTAATGGAGAAAACACTTTATTATTCAGGATACACTCTATTCTTTTCATCAAAAACAGCCTCTATTGGTGCATAATCAACACCAAGCATTCTACCTTTGGCATTTATAACCAATGGTAATTCTGCAATTGAAGAATGTTCATACTCATACGAATATATCTCCGTCATTGGAAGCCTTGCTTCTTTGTTTGCAAAGTTAACCAACATAGTAATGTCACCGCCAGTGATTGTGTTATTCTCATGCAACCAATGCATCTGGGTACGGCCTATTGCTCTTCCTTGACCTGCGTCAATCAACGTTATATCATGGGGAAGCAAACGTACAATACCTTGTGATTTTGACTTAGGATATCGATGAACAGTATCAACAGTTGCCTGATAGTGATTCTCACCGATTTTTTTCATTGAGCAACGTTTGAAAGCATATCCATCTTTAAAATTCATTCTAACTTTTGCACTATATTCTCCATCACTCAAATCAAGAAAGTTTTTAGGAGCAGGTAAGCCTTTTTGTTCCCTCTCAATCAATTCTGTATCTGATGGCCAATCCAAAATAAAAACAAGTATAACAACAACGCATGGTATACCTGTCATTTCAGCAAACGGGACCCCGTTTGCTGGTATAAGTTAACCTCATATGAGCCCTCATTTGGATAGGACACTATAGTTCCGCTTACTTGAACTATTTGATGTTCCGATCTGGAACATCAGTATGTTGCAGATGCAACCTAGCATCTACATCTACGATGATTTTCTCAGGATATTTTGCCATAGGATAGTAAATTTTTGTGGTTTTAATTATTGTTTATCAATTCATCATATTGCTGTATGTTTTCTTTTGTTTGATGTAATATGGCCTTGTTACGCTGATAATACCACCACTCCCCTATTACACTTATCACAAGAGCCACGACTATTACAGGAAGATAATAACTTATCGGTCGAGCGAAAAAATCAAACCCTTTTTCACGAGCAAAAACAACTGGTCCAGAAGAGAGCAAAAATGGTAACGAAATTATCGAGAACATTGCATCTCGTTTCTCAGAAAGAAACATCTCGTCATAGAATTTGTACATTTGTAAAATAGGAGTGATTATCGGATTGTGTTTATGAATTCGTACAATACGTAAGGTAGCCCCAACTGCGCTGGCAAAAAAAATAAATACAAACACAATATAGGCTAAAAAATAACGGTAATCCCCCCAATATATCTCTGCGGAGAATCCGAAATAAGCCACAACCGTCCAGCAAAACAAAGTGAAAAACAATTTATCGTAAAACATTTTCTGATAGCCACTAGCCACTCTGTGTTTCGAAATAGTCAAGTGCACTTTGTGCCCTGTTTCAGCAATCATATCCATTTTTTCACCATAGTCTTTCCATAGACTTTCAAGCTGTTCAAAATCTAAATTTTTCATTTCAATTATTATTTAATTTGACAAGTTTTTTCTTTATTCTATAAATCATTTGATTTATGGCCGCTTCCGATACGCCCATCTCGACCGCAATTTCACTTTGCGGAATTTCATCAAGATACATCAAAAGGATTGACTTCTCACTTTTTCCGAGTTTGTCAACCAACTCATATAGACAATCTATCAACGCAGTCGCACTTTCATCAACCATCATCTTATTATACACAGTCTCGTCAAGTGAAATAAAAGATGGTTTTATTCTATTTTTACGCCGAATCATTCCAGCCGTGTTAAGCGCAATACGATAAACCCATGTATTCATACTACTTTCCTTTCTAAAATAAGGAAACCCTTTCCACAAATCGCAGACAATATCTTGATACATGTCTTTTACGTTATCAGGTTGCCTATCAGTAAACATCAAACACACTTTGAAAATAGTGCCTTCGCATTTTTTTAAGAGTTCCAAAAAATCTTGTTCCAATTGTTCCATAAAAATCTTGTTTATCTAATTAGATGCAAAAAAGTTCAAAAACTAACGCAACCAAGAAAAAAAAACATGGCAAATTTACGGAAATTTCAGAATCACAAATAAATAATCTCTTCTTGTTCCCCTTTTAGGAAATTAGCTACGACCTACTTCTCCACAAAAAAGTGCAGTATCATCGGTGATGAGGTGCTTAACTTTTCTATTCAGAATAGGAATGGCTATTGATTTATGATTTAACGAATTATAAAAAATCATTTTGCCATATCAAAAAATCTGTGTAATTTCGCATTTATTAGTTATGTTGAATCATCAGCCACAAAACACTATGAAATCATTATTCAATAAAGCCTGCAAATCATTTATATTGACAGCTATTGTATGCGGCACCTGGGCAGTGTCCGCCCAAAGCCCTATTCGCGTCTATAACAGCGTCACTATCGACCGCTCCGACTGTTCCAGCCTAAGCAAAATCATTCTCCACCTACCCTACTGCGAATCGAACGACTACCAGTACGTAGAAAATCATCGTTTCGGACCTCAAGGTCAGGTGCGTACCACCGACGAAGACCACCGCTATATCTGGTTAAAAAACACGAACTTCACGAATCTTCCCAGTCAGATCACCTACACTGACACATTCGATTTCATTTCCACACATTTCGTACGGAACCTGGACAGCATCACAACACTCTATCCATACGATCCAACCTCCGAGGAAATCCTTTGGTTTACAGGTACCGAAGACGTTTATGTCACCCCACAGAACCCAGTCATTGATTCACTGGCAGATTTGATCTGGGGCCAGTCTTCCAATATATTAGATTTTGCACGGCGTAGCTATGAATATGTAGCCAGTCACCTCACTTACCAAAATCCCAACACAGGACTCCATTCCATTGCAGATATTATCGCCGATGGAGGCGGAGACTGTGGCAACTTTGCATCATTCTATATCTCCATACTACGCAACAAGGGCATTCCCGCTCGCCATGTGATAGGTTTCTCTCCGTACAATGGAAACGACATGCATATATGGGCTGAATTTTACCTTCAGGGATACGGCTGGATTCCTGCCGACCCCACATACAAAAACTCAGACCCTAACGGAGATTATTTCGGACGCTACGACTATAACTATTGCATCGCAGGCAAAGGCATCAACCATTCCTATTATATTGATGGACAATACCAAAACATATCCTTGCTCCAACTCTTCAGCTACTGGTATTGGTACACTAGTTCCTGCAACAACATCAACTTCTACCGTGAAGTTGCGTATGACAACCTATACCATATCACAGGAGTACCAGAGGATCCGACATTCGGAAATGTGATAGGGTCGGGATACTATGTCCCAGGAGAGACAGGAACCCTTGAAGCCATATCCGCCCACGGCTATATTTTCAGCCACTGGAGCAACGGTTCCACCGAGAACCCACTCACATTCACCCTCACCGGCGACTCCAACCTTACCGCATATTTTACCCCTGTAGTCTATGATACGATCTACATTCATGACACCATAATCCAGCCCCTCACCTACTACACCCTTACCAGCCAGTCAGCAAACATTAATCAAGGACTTGTGGCAGGAAACGGACGTTACCCCGAAGGCACTGCGATTGAGATTGCCGCCGTTCCCCTCCAAGGATACAGATTTATTCAATGGAACGACGGAAGCACCGAGAACCCCAGAACAGTCACCCTCAATGAAGACCTCACCTTCATGGCATCCTTCGCAGCCAACCCGACAGGAATAAACGATGCAGAAACGGCAGACTACACAATAGGAACACGGGATGGTTCCATAGTCATAACCAACGCTCCTGGACAGCAGATACGTATCTTTGACAACCTAGGGCGCTGCCTCATCACCGACCAAGGAGCATCTACCACACGCATCTTCCCCGTTCCTACCACCGGCACCTATATGATACAAGTCGGCACCACACCCGCCAGAAAAGTAGTCGTCGTTAAATAAGTCGTCAGATTTTCCGCTACCACTGAACAGGAACTTTCTTCGTTTCAAACGAAGCAAAGAGAAATTAGCAAACACTAATAATAAAAAAAGTGTATATTTGCATCACGACAATGACAATAGCCATGCATATATCCCATTGATTTTTTGATAATTCTGTCAAAGAAAACCTTATCGGACGGAGCAAAGAAACTCCAGAAAGGCTTAAATTATGCCCTTTTCTGAAGCTCCGTACCGAGCGTTCTTTGACATAATAACTCCAATTTTTCTGTCCACCGATTATCAACTGGAGCCGTCCAACAACCCTCAGCATCTAATCGAAACCCACGAATCAGTTCGAAACACTCGAAGCTGAATCGTAATTGTTTTGCGCTTTCTTAAAAGGCTAGCGTAATATAGTATCATTTAGAATTATCAAAATCAATCGAAAATTACAAATCACATCAAAAAAAATCAAAATTATGAAAAAAAACAACGAATACCGTCGTAACAATGAGAACACACACATGGCTATCAACAACAATGGAAAAATTATTTCACACCCCACATTTTCCGAAAACCAGATTTTCGAAATCAACCAACAAATTGACAATCTCATGAAACAATTAAACATTGTGGAAAAGCGATATCGTTATTCAGAAACCGGATGGGACAAACTATGTTTAGAATCCTCGATCACATTGAACATTAGTTATTTTCACGAAGAGCTCAGTTGCATATATGAATCTATAGGCAAACCACTTGACGCATTGAACGCCCTTGTGACGGCAAGCCAAAGTCTGTTTGAAGGACACTGCTATATACTGAACAGTCTGATTGGGAAAGGCGAACCCCACGAAACGCGGCTCTATGAACTTGATGAGTGCTGCAAAAAGCTCTGCGGCAGACATCCCGAATTGTGGGACAAGTATCGCAAAAGCAACATTCACTATCTATTAGAAGAGCAGCACTTATGGCCTTGCGAATGAAAATTGGAAGATTGGAAGATTGGAAGATTGGAAGGATGGAGGGAGTTTTGATAGGAATTGGGCATAAAAAAAGGGAGCAAGCAACTTGCTCCCTTGTAGAAGATTGGCGGCGACCTACTTTTCCACGAACATGCGCAGTATCATCGGCGATGCGGGGCTTAACTTCTCTGTTCGGAATGGGAAGAGGTGAACACCCGCTCCATAGCCGCCAAAAGTATTCCTTTTGACAACCGGACGAAAGACATATAGGAGAAATACGGAAAGCCTTCGGGTAATTAGTACTGCTCGGCTTTGCCATCGCTGGCTTTACACCTGCAGCCTATCGAGGTCGTAGTCTGCGACCACCCTGTATCGAAGTCTCATCTTGGGGCGGGCTTCGCACTTAGATGCTTTCAGCGCTTATCCCTTCCAGACATAGCTACCCGGCGGTGCCACTGGCGTTACAACCGGTACACTAGAGGTCTGTCCAACTCGGTCCTCTCGTACTAGAGTCAGAGCCCCTCAAACTTCATGCGCCCACAACAGATAGGGACCGAACTGTCTCGCGACGTTCTGAACCCAGCTCGCGTGCCACTTTAATCGGCGAACAGCCGAACCCTTGGGACCTTCTCCAGCCCCAGGATGTGACG
>JAGHVO010000060.1 GCA_018064245.1 Candidatus Colimorpha pelethequi
ATTGATAATTTTTCGTATTTTTGCAAAATAATTGAAGAGTCTTGATATGGCATACAAAAAATCATCTGAAACAGGCATGTTCGACCAGGAATTTACCCCCCCCCATCAAAAATACAGATAAAATGATGCCTATATGAAGAAAAAAGTGTAACGTTGCAACCGAATTCACTCCTCGAAACCTATTCGATAAATGAGGCTGTAAAAGAAGTTAAATAACCTAAAATGAGGAACAAAGGGTTAGCTCCTCTTCGGTCGCTGGCCATAGCACTATGCCATCTTTAGGTCAAAAAATGAATTTATAGAACCCACCTAGTGGACTTGTAAATAATATGTTGAGAACTCTTAATAACACATTTGCTGTATGAGAGCGATGGATACTTCAATAATGCAATCATTATTTACAAGTGCTTTTAAATCTCTGAAATTTGAGCTTTCACAATCAAAAGTATTTATTAAATCCCTATCAATATACCCTCTTCGTCACGTTGTATATACTCTCTTGCCGATTCTGGAACAGTCATGCTTCTTCACTTGTGGGCAATACATCTCTTCCGTCTGGATCTATCAACTTCACAGGGTTCCAGGCGCAGTAGGCATACGGCGAGATATTCGGGTACTTGTCCGCCTTCGGATCCACACTCAACCACCCCGTCATCAGCTCGTGATCCAAGTACCTCGCACCGAAGTATCCGTAAATCATATTATTTAAACCAAGTACTAGGTCAACGCTTTCCCTATTACTGATTTATACAATCTTTATTACTAGTGCAAAAATACTATTTTCTCTCCAATAAAAGAAATCTTTTTCGTTTTTTGAAATCCTATTTTTTTTCGTATCTTTGCAGAAATAATTTTGAGAAGAAAATTTCACTTTACGTTTATAATTTTTCATTTTTAACTTATTATGAAATCTATAGCTATCCTTACTGGCGGTGGTCCCGCTCCCGGAATGAACACCGTCGTCGCTTCTGTCGCCAAGACTTTTCTCCGCGACGGCTATCGCGTCATCGGTCTCCATGGCGGCTACAGCGCCCTCTTTACCGACAAACCCAGAATGCAGGATGTCGATTTCCTCCTCGCTGACGAAATATTCAACAAGGGCGGTTCCGTCCTCAAAATGAGCCGTTTCAAACCTACCGACGAGGATTTTGAACAGCGTTTCAACCTTTCGCTCTTCAAAGACAACGACATCAAGTTGCTCGTTACCGTGGGTGGCGACGATACCGCTTCTACCGCCAACCGTATCGCTAAGTTCTTGGAAAGCAAGCATTATCCCATCGCCAACATCCACGTCCCCAAGACTATCGACAATGACCTTCCTTTGCCTAACAGCTCGCCTACTTTTGGCTACAACAGCGCCAAGGCTCAGGGTTGCGTAATTGGTACCGCCGTTATGGAAGACGCCCGCACCAGCGAAAACTGGTTCGTGGTGAGTGCAATGGGCCGTTCGGCTGGTCACCTCGCTTTGGGTATCGCCGGTGCTTGCCACTATCCCATGGTCATCATTCCCGAATTCTTCAACAAGACCGAAATCACTGTGGACAAGATCGTCAACATGGTGATTTCTTGTATCGTGAAACGCAAACTTATGGGCATCAGCTACGGCGCCGCCATGATTTCCGAAGGTGTGTTCCATACCCTCAGCGACGAAGAAATCAAGAAGTCGGGCATCCATTTCAGCTACGACGATCACGGTCATCCTGAGTTGGGCAAGGTTTCCAAGGCTCATATCTTCAACGATTTGCTTGAACGCAAGGTTAAGGAACTCGGCCTCAAGGTCAAGAGCCGTCCCGTGGAAGTGGGCTATGAAATCCGTTGCCATACTCCTATAGCCTTCGACCTTACCTATTGTTCTTTGATGGGTATGGGCGTGCACAAGCTCTACAACGAGGGTTGCACGGGCTGTATGGTCTATGTCGATCATCAGGGCTCCGTATCTCCGCTCTATCTCAAAGACCTTCAGGATCCCGTTACAGGAAAGATTCCTCCTAGATTGGTCAATGTGGAAAGCAACAAGGTGCAGTCCTATATCAACGACATCATGGACTACATCACGCCCGACGACTATGAGGCCGCCAAGAAGTATCTGCCAAATCCTGAAGAATACGACTTCAAGAAGATTCTCAACTGGTAGCGTTTATCAACAATTCACATTGAATAAAAATGGCCGAAAGCGACTTTTTGCTTTCGGCTTTTTCTGTATTTTTGCATTTGAATAACTACGACAAAATAAGGAACTTTCATCAATTTATATCCACCATTCGTAAATGAAAACATTTTCGCGATTGATTCTCCTCTTGATGCTCGTCTCTCTTTCGGGAGTCGCTTCGGCGCAGTCGAAAAAGGATCTTGAAAAACAAAAGTCCAAGATCGAGCAGGAAATCAAAAAGTTGAGCAACGAGCTTTCTCAGGCCAAAAAGAAAAAGAATCAATCTACCAAGCAACTTGATATTTTGGATAAGAAAATCAAGGAGCGTACTAAGTTGATTAACAATATCAACGGTCAGATGAATCACCTCTCCATCGAAATCGGCAAGGCGCAAGACAGCATCGTGGTGATGCGCTCCCGTATCGATAGTCTGAAGGTGGAATATGCGCATATCTTGAAGGTGCTTTATCGTGAACGCGACAACTTGAACAAGATGGTTCTTTTGGTGGACAACGATGCCTACAATAAGGCTTATCTGCGCATTAAGTATTTCAAGGAATATTCTCGCTACAGGGCGCATCAGGCCAATTTTATCAAGGAACGGGAACAGGAATTGGAGTCTGTTCAGCTGGATTTGCAACGCCAGAAAGACGAGAAGTCTATCTTGTTGCAACAGGAGAATAACAACAAGAAACAACTCGCCAAGGAACAACAGCAGCAACAGAAAAGCTACAAGTCGGCAAAGCAACGGGAACAGCAGCTTTCCAAGCAGCTTACCCAGAAGGAAAACCAGAAAAAACAGTTGCAGCAACAGATTCAGCGTATCATTAACGAGGAAATCGCAAAGGCTGCCGCTTCCAAGAAGAAATCTTCTTCTGCAGCATCAAATTCCTCTTCATCAACAGCTTCCACTTCCGCTCCTTCCAAGTCTGAGAATATTGATGAGGCGCTTTCTGCCAACTTTGTTGAGAATAAAGGCCGTCTTTCTTGGCCAGTGTCTTATACAAAGGTCTCTCGTGAATATGGCACCTACAACCATAGCTCGGGTGGCAAAAACATGAACAACGGCATCGACCTTATTACGTCGCCGGGTGTGGCTGTATATGCTGTCTTTGAGGGCGTTGTTTCGCGTGTGTTCACTTGTCCCAACGGTACCAAGGGCATCATTATCCGCCATGGCGACTACATGTCGGTTTATGCTAATCTTGGCAGTGTGGCTGTTTCCGAAGGTGCCAAGGTCAAGACGCGCCAGTCTATTGGTACGGTCTATATCGCTTCTGATGGTACGTCGGAATTCAGCTTCCAGCTTTGGAATGGTCAGCAGAGCCAGAATCCTCGTAGTTGGCTTCGCTAGAAATGATAGGAAATAAGAAAGGGTGGAAGATTTTCCACCCTTTTTTTGTCAATTTTGCCCATTGTGTGCTATATTGAGAAATTCGCCAATTGTATCTCTCCGTTTTCGAATACTGCGTAGTTGCGCGCATCTATCCAATTCCCCACATTGATGTAGGTGCTGTGTTCTGTGGAGGTCTTTATCTCTTGTCGTACTGCTGTGTGACGGTGCCCAAATACGCAATAATCAATGTGCCCCTTCTCCATTTCTTGCTTGCAGTGAATCACAATCCCTTCGCGTTCGTCGCCTAAATATCGGAGGTCGTCTGGGTCGTGGGTCGTGCGACTGTGGTCGCTCCAGCGATGGGCGATGCCGAATGTTAGGCTTGATGGTAACATTCTGAACAGCTGTTGGTTAAACTTGCTGCGGAACACTTTTTTCAAAAAGTCGTATTTCTTGTCTATGTGTCCCAAACCGTCTCCGTGCCCGATGTACAATCTCTTGCCGTCAAACTCCATATATTGTGGCTCTGAATGCATCTCGAGTCCGATTTCTTCTTTCAGATAGTCGAACACCCACATGTCGTGGTTGCCTATGAAGAAGTGGATCTGGATGCCTGCGTCCGACAGTTCGGCCAGTTTGCCCAGCAGTCGTGTGTGCCCTCGCGGCACAACCTCTTTGTAGCTGAACCAAAAATCGAAAATGTCACCCAAGAGTATCAGATGGGTGGCATCTCCTTTGATCCGCTCTAAAAATGTGCAGAGTTCGCGCTCTCGCTTTAGCGATTCGGAACCTTTGCGGAGATGTGCGTCGGTGATGAAATATACCTTACTCATTCTCGTTCAAGTCGATGTCTATGATTTGCGCTCCCGATTCATTGATCAGTCGCATGCGGTCAACGCTGTGCTTGAAGTTGACGGTGTGGGGATTATCGGGAAGTTCTTTGCTCAATCCTTCCAACACTTCTTCGTAGAGGAAGAAATCTTCTTTGGAACGTACCAAAGGCAGGTTGGGATCGTCGATGAAAAGCTTGTAAAGTACTATCAACGAGGCTAGTTCGCCAGAATGTTCGTGAATGAAACGTTCGGCGTAGTCTCTCTGCGACATATAGGTGGCAAAGAAAATGGAGTCGGTTTGGGCTTTGGCGACTTTGTAGGCTTCTGTTCCATCTCCAAGGGTCGCACGGTTCTCTTGGTCGGTCTTGCCCAAATCCATCACAATGTCTATTCCTGCATTGGTGATGTTTTGGAAATCACACAGCAATTCGCTTTCTGGTGAGCCTTCAACGCTGTATGTGCCTTGGAAATTCGTGCCGTCGGCGTTCACGATAACTTTCTCGCCATATTGGGGGCGCAACACTACAAAGTCGCGCTCCGAAGCGTGAAGGTAGTAGAATGTGGGGTAGGGCATCTTGTAGGTGTAGCTGTAATGTCCGTCGGATGCTACTTTGATGGAGTCGATGAATAGTGGACCTTCTGGGGTGAGCTCTTCAAGGTAGAGGGTCTTGGCGTTTTGTACGTTGCCTTCAATGGTGAAGGTGTCTGCCTTGTGGCACGATGCGAGAAGGCAAACGGCTATGGTGAGAAAAAGATATCTGAATTTCATTGTATGTCGGTATTAAAAAATGATAGATTGCTCAATTCAACAGTTCTACAAATCAACGATATAGTCTGCAAGCACAATCGCGGCCATGGATTCTACAATAACCGTGGCTCGTTGCGTCTGACTGTTGTCGTGGCGTCCGCCTGGTTTGATGTGGTGGATCTTGCCTGCTGCGTCTATGCAGTCGATTCCTTGCTGCAATGTTACTACGGGATGAAATGCCACTCGGAACTCAATGGGCATGCCGTTGGAGATGCCGCCTTGTATGCCTCCGCAATGGTTTGTCTTTGTGACAATTTGCTTGCCGTCTTCTCCTATGCTCCAGTTGTCGATGTATTCCGACCCTTTCATGTTGGCTGCGCCAAATCCAGCGCCCATCTCAAAGCCTATGGCTGAGGGAATGCTCATCATTGCTCCCGCCAGTGTTGCGTTGAGCTTTCCGAAAACGGGATTGCCAACTCCGGCTTTAACTCCTGTAATTGTACAACTTACGATCCCTCCAATGGTGTCGCCATCGGGTGCATCGTCAGACATGTTTGTTGTTGTGGAAATCTTGATGTTGGAGAATGTGAGGATTTGCTTTGCGATGGAACCGGCAACAACGCGGGCTACGGTTTCTCGTGCCGAACTTCTGCCTCCGCCACGCCAGTCTCTTGTGCCGTAGCGCTGTTCGTAGGTGTAGTCGGCGTGCCCTGGACGAAATAGTTGTTGCAATGGTTCGTAGTCCTCGCTTCGGGCATCGACGTTCTTTACCATGAAACCTATGGATGTGCCGATGGTTTTTCCTTCAACGATGCCTGAAAGGAAGATGACTTCGTCGGGTTCGTTGCGCGGTCCGCTGCGCCGTTGCAGGTCTTGCCGGATTTGTTCGGTATCTATGACGATGCCGCTGGGACATCCATCAATAATACCACCAACGGCGAGTCCGTGGGACTCGCCGAAAGTGGTTAGTCTGAATGTGTGACCAAAGGTGTCCATTCGTCGGTTTGTAATGAAGGCTTGCGTGCCTAACGACATGCAGGCTTTTGCGAATGTGGTTTATTTGGGATTGATTTCAAGCAGCTGTACTTCAAACACTAGCGTCGATCCTGCGGGAATATCGCCCTGAGCATGCTCACCGTAGGCGAGATTGTAAGGAATGTAGAGCATATAGGTGGATCCTTCGTCCATCAGCTGCAGTCCTTCCGTCCAACCGGGAATGACTTGGTCTAACTGGAACGTGATGGGGTTGCCTCTCTGAATGCTGCTGTCAAAGATCTTGCCGTCAATCAACTTGCCGGTGTAGTGTACTTTTACCTTGTCGGGAGTCTTGCCTTTCTCGCCTTTGTGGAGACTCGGCTTCTTGCCGTTGCCTTTCTTTACAATCTTGTACTTCAAACCCGATTGGGTGGAGTAAACAGACTTGTTGTTGGCAATCTCTTCCATGTATTTCGCGCCGGCGTCGATGTTTTTCTGCAATTCGCCGCGTTGACGTTCTTCGAAAGCTTGCTGGAAACGTTGGAGCAAGGGCATGGCCATCTGGTCTGTCCAGGTGTCGTTGCCATTCAGGCAATCCATCATGGCTCTAAATGCGATTTGCTTGTTGATAGGAAGTTGTTGGCTGTCCCACTGTCTTGTCATTCCGTAGAATATGTCACGACCAATAGCATATGAGGCCGAATCAAAATAGTCTTTCAGTACGGGTTTGTCTTCTTTGTTCTGCGCCAGTGCGCCAAACATGACGACTGTCGCAACAATCATTGTGAATACTTTCTTCATTGGATGAAGCTTTTTGATATTAGATTAAATTTGATAAGGTAACTCCATGCACATTTTGTGTATGGAGTTACCTTTAGATTGTCTTATGCAGACTTTTTGTGATTATGCGTATTCTTTGGGCTGTGCACCATCGAGAATTTCCTTGCCGCAGATGGCAAGTGCCAACATCTCGTTTTCGCCTTTGTAAACCTTTACGGGAGCAATCCAGTCAACCTGTTCGGTGATCTGTGCCATCCAAGGTTTGCTGTATGCGATGCCACCGGTGAGGATGATAGCGTCAACTTTGCCTTTTACTACGGCAGCGAGACGGCTGATTTCCAAAGCCACCTGATAGCAGAATGCATCTACCAAGAGTTTGCACTTTTCGTCGCCGGCAATGGCGCGTTTCTCAACGTCGTAGGCGTCGTTGGTGCCAAGGTATGCTACAAAACCACCTTCTGCGGTGACCATCTTCTTTACTTTTGCCATGTCGTATTTGCCGCTGAAGCAAACCTCAATCAACTTGCTGGCGTTGATGGAACCTGCACGGGTAGGGGAGAAGGGACCAAGGCCGCAGAGTGCGCGGTTGACTTCTACGCATTTGCCGTGTTCGTGGATACCGCAGGAAACGCCTCCGCCCATGTGGCAGATAATAAGGTTCAGGTCTTCGTATTTCTTGCCAAGTTCACGAGCGTAAAGCTTTGCGGTCATTTTCTGGTTCAAGCAATGCCAGATGGTGCCTTCGCGGGTGGGATCAAGGTCGAATTCGGGGTGACCAGTGATTTTTGCGTATGCAGGGCGCTCGTCAACAATGCCGGGATCGGAAATATATGCGCATTCCAGACCGATTTCCTTGGCGATGGAGTCGCTAATCAGGGCTCCGAGGTTGCAAGCGTGCTTGCCTTGGATACCGGCGATGCACTCTTGACGCATAAGTTCGTTGACTCTGTAGGTGCCGCTTTCGCAAGGACGAGTCAAACCGCCACGACCCATAACGATGGCGATTTCGTCATCCTTTACGCCGTGCTCATGAACCATGTTCATAATGGCTTGTTTGCGATAGTCAAACTGGTCGGCGACTTCCTTGAATTTCTGGATTTCTTCAATGGGGTGCGAAATGTTCTCGGTGAAAACTTCGTTCTCTCCTTCAAAAATGGAGGCTTTGGTTGATGTTGCACCGGGGTTGATTACCAATGTATATTTTCTCATAATAAATAGTTTTTTTTATTGTCTATATTATTTCAATCTGCAAAGATAGTATTTTTTTTTGAATAATCGGCGGATTGTTACGATTATCTTTGTTTTTTCACAAATCCTTTTGTAAAGGACTTCCGATGTCCGTTCTTGGAACCTCTCATGCGTGTTTGGCGCGTTTTGTCAGAAATGGCCGCATGATGCTTTCAAATCCTTTCTCAATATTTACAGGCTCGTAATCAATATGATATTGAATGGCGTTATTCCGTAGTGTTTCAATCTGCTGCAGCATTTCTTCCCGATAGTTCCCATTGATCTCGTTGGGCATTACTTTCAGTCGCTCTCCACTCTCCAAATCGATGAATTCGGTGGGCTTGTTTGTGTAGCTGAAATCTATCTCATGGGGTGTTTCGTAGGTGTGAAAGAGTATGACTTCGTGCTTGCAATGTTTCAGATGTCGGAGGGCGTCCATCAGTCTGTCTTGCTCTTCTTTGCCTACAAAAGCGTCGGTGAAAATGACTACCAACGACCGTTTGTGCAGGCGCTCGGCAGTAAGGTGCAGACTTTCCGCTATTGTGGTTGTGTGGGGCTTGTTGGAGTCGAACGACTTGTTGCGTAGCTCTGCGTCAAGCAGTTGCATAATGTGCTGCTTGTGGGCGAAGTTGCTGTGGGTGTCGGTCTGCATGTCAATCTGCTCTCCAAACAAGGTCAATCCGTATGCGTCGCGTTGTCGGGAAAGGATTTCTACAAGTATGGCCGCGGCGTAGATCGAAAAGGTGAGTTTGTTGGGATGATCTAGGTCGCCCTGGTTCTCTATCGGGAATCGCATCGATCCGCTGTGGTCGATCATGATCTGGCAGCGTAGGTTGGTTTCTTCTTCAAATCGTTTGACATAAAACTTGTCGGTTCGTCCGTAAAGTTTCCAGTCGATGTCGTGTGTCGATTCGCCGGCATTGTAGGGCCGATGCTCCGAAAACTCTACCGAAAAACCATGAAAAGGACTTCTATGCAGTCCGGTGATGAATCCTTCAACTACCTGACGTGCATAAAAGTCTATCGATTTGTATTTCTCTATTCCCGCTATCAAGATCTTGGTCTCGGCGTAAGAACGACTGCTTTACAGTAATGCGTCGATTTTGTCGGTAAGAGTGCTCTTCTGTACCGATCCTACTGCTTTGTCTTTCAATTCACCGTTCTTGAAAAACAGGATGGTGGGCACGTTGCGGATGCGATAACGCGCTGCGATGTCGGAACAATCCTCTACGTCCATGGTGGCGATGTTGGCCTTGCCTTCGTATTCTTTTGCAATTTCGTCAACAATGGGAGCGAGTGACTTGCAGGGACCGCACCAGGTTGCGCCGCAATCTACCATGAAAGGCAGGTCTTGTTTCAAGAATTCGTCAAAATTTTCTTCAGTGATAACAATGCTCATAGTGATAATTTTTAAGTTTGATTGTTAAAGAATTTTTCGCAAAAATAACATTTTCTTAAATATGCCCGTGACGAATTTGTTTCTGGGAACTTATGTCGGTTTGTTAATTGTTTGTTTTTTATTAAATTATGTATGAATAAGTTGTTTTCGGACTTTCTGTCGCGTTTTGGCGGCGTTGATGACATCGGGTTGTGAAAAACTATACGCAACAGCTTCTTGTTTCTCGAAAACAAAGTCGTATTTTTGCACAAAATTTATTTGGTATGACTCCTAACGAATTGAAACCTCGCATTGGTATTTTTGGACGCCGCAACTACGGTAAAAGTACTTTGCTGAATTATTTGACTGAACAGGAAATCTCTATCGTGTCTCCTTGGGCGGGCACTACTACCGATCCTGTCAAAAAAACGATGGAGGTCAGAGGCGTCGGCCCTGTGGTTTGGATCGATACCGCCGGCATTGATGACGAAGGGTCGGTTGGCAGAATGCGTATCGAAAAATCTTTGGAAGTCTTGTCTCAGGTGGACTTGGCGTTGATATTGTTTACCGACAATAGGTTTGAGGCGGAAGAGGTCTCTTTGGTGGAGCGCTGCCGCAAGAAGGATATTCCTTTTATTTTGATTTATACGCAAATCGACAGAATTCCGTGCGACGACGCCTTGATTGAGAGCATCGAGTCGGACTATGCCACGAAGGTGTTCCGCTTCACCTCCAAAAATCCCAATTTGAGGGAACCTTTGACGACGTTGATTCGCGAGGGTTTGCCTGAATCTGCATTCCTCCATAAGTCGTTGTTGGGCGACATCCTGCATGTTGGTGATGTTGTTGTATTGGTAACTCCCATCGATTCTGCGGCTCCGGAAGGTCGTATGATTCTCCCGCAGGTTCAGGTGCTTCGTGATTTGCTCGACAATCATGCCAAGGCTTTGGTTTGTCAGCCCGACGAATTGGAAGCTCTTTTGCACGAACAAAAAAATATGCCGCGATTGGTCATTACCGACAGTCAAGTCTATGACAAGGTTTCCAAAATCGTTCCCGAGTCGGTTCCGCTATCAAGCTTTAGCGTCGTTTTGGCAAGAGCCAAAGGTCTTTTTGCCGATTACATCAATGGTACGCCGCATATCGACAAATTGAAAGACGGCGACCGGGTGCTGATTCTTGAATCGTGTACGCACAACGTCACTTGTGAGGATATCGGAAGGGTAAAGTTGCCGAATCTTTTGTCGAAGCATACGGGGAAACGGATCTCTTGCGATGTGGTGGCGGGACTTTCTGCCCTTGATCGCCCTATTACCGACTATGCTTTGGTAATTCAGTGCGGCGGTTGTGTGATTACACCCAAGCAGTTGGCGTCGCGTCTCGCTCCTGCTATCGATGCGGGTATCCCTGTTTCCAATTACGGCCTCGCTATCGCTTACATGACTGGCATCTTCCAACGTGCTGTAAATGTCTTCCAATAGATTGAAAATCAATATGCACAGTTCTCGGTCTCGCTATTGATGGTCGTCTGTCAACCTTCACATACTATTTTGTCCTCTTTTTTCGTTATTAATTATTATGTATCAAAAACCGATTCCCAATATTTCGATTATTGTCGCCACTTCCCAGAACTATGCTATCGGGAAAGACAATGACTTGCTTTGGCATATCTCTGATGATTTGAAACGTTTCAAGGCGCTTACGTTGGGCCATACTGTCGTGATGGGTCGCCGCACATTCGATTCGCTTCCTAAAAAGCCGTTGCCAAAACGTCGCAACATCGTTCTTACGCACGACGAGGATTTCTCCTACGAAGGTGTCGATGTAATGCACACTGTGCAGCAGGTTCTTGAGGCAGCAGAAGGGGAAGAGGAACTTTTCGTCATTGGTGGTGCCGCAATCTACAAGCAGTTCCTGCCTTTCGCGCAGCGCCTCTATGTGACGTGGGTGTATGCCGACTTTGATGCTGATGTCTATTTCCCAGTCATCGACAAGTCCGTTTTCCGCCAAGTGTCTCTGTCGGAACGCGTACAAGATGCGGAATCGGGTCTTTGGTACGCTTATGCTGATTATTGCAGAATGAATTCTCCGTTGAATATTTAATATTAATATAATGTATAAGATTGCTGTAGCTGGAACTGGATATGTGGGATTGAGTATTGCGACTTTGTTGGCGCAGCACAATCAGGTTACCGCCGTGGATATTGTACCCGAGCGTGTCGACATGGTCAACAATCGCAAATCTCCAATACAAGATGATTATATCGAACGTTTCTTCGCCGAGGATGTCTCGTTGTCAAAGGGTGTGGTGCCGCCAGACGCTATATTGAAACGCCCATTGTCTTTGAAGGCTACGACTAATCCTGAAGAAGGCTATGCTGATGCCGATTTCGTGGTTATTGGGGCTCCAACCAACTACGACAGCCAGAAGAATTTCTTTGACACTTCTGCCGTGGAAGATGTCATTGACAAGGTTATGCGTATCAATCCTAATGCCATCATGGTGATAAAAAGCACAATCCCTGTTGGTTACACGGAAAACATTCGCAAGCGGCTCCATTGCGATAACATCATTTTCGCACCAGAGTTCCTTCGCGAAAGCAAGGCACTTTACGACAATCTTTATCCTAGCCGAATAATCGTTGGCTATCCTCAAGGCGATGCCCGATTGGAGGGAAAGGCGCATCAGTTTGCTTCGCTGATCAAAGGTGGAGCTTTGAAGGAAGATGTCCCGGTACTTTATATGGGATTGACCGAGGCCGAGGCTGTCAAACTTTTCGCCAACACTTATCTGGCGCTTCGTGTAAGCTATTTTAACGAGCTGGATACTTATGCGGAATTAAAAGGTCTTGATACGCAGCAGATTATAGACGGAGTGTGTCTCGACCCACGCATTGGAAATCATTACAACAATCCGAGTTTCGGTTACGGTGGCTATTGCCTTCCCAAAGACACAAAGCAACTTTTGGCAAACTATGCCGACGTCCCAGAGGATCTTATCCGCGCCATTGTGGATAGCAATAAAACCAGAAAGGATTTTATCGCCGACCAGGTACTGAAGATGACAGGCTATTATGATTACTATAGCAGGGGCGATTTTGACGCCTCTAACGAAAAACCTTGTGTTGTTGGCGTTTATCGACTTACAATGAAGTCCAATAGCGATAATTTCCGTCAGAGTTCCATCCAGGGCGTGATGAAGCGTATTAAGGCGAAGGGCGCTCAGATTATTGTTTATGAACCCACTTTGGAAAACGGATCCACTTTCTTTGGCAGTCGTGTGGTAAATGATCTAAACGAGTTTAAGTCTGTTTCACAGGCAATTATCGCAAATCGTTACGACACTGTTTTGGACGATGTCGCCGACAAAGTCTATACGCGTGATATTTTCCGCAGAGATTGATTGCATTTTCAATATATAATAATGGCCTCTTCCTTCGGGAAGAGGCTTTTTTTGTTGAATATGCCTTTCGAGTATCTGTAAATATTTGTAATTTAATAAATAATACACATATTGCTTTCTGGATTTTAGACTTTATTACATTGTAATTTATTGATAATTAGTTATATGTAGTTGCTTGATGTTTGTTTATGACGTTCAATATTAGAAATTCCATTAAAATCCAGAAGAATTTCGGTTGTTTTTTCTGTACGATGCCTGTTTCGAGAATGTTTTTATGCAAATTTTTATTGCGGATAATCATGAAGTTATGGATTTTTTTTTGATAAAAACGAAAAAATATTTTGCGGAATAGTGAAAAGGTTGTATCTTTGCAATCGTTTTCGCCCGAGGGGCTGAGCAAAACAGCCGGAGGCGAGAGAGAACATTGAAGTCGCAGAGATCAGAGAGATAGCGTGTGTCAAACGTCGCACAAGGTGCGATGAGACACGGACGAGTTTAGGTAAACAAAGAACAATTCTTACAATGAAGAGTTTGATCCTGGCTCAGGATGAACGCTAGCGGCAGGCCTAACACATGCAAGTCGAGGGGCAGCGCTGGGTAGCAATA